>JARIBO010000009.1 GCA_029257405.1 Caryophanales bacterium
TCTACTTCTTTTGAAACACCAAGTATATCCTGGGCTACTTTAGTTACTTTATTTTGTTGCTCAGTCACTTCTTCACCTGATAAATCACTCATGATACCTCCTACTGGTAATGCCATCCGTCCAATAACTTTACCTTCATTGACTAAGACTACGCCACCGTCTTGCTTTTTTAATTCATTAACGACCATAGACATATCACTATCATTTGTACCCGTAACAATTAAGTTGTGTGAGTCATGTGCAATTGAAATACCAATTGCTCCAGTTTGAATGCCATAATCTTTTAGTAAGCCTACAAAAACATTTCCTGTATTTTTATGCCTTTCTATAACAGCTATTTTTACAACAGGCTCATTAGGATTATAAACAAATTCGCCTTGATTGTTGCGGTTTACTTTAACAATTGCTTCATTCGTCAAGGCTTCTGTTTTAATCACTTCAATTGCTCTTGCTTGGTCTGAAGTAAGTTCTAAGCGGAGTTTCTCTTCTTTAAAATCACTCACATGTACACTTGATTCCACTGAAGAAATATCTGCTTTTGTCATTTCAGGAAGGTACTCCCCGTCATTTGCTACAAGCTTTCCGTCGATATAGGTTTGTTCGACGATTAAATTAAATAAATCACTAAAAATAACTAAATCAGCTTTTAAACCTGGTGCAATTGCGCCCCGATCAGTCAACTCACAACATTCTGCTGTATTAATTGTTGCCATTTTAATCGCTTCAATTGGATGAATATCTTCTTTGACACAAACGCGAATTGCGTGATCTAAATGTCCTTTTTCTAAAATTGTTTTAGCTTGGACATCATCACCACATAGAATACATCGTCGCATGTTTTCAGGCGTTACACCTTTAAGTAAAGTTCTTAAATTTTGTGTTACTGTTCCTTCGCGTAAAAATACATACATACCTTTAGAAATACGAGCATGCATTTCTTCAATTGTTGAACATTCATGATCATTACTGATTCCGGCAGCAACATAAGCATTAAGTTCTTTTCCTTCAACGAGCGGGCTGTGACCATCGATTCGTTTATTTAATTTTTTAGCCACTAAAAGTTTATCAATCACATCACTCTCAGCATTAATAACCCCTGGAAAGTTCATAAATTCAGCAAGTCCTTCTACTTCTCCCGCTTCCATATGAGCAACCATATCTGAAGCCATTAAAACTGCGCCTGAATTCTCCATATTGGTCGCCGGAACACAAGATGGCATCATATATTTAATATCTAGCACCGTTTTTTTGGCTGCTTCTATCATATAATCTAATCCTTTAAGCCCTGCTACGTTAACTATTTCGTGAGGATCTGCCATAATCGTTGTCGTTCCATGTGGTACGAGTAAACGACCAAATTCTTCTGGTGTCACATAAGATGATTCCACATGAATATGCGGATCAATAAAACCAGGTGCAATATATTTCCCTTTTAAGTCAATCACTTCTTTACCTTCATATGTCTCACCAATTGCTGCAATTTTCCCACCTTTAATTGCGACATCGCCTTCAATAATTTTACCTTGATAAACATCAATAATCTTTCCATTTTTAAATACAAGATCACTTGGCTTTCGACCTGCGGCAGCGTCAATTAAATTAATTAGACTTTTCTTATCCACGATAACATCCACCTTTTTAAATATACTTTAAACTTTATTGAACAAATTCAGATTTCATTTGTGATTGTTTTTTACTATCTTTTTTTATCGAAAGTGATATAAATGCACAAATAAAGGCAATGATTACAATAATGCCACCAAATGTTGGCATACTTGCAACGTTGCCTGTCTGGCTATAGGCAATTCCACCTATTCCTGAACCAAGTGCAATACCAACTTGTAACGCAGAGTTATTTAAGCTTTGGTGAACATCGGACATAACAGGATCTGTTTGAACGATATAGTCTTGTTGCGCAGGCGCAAGTGCCCAGCTCAGTGCTCCCCAAATCATCATGACGATGATAAATACTGGCATCGCAAATGTTGAGTAAGGAAGGGCGAATAAACTAAGTGAAAAGGCACCCAAAATAATTAAAATACTTTTTTTAGAACCTAGGCGTGTTGCAAGTCCACCACCGAGCGCACCACCTGCAACTGCAGCAAGACCAAATATAAAGTAAAACACACTAATCCAAGAAGCTTCGAGATTCATCGTTGTTTCAAGAAATGGTGTAAAGTAGGCATATACTGAGTAGTGCCCTGCGAGCATAAACATCGTGGCAAAATGAGCAAATAAGATTTTTTTATTCGTTAATGCCTTTAATTGTTTTAAAATGGGTTGGACTTCTCCTGCTGGAATTTTTTCAAAGTATCTTGTAATCATAATCATCGAACCAATTGTTAAAATCGCAATACCTAAAAAAATTGTACGCCAACCAAATAGATTTGTAATGACAATTCCAAGTGGTACACCAAGAACAAGCGATGAACTGATTCCCATAATAATATAACCTAATGCTTTCGCACGCTGTGAGGGATGAACAATTCTTGAAGTAATTGTTAGAGCAAGCACAATAATCAGTGCGGCACTTGCTGCTGTTAATACTCGAGCCGCCATAATTAAACCAAATGTTGGACTAAAATATGTAAAGATATTTCCTAAAAAAAAGATAAATAAAGTAATTAAAAATAATTTTTTTCGTTCGATTTTTGCGGTAAGTGATAGTAACACAGGACCAGCAATTGCAAATACTAAAGCAAATACAGTAATAAGTTGTCCTGCTGTTGCAATTGAAACATCAAGGTCTTTTGCAATGATGGGTAAGACACCCCCAACAACTAACTCGACAAGTCCAACCGTGACAGCGACAAGAGCTAATAAAAACACTCGAAAATCCAAGAATACCCCTCCTTCATTAATCTTTTCCAGTTTTTAGACATAAAAAATCCCGACCACAAAAAAACTTTTGTAATCAGGATTTTCTAGGTTCCTGGTAGAGACCCTCGGACCATATTACCGAGGTTATACACAATACTGTTTAGATTGATTTTCTGTTTTTAAATTTATCACGTAAATGACGCGATTGCAAGCTAAATAGATTGTCTTTAATTAGTCTGATAATTGTTTTTTAGCTTATCTTTCCTCGGAAATATTGAATAGTCATTTCTTACAAACGTAACGACAACCAAAATAATAAAGACAATCATTCCAAATAGAAGTACTCCTTCGATTAATGACGCCATCGGTGGATCAAATTTCCCACTATTATATGAACTATAGATTCCGTAAAATGCCCATGCTAAACTAATTGGGAAGATTGCATTTTTGTAAAGTGATAAATAAAATAAGACAAAAGCAATTGCTATAAATAAGACGACAATTGTCCAGATTGAATCAGAAATACCAAAACCACCCCAGTTTTGCTTAACTAAAAACAAGGCAACATTAAGAATACTCGCAATAAACACCCAAGCTGCATACAATGTAAAACTGATTCCTGCTAGAGTAACTGGAAGTTCCGTTCGGTTTTTATAAATTCTTTCAATAATTAAAAATAAGCTAACCGCTAAAGCCAATATTAATAAAGTCGAAATGCCAATTTGTTCATATGAAAAAGCAATAATCCATCCCATATTCATGAAAGAACTTACTATAAATAATGGTGAAATGAGGTGAATTAATCTACTAACTGCAGGGTCTTTTCTCTTTATAAAAAAGTAAATTAAAGTTATAAGTAAAAGTGTATAAATAAGCCCCCAAATTGAAAAAGCAAACCCTGCTGGTGTAATCAGTGTTGTGTACTTAGCGGATATATCCGCTTGACCCATGCCATTAAAAAATCCAGATGCTCCTAGATAATTAATAACTAACATTGCAATGAAAAAAAGTAAATTCAAAGTAACTAACAAATTGGTTCTTTTTAATGTTTTTGTATTCATTTAATAAACCTCCCTTACTCTTAAATTTATTATAACAGATACACACTTAAATAAAAAAAGCGTTATAAACACCAGAATGTTTAGAACGCTTTTAAATTATAATTTAGTTATTTATAATTGATTTTGCTACAGAAACAGTACGTTCAGCTTGATGTTTTACCGCTCCTTCAACATCTTCAACCATCTTACCATCTTGTCCAACTGTAACGCTTGTACCATATGGATTACCGCCTGCAGTAAAGATTGATGGATCAGTATAACCTGTTGGGACAATAATAGCACCCCAGTGCATCATTGATGTATATAAACTAAGTATTGTTGCTTCTTGTCCGCCACCTTGGTTTTGTGCAGATGACATACCACTCACTACTTTATTAATTGTCTTTCCACCTGCCCAAAGACCACCTTGCTTATCAATAAATTGTTTCATTTGAGCAGCCATGCCACCAAAACGAGTTGGTGTGCTAAAGATAATTGAATCTGCCCACTCGATATCGTCTGAAGTTGCTACTGGAACATCTGCAGTTGCTTCTACTGTTGCTTTCCACGCTCCGTTTGCTTCTACTACTTCTTTTGGAGCAAGTTCTTCAACTTTAAGTAATCTTACTTCAGCACCTGCTGCTTCTGCACCTTCTTTAGCCCATTTCGCCATTTGATAATTTATTCCACCTAGACTATAAAAAATTACTGCTAATTTAACTTTTGACATTTCTTCATTCCCCTTTGTTTTATTAAATAATCTTTTAAAAAAACTCATTTTATATACTCATTTCCTTTACTTATCTAACACATCTGTGTATTTATCTCTATCTTTTTCAAGTCTTGCTTTTGCGAATGGACATAATGGAATGATTTTACGCTCATTTTCACGTGCATATTTGACAACTTCTGCAAGTAACATGTCGCCCGCACCTTCACCTCTTAACTCGTCGGTAACCATTGTATGATCAATAATAAGTTGTCTTGGACCATTAAGTACAATTGTCATCTCTGCTAAAGGTTCTTCAGGATTATCACCAATATAAAATTGTTCATTATTTTTTTTGATTTCCATTCTATTCACTCTCTCTAATTTATTATTTACCTTCGCTTAAACTTTTATCATAAAACGGTGGATTATCTGTTTCGTTTGAGTTTGTAAGTACGGCCCTGTTTAGTTCGAGCTTTTCACTTCCATTTTCTAAAGTGAAATTCCCTACTACATAAAACTCGCCATCTTCTCCGACTCTAATCGTCGTTTGATCATGCGATTCATTGCTTACACCATCTTTACGGTGATAGGTGAGTGCGCCACTTGGGCATCTTTCAACAACATCTGCAATTTTTTGGGCTTCACTATTTTCAGGATTAATCCAAGGTCTTTTATTTGTATCAAATACTTCTGGAAGTCCTTTTACACATTCAGCAGCATGGATACATTTTTTGGGTTCGAAATATACATCGATTCCTTTAGAATTATAGGTTTTCTTCATATTCTAACCTCCTAAATTATTTGTTTAACCACTCTTTTGCTTTTAATGCCACTTCTTGGGTTAAGCTATGCCCATTAACCCAAGCTACTGTTGTATCTGCGTCTCTTTCTTTAAACAAACTAATCACACGTTCACTTTCAGCTTCTGGTACAACCGGATCTCCTTTACCAAGTGACAAGAATACTTCCACATCACTAAAATCTTGTTTTTCTGCAATATCAGCAGGGTATAATGGTGCAAATAACGCAGCTTTTTTAAATTTATCTGGCTGCTTTAGCATCATTTGAATAGCAATATTTGAACCGTTTGAAAATCCAACAAGCACTGTATCTTCTAATTTAAAATCATACTCTTTTGATTTTTCTGCGATAAACTCAAATAGTTCATTTCCACGAAACTCTAAATCTTCCCAGTCATACTGACCTTCGCCGTGACGTTTGAAGTATCTGTTCATACCGTTTTCTTGTACATTTCCTCGAATTCCTAAAATATTGTATTCAGGATTAAGTAGTTCTGCAAGTGAGACTAAATCATCTTCTGTTCCACCTGTTCCATGAAGTAATACAAATACGGGTGCACCTTTTTTATTTTCTTTATAAATATATTTCATTTATTTTCATCTCCTCTTATTTTGTAGGTCGTTCTAGTGAAAATAGTTTTCCTATCTCAGCGTAATCGCTCCCAGCAAGTCTGCTTACCGCACTTAGCTTTTCTGGATCGATATAGCCATTTTGATAAATACTTTCATCTATATGATAGTGTTTTACTTTCAAAAATAAGACGTCTGTCGTTGGAATATCTTCTTCATTATAGATAACCAACGAATCGTATAACTCTGTTTCAAACCTAACTTTTGTTTCATTTACCCCAGGTACCTTAATCGTTTGTGACTCGACTGTTGTAAAACTTGAAACATCAAGTTCACTTTCTGTCGGTCCGAGTGGTGCTGACGCGGCGTTTGCCGCTTCAACATTACTTGTATCGACTACTTGAACAACTGCTTCTTTATTTTCTAATATATTTCTAGCCGTATCTTTTGATTCACCATCAACACGGAGTACTGCGACAGATAACATCGGCGGATTAAATGTAACGATATTAAAATAACTAAACGGTGCAATATTTACAATACCTGAATTTGATTTTGTTGAGACTAATGCAATTGGTCGCGGGATAACTGAGCCAATGAGAAATTTCTTCTTCTCTTTGGCCGTCAGTTCCTTTGGTGAAAAATTTAGCATGTTTTTCATCAATTACAAATCCAATTTCGGTAGTGATGTTTCGTATTCTTCTCTTCTGTGTTCATATTGTTCTGGTAATTTTAAAGCTGTTCCCAGTGAGTTTTTATCTTCATCTAAATCAAATCCTGGACCGTCTGTTGCAAACTCAAAAACGACATTTCCTTTTTCACTTGTATAAATTGATTTAAAATAATTTCTATCTCTTACTTCAGTCACACCAAATCCTGATTCATGTAGCGTATCTTGCCACGCTTTTAAAACATCTAAATCTGGTACTGACCAAGCGATATGGTGAACTGTACCGATACCAAATCTTCCAGCAGCCTGTGGCGGGATTGAACTAATAATATGGTGTTTTTCTTCGCCGACTGTTTCAAAATGGTAATTGTCACCTTTGATATCTAACTGTTTTAATCCCATAATGTCTGTTAGTAATTCTTTCGTACCTTCTGGATTTGCAGAGAGTAAAACAGATCCATGAAAACCGACTATATCGTGGTTGTCTGCCGGCGCGTTGCCCTCAACAATTGCAAGCTCAAGACCATGTACATCATCAAATTCGAGTGTATCTTTGCCAAATAGCTGAGTTAACTCGACTTTAAGGTTTTGAGTAGTTAATTGTTCTTTCCAGTAGCCAAGGCTTCCTTTTGGTACTCTAAAAGCAATTCGGCCAACTTGACCGCTCCCTTTTCTACCTTTGTTATCATTTGTCCACGGGAAGAATGTAATAACTGTTCCTGGTGTATCGTTATGATCTCCGAAATATAAGTGATAAACACCTGGATCATCAAAGTTTACCGTTTGTTTAATTAAACGAAGTCCTAAAACGTCACGATAGAATTTCAAGTTTTCATTTGGATCTCCTACAATAGCTGTTATATGGTGAATTTTTTTAATTGCTTCCATTTATATCTTCTCCTCTTAATGTTTTATTTCGAACGCGTTGTGTCAAATGGACGAATTTTTGCTTCAATTTGTTCACGTTGTGGCTCAAGGAATGGAGGTAATGCTAAACTTTCACCTAAGGTTTCGTAAGGTTCATCATCCATAAATCCTGGTCCATCTGTTGATAGTTCAATTAAAATATGACCAACACGTGTATAAAGTGCTTCAAAATAGAAACGGTCTACATTTCCTGAATGTTGCATACCTAGCTTGTTATATCTTTCTTCCCACTCTTTAATTGCTGCATGGTCTTTTACTCTAAACGATACGTGGTGAACTTGACCGTACCCCTGGGAACTTACTGTAGACTCATCTTTTCTTAAAATGACTTGACCACCATTTCCACCTTCACCTACATCAAACAATGTTAGATTTTCTTCTTCAAGAATCGGTGTCATACCAAAAACTTCAATTAGTGTTTTTTTGAATTCATCAAAATAACTTACTTTAATTTCAATTGGACCTAAGCCGTAAATTGCTTTATCCTCTGGTACTGGACCATTTTTCCAAGGAATACCTGGTGCCACACCTTCATTTTTTTCATCAGAGAATAACTGGTAGCGCTGGCCGTCAGATTCTTCAAAAGGTAATACTTTTTTCCCGAATAATTCTTGAATGCCATCATTTTTTACCTTAAACTCTTTAAAACGCTCTAAGTAATATTCAAGCGCTGCGTCATCTGGTACTCTAAGTCCTGTTCTTGAAATTGAGTTCGTTCCTGCTCTACCTTTTGGACTGTTTGGGAAATCAAAGAAGGTCATATCTGTTCCTGGTGACCCTACATCGTCTGCAAAAAATGTGTGATAGGTTTGAATATCATCTTGATTTACAGTTTTTTTAACTAATCTCATCCCAAGTATATCTGTAAAAAACTCATAGTTTCTCATTGCATTATCTGTCATTGCTGTAACGTGGTGAATTCCTAATAATTCGTTTTTCATTTTATAAAACCCCTTTATATTTTTAATTTATTTTTTATATTTTTTTAACATTAAAAAGTTAAGTTCTTCTCATCCAATATATCCCACTTTTATTCATTTCAAACAATTATCTCAGTTTCGAGATAATTGTTTATTTTTAAGCTTGTGTCGATTACAGACACAAGCACTATTTTAATAAACTTTCAGCATGAACTCCAATTTGTTTAAAAAGTTCAATTGCTTCTTTTACTTCTTTATCATTCATCTCACCAAAAATTGTATTGATTAATGACTCTTGCTCTTTAACTCGTTTTTTCATATATTGCTTTCCTTCTTCAGTAATGCAAGCAAACATTTTTCGACGATCTTTTTCACATGGTCTCCTATATAGAAAACCCTTATCTTCAAGCTTATCGATCACATAAGTAATACTGCCTCCACCCATAAGTACTCTTTTACCAATCGACTGAATCGGTTGGTCGCCCCTATGATAGATTAGTTCCATTACTGCGTACTCATTTAAATTGATTTCTTTTTTCAAGAAATCTTGCTTAATTAATTTTTCGACAGATTTCGATGATTTCATAAAAACAGTAAATGCTTTGATGCGTACATCTTTTTCTTCCATGCTTACACATCCTTTTTAAATAGATTAGTTTTAATTAGATTAAAACTAATTAGATTAAATTTAATCTATTTTTAGTATAATATAGGAATAAAAATAATGCAAGCCCTAAAACTTATTTTTTTATTTTAAACAAAAAAATCACACTTTCTTAAAGAAAGTGTGATTTTACTTTTATTAATAATCGTTTCCTGTGCCACCTGAAACAATTTCTTTTCCTGCACTTGCACCAATTCTTGTTGCACCTGCGATAATAAGTTCTTTTGCTGTTTCAAAATCTCTTACACCTGCAGATGCTTTAACACCCATATCAGGACCTACTACTTCTCTCATAAGCGCAATATCTGCTGGTGTTGCTTTCCCTGGACCAAAACCAGTTGATGTTTTAACAAAATCTGCTCCTGCATCTTTTGCAAGATGACAAACTTTTTTCTTTTCATCATCTGATAAGAAGCCTGTTTCAATAATAACTTTTACAACAACTTGATTATTTGCAGCTTGAACAACGCTTGCGATATCTTGTTTTACTGCATCATAGTCACCGGACTTTAATGCACCTATATTAATAACCATATCAATTTCTGTTGCTCCAAGTGCAATCACATCACGTGTTTCAGCTACTTTTGTAAATGTACTCGTTGCTCCAAGTGGAAAACCAATTACTGTAGCAATTCCAACCTCTGTATTTTTAAGTTCTTGTGCGCATGTTTCAACCCACGATGGATTAATACATACTGTTTTAAATTTATATTCAGCTGCCTCTTTACATAAAGTAATGATTTGTTCTTTTGTTGCTTCTGGCTTTAATAATGTATGATCAATCATTTTTGCTATTTCTGAACTTGTAACATCTTTGTTTTGAATAAAAAACACCTCCACTTAATTGTCTTACGAATAAAAATTATTTATACTAAAGCAAGAAAACTTTCTAATTCATCTTTGTAGGGCATTGAAATTGCGGTACCTAATTTTGTAACTGATAGAGCTCCGACTGCATTTGCCCGGTTAACTGCTTCATCTAATGAGTAGCCGTCTGCAATAGATGTAGCGAACGCTCCATTAAAAGCATCACCCGCACCTGTTGTATCGATTGCTTTTACCTCATATGCTTTAATAAAACGCCCTTCATCTCTTCCATCATAAACAAAACAACCTTGTTTACCTAGTGTTATAATGACTGTCTCTACGCCTTTTTCGAGCAATATTTTAGACGCTTCTCTTGCTGAAGTTTCATCTGTCACTTCGACTCCAGTTAATAACTTGGCTTCAGTTTCGTTTGGTGTTAAATAAGTTACTTTTTTGAGTAATTCATCTGATACATCTTGATAAGGAGCTGGATTTAAGATAATTGGCTTATTTAAAGCATGCGCTAAATTAATCGTCGCTTCTACTGCCTCAATTGCTGTTTCTAGTTGTAATAAAACAATATCTGACTCCTTGAAAACATCACGTGCTGATTCGACATCTTCTTTTGTAATCAACCCACATGCTCCAGGTGATACAACAATCATATTTTCACTCTTATCATCTACAGCAATTAACGCTGTTCCCGTTATTTCATCTGGATGACGCGTGACGTATTCAGTAACAATTCCTTCTTTTTTAAAGTTCTTTAAAGCATCATCTCCAAAAATATCATTTCCTACTTTTGTGAGCATGGTCACTTTAGCATCTAACCTCGCTGCTGCAACTGCTTGATTACCACCTTTACCACCTGGCCCCATTTTAAATGGACCGCCTAGTACTGTTTCACCTGCACTCGGGATATGTGGCGTACGACTCATTAAATCAACTACATAACTTCCTACTACAATAATATTTGCCACAAGGTTCACCTACTTATCTCGTTTTTACTTCATCTACATTTTCTTCAGTTACTAATGTATTTTCTAAAATGATACTTTTTTCTACTTCTTCACCACTTAATGTTTGGATTGCAGCTTGTACTGCTTCACTACCTAAAAAGAATGGTGGTTCAGCAATTGTAGCTTCTAAACGACCCTCACGAATTGCTTCTAGTGCTGGGTCAATCGCATCTGTCCCGATAACTGTAATGTCATCTAGTCTATTTGCTGATTCGATTGCTGATAAAACACCCATAACCATTTCATCATTTGCAGCGTAAACTGCATCAATTTCACTATTTGCTTGTAAAATATCTTCCATAACAGATAAAGCTTCACCACGATCAAAGTTAGCTGATTGACTTGCAATAATTTCAAGGCCATCTACTCCGTCTACGTATTCGTTAAACCCTTTACTACGGTCACGACCTACGTTTGTCCCCAGAACACCTTGTACTTCTACTATTTTGCCTTTACCATCTAACTCTTCATCTAAATAAGTTGCCGCAATTTCACCTGATTTGAGTGCGTTGTAACCAACATGCGTAACAATTTCTCCATCTGACGCCTCACGGTCAACAGTAATGACCGGTACATTTTGGTCATTTGAGATAAGTGAAGCTTGGCCTGCTGCGTCACTGTCTACTGGATTTAAAATTAATAAATCAATGTTTTGTTGTAATAAGTTTTCTACATCTGACATTTGTTTTCCTGGATCACCTTGGGAATCAATGACGATAAGTTCAATTCCTTCTTCTTTAGCTTGTTTTTCTGCTCCATCTTTTAAATCAACAAAAAATGGGTTATTTAATGTATTAACAGCTAAACCAACTTTCATATCTGACACATCTTTAGTTTCCGAATCTCCACCACTTGCACCATCATCGCTACCACAAGCAGCTAATACTAAAACAAACATAACCATTACGATGCTAAAAATCTTTTTCATTTGTCAAAACCTCCATAAAATATAGTTTATTTTTTAAGATTTGCGAGCTTACTATCGATTAATACTGCTGCTAAAATAACTAAACCTTTTGCAATGTCTTGATAAAACGGTGAAACGTTTGTTAAGTTTAAAATGTTATCAAGCACACCCATGATTAACGCACCTATTAGTGTACCTGTAACGCCACCTTTACCACCTGCAAGGCTTGTACCTCCAATAATAACTGCTGCAATGGCATCTAACTCCATCCCAGCACCCGCATTAGGTTGTGCTGACATAAGGCGTGATGTATAAATTAATGCAGATATGGTAGCAAATAAACCTGATAAGGCGTAGACTGCAATTTTCACACGATCAACTGAAATACCAGCTAAACGTGCCGCTTCTTCATTTCCACCAATTGCATAAATATATCTACCAAACGTCGTATGCTTTAGTACCCAGTACATAAACGCAAAGATTGCGAGCATTAAAATAATCGGAAAAGGAATACCAAAAATTGTTCCTGAACCGATAAAACGAAATGCTGAATTACTCACAACTATTGGATTACCTTGAGTGAAGACCAGTGTCATTCCTCTTGCAATAACCATCACGGCTAGCGTCGCGATAAAGGCTGGCACTTTTCCTTTTGCAATGATAAACCCATTAAATGCACCTAATAAAACACCTACTGCAAGACTTGCTATGATTGCAATTGGAAGCGAGACACCAGCAGCAATAACTCCTGCAAGGACCGCTCCTGAAAATGCCATGACCGAACCAACAGATAAATCAATACCTGCTGTGATAATAACAAGCGTCATCCCAACAGACATTATTGCAATAATCGAAACTTGTCTAAACACGTTAAATAAGTTACTTGTCGTAAGAAAAGCATCTGATAAAAGACTCGCTGCAATGATTAATAATCCAAAAATTAATAACACGCGATATTTATCTAGAAAGAGGACGACATCAATCCACTTCTTTTTTTGTTCTCCATCTTTATTATTTACCAATCGTCCCGCCTCCTGTAGCGTAATTAAATATTTTTTCTTGGGTCGCTTCTTCTGCTGTTAACTCACCACTTAATTCACCTTCATGTAAAACAATGATGCGGTGAGCCATACCAAGTAATTCTGGCATTTCAGAAGAGATTAAAATAATCGAGATACCTGCTTCAGTTAAGTCTTTAATTATTTTATAAATTTCTGTTTTAGCACCAATATCTATTCCTCTTGTTGGTTCATTTAAGATTAATAAATCTGGGTTCATTTGCAACCATTTTCCTAAGACTACTTTTTGTTGGTTACCACCACTTAATGTACCAACTTCAACAGACGGATGATGTACTTTAATACTTAAAGCATCTACCCACTTATCAACGATTGTATCCATTTTAGCTTTATTCAACACACCGGACTTTCCGATTTTACGGTAATAAGGTAAAAGTAAATTTTCATAAACTGAAAGATTAAGTACAAGTCCTTCACCCTTTCTGTCATCTGTAACAAGTGCAATACCTGCATCAATCGCTTGTTTCGGTGTACTAATTGATTTATTATGGAAATTAACTGAACCGGACTCTATTTTTTCGAGACCAAATAATGATTTAGAAAGTGCTGTTTTTCCTGAACCAAGTAGTCCAGCAACGCCTAACACTTCACCTTTTGCTACGTTAAATGAGATGTCTTTTAACTTATTTCGAACGGATAAATTTTCTACTTTCATAATAACGTCATCTGTTGGTTCAATCCGATCTGGAAATAAATCAGTTATATCACGTCCGACCATCATTGAAACCATTTTATCTTCTGTTACATCAGTAATATTTTCTGAACCGATAAAGTTACCATCTCTAAGGACAACGATTCTGTCCGCTACTTGCATGACTTCATTTAAACGATGCGTAATAAATATAATACCTAAACCTTCATGACGTAAAGTTTCCATTAAATTTAGTAATGTCCTAGTCTCTTTAGCATTTAAAGTAGCTGTTGGTTCATCCATGATTAAAACTTCGGAATCAAATGAGAGTGCTTTAGCTATTTCAATGAGTTGTCTCTGGGCAACGGAACATTCAGAAATGAGTGTATTAGGCGATAAATGACTCATACCTACTTTTTCTAAGACTTTTGTTGTTTCTTGTCTCATTGTTTTCCAATCGATAATGCCTGCAAATCTTCTTTTTTCACGACCAAGATAAATATTTTCTGCTATAGACATATCTGTGATTAAATTAAACTCTTGGTGAATGATACTAATTTTTAGTTCCTGGGAATGTTTTGGGTTTAAAATTGTTACTTTTTCACCTTTTAAATAAATATCTCCAGCAGTTGGCCCAAATACTCCAGCAATAATTTTCATTAAAGTTGATTTACCTGCACCATTTTCACCTAAAAGAGCAACAATTTCTCCTGAATCTACTGCTAGATCGATTCCTTTTAATACTTTAATTCCAGAAAATGATTTTTTTATGTTTTTTAAAGTTAAGAGACTTGCCATCTCAATTCCTCCTACCATTCGGATTTTCATGTGTCATATTAATAGACAACACCGCCTACTAAAATCACATTAGCAAATGGCGTAAACTCTCCCGAGCGGACTAATCCGCGCGCTCCTTTAGTACGCTCTTTAAAATCAACATGTGATAGGTATTCAATTTCTATATCTAAAAAACAATTTAAAATTTCTTTATGTATTTTTGGACTAACGGTTTTAATTTCTTCTGCTAAAATTATCTTTTCAACCGCTAGCTCATTAATTACCGTTTGCAATAATTCAACAAAAGGAACAGTTCCTTCTGTTAACGCTAAATCTATCCGTGTATTTACTTCTTCTGGTAACGGAAGACCTGCATCTGTAATGACAATTTCATCTGTATGGCCTGTTTCTGAAATTAATTTATTAAGCTCGGGATGTAAAATTCCACTTTTTTTCATAAGAGGCTCCTTTATCTATTTATGATTGAATTATTTTTCTTGCAAGATTCTCTAATATTTAAATAGGGTGGTAAAATTAATTCTTGTTTTATAAATGTTTTTGAATCATCTTCTTTCATTCGTTCATATAAAAGATCAAAAGCGACTTCACCTAATTGTTTCATTGGCCTTGAAACGGTTGTTAAGTTGGGATTTGTGAAAGTAGCAATTTCGATATCATCAAACCCGATAAAAGAAACCTCATCTCCTAATTGCCAGTTTAATTCTTGAAGTGCTTTGATCACACCAACACTCATTAAATTATTACTTGAAAATATTGCTGTAGGGCGGTCTTTTAACTTAAATAACTCTTTTGTCAGTTCATAACCACTTTGCTCTTTAAAATCTCCATCAGCTACCCAATTAGTTACTTCTTTTATGCCATGCTCTTTTAAAGCAAGCTGATAACCTTTATATCTTTCAAGTCCTGGTGTTGTATCTTGAGGGCCTCTAATGATCGCAATTTTTTCATGACCTTCTTTGATTAAATGTGTGACAGCTTCATATGAACCTTCCCGGTTGCCGATAATAACTGTATCAACATCATTGTTTTTTAAAACGCGGTCCACTGCAATGACAGGAATGTTCGCATCAAAAAGTGGTTTTAATTGATCACCATTTTCATCTGAGGTTGTCACTATCACACCGTCTACACCACGCTCTAATACATGTTGCACAATTTTACTCTCAATTGTTTTAGAGTCGTTTGAATTACTCAGCGTTGTAAAATAATCTTGTTTAAGCGCTTTTTGTTCAATGCCTGAAACCAACTGTGAGAAAAAAGGATTGCATATATCAGGAATAATAACGGCAATTGTTTTTGTTTCTTTTTGAATCATGCTGCGCGCAACAGCATCACGAATATAATTCAGTTCTTTAATTGCATGAATAATTCTATCTTCTGTTTCCTTACGAACGCCACCTTGGTGATTAATTACCCGTGAAACTGTTGCAACCGATACTCCTGCAAGTTTTGCAACATCAACAATTGTCGGTTTATCACGTCTTGTTTTCATCAGATAATCTCCTTCATGTAAACGTTTAGATTTTCCCTAAAAAAATATAGTGGAATAACACATATTTACAATGTTACATACCAATTGAACTTATTCACAAAATAATATAACATTTATCTGGAAGTGATGCAATTATTATTTAAAGAATCTGGCACTTTTTTAATATTAAATTTCCAAAATTTTATATTTAGACACAAATTCATTTATTGTTCAATAAAAAACACTTAATCTTTACTAAAGATTAAGTGTTTTAGTTTTCTTAACGACTATTTAGTTGCGTCTTCACCTAAATAAGCTTGAAGCATCCAAATATTTAAATCAATGCTGTCGACATAGCCAACTAACATATCTTCTGTACTTGCGTCTCCACTAGCACCTGCTGCTTTAATTCCATCAACCGCAATTGATTTTAGTGTGCGGAAATCTGCAACGATATTACTCACCATTTCTTCAGCTGAAAGCTTTTTAGTATAAGGTGCTTCTTTTATTGAAGAAACTTCTAAATACTCGCTTAAAGTTGAGTAAGGTTTTTCTCCTTTTGCGATTAAACGTTCCGCAAATGCATCGAAATACTCATTTGATTGATTATAAAACTCTTCAAATTTTTCATGTAGCGTAAAGAAATGTGCTCCTTGTACGTACCAATGATATTGGTGTAATTTAACAAAAAACACACCTTCGTTTGCTACTAACTCGTTTACTTTTTTAGTTACTTTTTTATTCTCCATTTGTAATGCCATATATAAAATACCTCCTAAGTTAAATCACGTTCATAATCTATTATACCCGATATATTAAAACTTTAAACATTTTCAGTTTATAAAACAAATATTATTATAATTTACGGTAGCGACGGAGAGCGAATATATTCAAGATAATAAAACTGATTGCAAAAATCGATAAGATAGCGAGATTAAATTTAATCTCACCTAACGTCGCCCCCTTATACATAACACTTTTTAGTGCATCAGCTCCATAATAAAGTGGCATGATGTACGCAAGGTTGTGCAACCACTCAGCCATTTGTTCAAATGGGAAAATCCCTGAGAAAAAGATTTGTGGTACGATAGCAATCGGTATAAATTGAACCATTTGAAATTCAGATGCAGCAAATGTGGACAACAGTGTCCCTAATGAAAGAGCAACTAACGCGAGTAGAAGATTAATCAAAAGAACATTCCAAATTGATCCTACAATTATAATATCCAAAACATTAATAGAGTAAAATACAACGATTACTGTTTGAAGAATAGCGAATAATCCAAAGCCAATTAAATAAGCAGTGACTATTTCAACACGATGGATTGGTGTAGAAAGTAAACGTTCGAGAGTTCCTGAAGTTCTTTCTTTCAATAAACCAATTCCTGAAATTAGAAATACAAAGAAGAATACAAAAAAACCAATTAAAAGCGGACTAAGCACATCAAAAAGTTCGGTATCTTTACTTCCATATACATATGTTGTCTCTATATCTTCGTTATTATTAATTTCATCTAGTTCACTTTTTGCATTCTCTAGCTTGTCTGAATCAAACGAGTCAAGCTTGTCCAAATCTATTGCATTAGTATTACTTAATACTTCAGGAGGTAGAGAAGATAATATTTTTTTAATCGAGTCTACTAAATCCACTTGTGAATCTATCAAATCTTTCTGCCCATCTACTAACTCATTTTGAATAAACGACGAAGCAGCTTGACCAATTTTAATTTTCAATTCATTTGCGATAGATGGATTGCTATTTTCTAATGTTAAATCATAAACGTCACCCTCTTTTTTTAATAAACCATCTAAATCATCTTTTTTTATTAGACTAGCGTTTGCTTTATCGTATTTTTTTAGCTTAATATCAACTGCTTCTAGCTCTTCGATCAACTGATTATCTAAATTCACAACACCAAGCTTGGGATCTGTCGTCTCACCATTAAACAAGAAATACATTAAAGTTAAAATAAATAATGGAGCAATAAAAAGCAATGCCAATGTCCTTTTATCACGCAACATTTGTTGGATAATTCGTTTAACTAATGCAAAAATTCTCATGTTTGTTTCCTCCCTGCTTTTAAAAATACATCGTCAAAATTATCAGCATTGTATTTTTCTTTTAATGAAGCAGGTGAACCTTGTTCTAAAATCCCTCCATCTCTTATCATTGATATGACGTCGCACCTTTCTGCCTCTGACATAACATGAGTCGTTATGATTATCGTTTTTCCTTCTTCTTTTAATCGGTATAATTCACGCCATATAGATTGCCTAAGTTCAGGATCAATTCCTACTGTCGGCTCATCTAAGATGATAATTTCTGGATCTTGTATCAACCCAATCGCAAGTGACAACCGACGTTTCATTCCACCAGAATAGTTTGATACTTTTTCTTTCAATTCACTCGTTAAATTAACTAAATTAGTTGTATAAGCAATACGTTCTTTTTGTTCTTTTTTATTTAATTTGTAAAGAGCAGCAAAAAACTTTAAATTTTCTAATCCTGTTAATTCAGTGTATAAAGCATCTGATTGTGCCATATAACCGATTTTTTGAAGTAATAATAAATTTGGAACTTGCTTGCTTAATACATGAATCGATCCTGTATCTGTTTCATTCATACCGACAATCATTTTTACAAGCGTTGTTTTTCCAGATCCTGAAGGACCGATTAGACCATGGATTTCACCTTTTTTAATATTTAAATTAATATCTGCAAGTACTACTTTTTTCCCATAACTTTTTTTAACGTGACTTACTTCGATTGTTGTAGTCATGTTTTCCCTCCTTAGATTAATTAATCAGGTAGAGAACATATAATTATGTATTAAAATAGGTCACATGATTAATTGCCTATAAGATATAGTGTTTTTAACGACAAAAACATATCTAACAGCAAATCATATGACCTAGATAAGAATACCTGATTAAATTATATTAAATTTTATTCAGCTTGTTTAGTTATAAGTTGTTTAATCTTATTTGACATCTCTTCTGGAATTGGTGTTTTTTCACGCTTGTTTAAATCTACTAAAACAATCACTGCTTCCGCTTCAGTAATTAGCTCATCTTGCTCATTGTATATTTGTTGCTTTAAGATAATACTCGTATTTCCAATTGATTGTGGAAAAG
>JARIBO010000052.1 GCA_029257405.1 Caryophanales bacterium
ATAATTCTTTGAATTGATTAAGGGTTTATTTGTCTAAAAGATATAAATATCTTTTAAAGTCATAAAACACTTAAAATATATTCTTGACATTTAATAGTTGTTCTGTTCAGTTTTCAAGGAGCAAAATGGGCCTGAGTGGACTCGAACCACCGACCTCACGCTTATCAGGCGTGCGCTCTAACCAGCTGAGCTACAGGCCCCACTTACTAGATTGCTAAATCGTATTTAAATATTATGGAGCGGGTGAAGGGGATCGAACCCTCGATATCAGCTTGGAAGGCTGGAGTTTTACCACTAAACTACACCCGCACGTATTTGATTTGTAAATAATATGAAATGGTCGGGAAGACAGGATTTGAACCTGCGACCTCTTGGTCCCAAACCAAGCGCTCTACCAAGCTAAGCTACTTCCCGTTAAAGGTCTTACAGGTTGTTCACTTGTTACATTGCTTCTTTGTTTGAACTGATAAGCAACGTTTACTAATGTAACATGGGGTAAAAACTTTTGCAAGTTTTATGCATTTTCATATATGCGGTCGAGAGGATTTGAACCTCCACCGAGTTACCCCCGACTAGGCCCTCAACCTAGCGCGTCTGCCGTTCCGCCACGACCGCGTGTAACTTTCTTTGCAAACTTACTTCTTTTTTTAATTCGTGTTAGTAAAAGTGAGCCATGCAGGAATCGAACCTGCGACTCTCTGATTAAAAGTCAGATGCTCTACCGACTGAGCTAATGGCTCGAATAAATAATATTCATGTTTAAACTCAAGTTTTTAATATTAATGTAATAAAAAACAATTTAAGTTTACTTAATAGTTGTTCTTTTATAATGAAGTACTTTAGATAAAGAAAAATCAATTCCTATATAATAAAGCCTTTTAAAAGTGAGTGATTTCTTTAGTGAAATATTTTCACTTCAAAAGATAATCATATATGAAAGTTAAAAATAACTTTCCAACAACAAAACATGATGACCCGTACGGGATTCGAACCCGTGATACCACCGTGAAAGGGTGGTGTCTTAACCGCTTGACCAACGGGCCTTAATAAAATGGCGGAGAAGGAGGGATTTGAACCCTCGCGCCGCGTAAGCGACCTATGCCCTTAGCAGGGGCACCTCTTCAGCCTCTTGAGTACTTCCCCTATTTGGCTCCACAGGTAGGATTCGAACCTACGACCGATCGGTTAACAGCCGATTGCTCTACCACTGAGCTACTGTGGAATATATTGTAACAGCAAGAATCATCTTATAATAATAATCTTTGTTTGTCAATAGATTTAGTTTCTTTTTTATTTCGTTCTTTCTGGTTAATGTGAAATCACTTAACAACAACTTATATTACATCATTTAATTTAAATTGCAAAGAATTATACTTATTTTTTTGTGTTTCTTTTATATTAGCTTTTAATCAGCACCTTAACCCTTATGAATATTAGTTCGACGACACAAATCAATTGACCTTTATTTTCTATCTCTACATCTAATAGACTGTTATTACATTCTCATTGTTTAGACAGATACTTTTAGCTATGGTAAAATAAAGAGACTTATGTAGTCAAATTTTATTTTGATTATATAAATAAATGTATTTCATAATAAAACATTATGAGACCCATTTTTATGCATAGATATTCGTATCTTGCAAATATGAATATAGGTGGTTAAGAAAAATGAAAGAAAATGAAACGTATCATGTACTACTTTATTATAACTTTGTTCCAATCGAGGATCCAGATGCTTTTGCAGCTGAACATTTAGCTGCATGTAAGGAATTAGGTTTAAAAGGACGTATTCTTGTTTCTAAAGATGGCATTAACGGAACAGTTTCAGGTCCAATCTCTCAAACAGATGCATATATCGAAATGATGCATGCTGATGACCGCTTCAAAGATACTGTATTTAAAACTGACGAACATGTTGGGCATGCTTTTAAGAAAATGCATGTACGTGCACGTGAAGAACTTGTTACACTTCGTTTAAGCGAAGAAGAAGATACTGATCCGAATAAATTAACTGCAGCTTATTTAGAACCAAATGAGTTTTATGAAGCAATGCAAGATGAAAACACGGTTGTGTTAGATACGCGTAATGACTATGAATATGATGTCGGTCACTTCCGCGGAGCCATTCGTCCAGATATTAGATCTTTTCGTGACTTACCTGAATGGGTTGAAGATAACAAAGAAGTGTTAGAAGGTAAACGAGTCCTTACTTATTGTACAGGTGGAATTCGTTGTGAGAAGTTCACAGGTTGGTTAATTGACAAAGGTTTTGAAGATGTTGGCCAATTACATGGTGGAATTGTTACTTATGGTAAAGACCCAGAAGTTAAAGGTAAACTATGGGATGGTCAATGTTATGTTTTCGATGAACGCTTAACAGTTCCAATCAATCAAACAGAACACGTCATTGTTGGTCGTGATCATTACGATGGCACACCTTGTGAACGTTATGTCAACTGTGCTGAACCGGAATGTAATTTGCAGTTCCTTTGTTCTGAAGAAAATGAACATAAATATATGCGCGGATGTACACATGCTTGTCGTGTAGACCCGAGAAATCGCTACATTATGGAACATGATTTATCAGATGAAGAAGTTGCTCGACGTTTACGTATTATTGAAGAAGAATCTTTAGTTGAAACGATTTAATTTAATGACCTTATTATGATGCAAAAAGCGTAATAAGGTCTTTTTATTTATATTTATATAAAGGAGGATTTTATTATGTCTATTTATCAATTTTCAGCTAAACGTATTACGGGTGAAGAAGAAAGTCTCGAGAATTATAAAGACCAAGTAGTCTTAATTGTAAATACTGCTAGTGAATGTGGTTTTACGCCTCAATTTGGTGAATTACAAGAATTATATGAAACCTATCATGAAAAAGGACTTACTATTCTTGGTTTCCCTAGCAATCAATTTGGAAAACAAGATCCTGGTTCAAATGATGAGATTAGTGAATTTTGCCAAGTGAATTACGGTGTGACTTTTCCAATGTTTGAAAAGGTAGATGTTAAAGGTGCAAGTGCTCATCCTCTTTTTAATTACTTAACCAATGAAGCAAAAGGAACTTTAGGTAAACAAATTAAATGGAATTTTACGAAGTTTTTAGTTAATCGAAATGGTGAGGTCGTTGAACGTTTCGCTCCTCAAACTAAAGGTGATAAATTAAGTTCTGCCATAAAAGCTGTGCTATAAAATGAATTCAATCGTTTTATTTGATGGTGAATGTCATTTTTGTAATCAATCTGTCCAATTTATAATTAAGCGTGACCCTAAGGTTCATTTTAACTTTGCACATTTATCAAGTAAGACTGGGCGACAGTTGATGCTTGACTTAAATATCCCGGCGGATAGTGATAGCCTTATTCTAATTCAAGGTAATACGTACTTTATAGAATCAACTGCTGCACTTAAGATTAGTAAAAAACTTAATAAAGCTTGGCCACTTCTTTATAGCTTTATCATTGTCCCTAAGTTTTTACGTAACTTTGTTTACCGGCTCATCGCAAATAATCGTTATACTTTATTTGGTAAAGCTAAATCATGTAAAATACTTAAACCTATCGATCAACAACGGTTTTTATTCTAATTTTTAAAAATCGTTTTCTGAATATTCAAATAGAATTAGGAGGAATTATTTTGCCAAAAAAACATTTTGCGACAGACGCAATACATGAAGGATACGACAGTAAAAATCATTTAGGAAGTCTTTCCACACCTATTTATCAAACATCTACATATGAATTTGATTCTGCTGAACATGGCGAAGCTTGCTTTGCAGGTGAAAGTGAGGGGTATATATACTCCCGGTTAGGTAATCCAACTGTTAGAGCACTTGAAGAACGTGTCGCAAAACTCGAAAATGGTGAGCGTGGTTTAGCTTTTGGTTCTGGAATGGGCGCTATTTCTGCTGTACTCGTTGCTTTAACAAAAGCAAACGACCATATCGTTTCTTCAACCGGACTTTATGGATGTACCTATGGATTACTAAAAATGTTTGAAGATAAATATAATATTACATCAACTTTTTCAGATTTAAATACCGAAACAGTCATTCGTGACGCAATTCAAGATAATACAAGCGTTATTTATTTAGAAACACCGATTAATCCAACCATGCAGTTAATTGATTTAGAACTTGTCGCAAAAATTGCGAAAGAATTCGATATTCCTGTTGTCGTTGATAACACATTTTCAACACCTTACATTCAGCGTCCTTTAGATTTTGGTTGTGATGTTGTCTTGCATTCTGCAACAAAATACCTGAATGGTCATGGTGATGTGATTGCTGGGATTGCTGTTGGAAGTAAGGAATTCTTAGACGAGGTTGCAATGACAACTCAAAAAGATATGGGCGCAATTCTTGCTCCTTTTGATGCCTGGTTAATTTTACGTGGGTTAAAAACATTGCCTATCCGGATGGATCGTCATACAGCAAATGCTGAAAAAATTGTCGCTAAATTAGCAGCACATAATAAAGTAACTGATATTTACTATCCTGGAAAAGGTAGGCCTGACCAAAACGAAATTAAAGAAAAACAAATGTCACTAAGTGGTGGAATGATTGCTTTTGAAGTCGACGGGTCAAAAGAGACAACTCAACAATTACTCAACCATTTAGACATTATTAAAGTAGCTGTCAGTCTAGGTGATGCGGAAACACTGATTGAACAACCCGCAACAATGACCCATGCAGTCATTCCCGAAGAAGAACGACTTAAAATGGGCATTACAAATTCCTTAATTAGATTATCTGTTGGTTTAGAGCACTGGGAAGATATATGGAATGACCTCGACCAGGCTTTAAATAAATTAGATTAAAAAAATGCTACATATCAGCTGATATGTAGCATTTCTATTAATAAGCGCGTGCCCAGTAAACCATGTCAGTTGCTTCTTCTCCGCAACACACACAATTATCTGCTAGGTGTTCTTGTTCTTTTTCAAATGGAATCAGGCGCGACGTTGCTCCTGTTTCATCTTGAATTGTTTCTTCACATGATTCTTTACCACACCACATTGCTTTAATAAAACCTGGATTTTCTTTTAACGCTGTTTTAAATTCATCCATATTTGTCGCAATTGACGTTTTTTCTTCGCGGTGTTCAAATGCTTTATAAAATAAATTATTTTGAATTTCATCTAATAATATTGGTAAGCGTGCTTCTAATTCATTAAGTGGTACAAATTCTTTTTCTCCTGTATCACGGCGCACAAGAACAACTTGCTCTTTTTCAATATCTTTTGGTCCGAGCTCAATTCGAACTGGGTAACCTTTCATTTCACTTTGATTAAACTTCCAACCTGGCATATGATCACTTGCATCGATATCTACACGAACAATATCTTTCAAGCTATCGCGTAGGTCATAAGCTTTATCGAGTACGCCTTCTTTATGCTGAGCAATCGGAACAATTAATGCTTGTGTTGGCGCAACTTTTGGTGGAATAACAAGTCCACGATTGTCACCATGAACCATAATTAAAGCACCAATTACACGGGTTGTCATTCCCCATGATGTTTGATGAACGTATTGCTCTTCACCTGCTTTATCTAAATACTTAATATCAAATGCTTTAGCAAACCCATCACCAAACATATGAGATGTTCCTGATTGTAAGGCCTGTCCATCATGCATTAAAGTTTCAACTGTTAATGTGTAGTCAGCTCCAGCGAATTTTTCGCTATCAGTTTTTGTCCCTTTTAAAACAGGAATCGCTAAATGATTTTCTAAAACATCTGCATAAACTTCTAACATACGTGCCGTTTCTTCTTCCGCTTCTTGTTTTGTTGCGTGCGCTGTATGCCCTTCTTGCCAGAAAAACTCTAACGAACGTAAGAATGGACGCGTCGTTTTTTCCCAGCGAACAACGTTACTCCACTGGTTATATAATTTTGGTAAATCACGGTATGAATTAATGTGTCTTGAATAATATTCACAAAATAACACTTCTGATGTTGGACGTACACAAATTCGTTCGCCTAACTCTGTATCGCCACCATGTGTTACCCATGCTACTTCTGGTGCAAATCCTTCAACGTGGTCTTTTTCTTTTTGTAGTAAACTTTCTGGAATAAATAATGGAAACGATACGTTGACGTGACCTGTTTCTTTAATTTGACGATCTAGTTCATCACGCACATTCTCCCAAAGTGAAAAACCATAAGGGCGCATAATCATCGTTCCACGGACCGGGCCATAATCAACAAGTTCCGCTTCACTTACTACATCTGTATACCACTGGGCAAAGTCATCTTCCATTGCTGTGATTTTTTCTACGAATTTACCTTTACTCATATTAAAACACTCCTTATTTATAATTAAACATAAAAATACCCCGGAATCCGATAAGGGACCGAGGCTTGGTGGTACCACCCTTGTTTATATTAAATATTAATATACACTTTTACGTTATAACGGTAACGACCGCATCAAGTTAATTGATGAACTAAATAGGCAGGTTCTAATTTATTTATTTTAGAAATGTCTCAGCGTCATTTCTTCTCTGTCGAAAAAAATAAATTATACTTATCCTATCTACGTTTAAAATTGATTAAGTTAACTTAAATATATATGGATATGTGCCAGATGTCAAGATTGCATGTACATAAAAAATCTTGAAGCAATAATTGCTCCAAGATTTCTTACTTAAAGATCGACTGCTGTTACGTGGTCGAATCCTTCCATTCCTCTAATTTGAACTAATTCATCTTCAGTCAAAGGTCGATCAATTGTTAACATCATAATCGCACTTCCACCAATTACCGCACGACCTACTTGCATTGTCGCAATGTTAACGTCATTTTCAGCAAGTAAACTACCTACTCGTCCAATCGCACCTGGTTGGTCAGTATGGTAAACAAGTAATAAATGACCTTCTGGTACTACGTCCATACTATAGTCATCAACTTTTACAATACGTGGCCCAAGTCCATTTAATAATGTACCTGCTACGCGTTTCACACCATTTTTATCTTTAAGTTCTACTGTAATTAAGTTTGTAAAACCACGCGCTGCGGTTGTTTTATTTTCTTGAATTGTAATCCCACGTTGTTCTGCAATGTAACCTGCGTTAACGTTATTTACTTGTGAACCGAGACGGCGTTCTAAAAACCCTTTAACAATATTTTGTGTAAGAGGCGCGATTCTAAGTGCCGCTAAATCACCTGCGTAATTAATTGTTAATGATTCAATTCCGTCAATTTCAGTATGCGCTAAAAATGTGCCTAATTTTGCTGATAAATTAAAGTAAGGTTCGATTTTACGCATAACTTCACGAGGTACTGATGGAATGTTCACAGGATTTCGTGCTAAATCACCTGTTAAAATGCGTACAACATCATGACTCACGTCAATCGCAACATTTTCTTGCGCTTCAACTGTACTTGCTCCTAAGTGAGGTGTCGCAATAACTTCTGTTAATTCAAGTACCTTATGGTCTACTGCTGGTTCTTCTTCAAACACATCTAAAGCTGCTCCAGCAATTTTACCTGATTTAATGGCATCATAAAGCGCGTCTTCATCAATAATACCACCACGCGCACAGTTAATAACGCGTGCACCTTGTTTCATTTTTTCAAAAGCACTTGCATCAATAATATGACGCGTTTCTTTTAGGAGTGGCGTGTGAACCGTAATAAAGTCTCCCGCTGCTAACACTTCATCTAATGTTCCCATTTTCAAACCTAGTGTTTCTGCACGTTCTTCTGTCAGGAATGGATCATAGGCAATAACATCCATTCTTTGACCTTTTGCACGTCTTGCAACTTCTTCACCAATTCGACCAAGACCTACGATACCAAGTGTTTTCCCACGAAGTTCAACACCGATATGTGATTTACGGTCCCATTCTTTATTTTTAATTGAAAGAAATGCTTGTGGAATTTTACGAGCTAGTGACATAAGCATTGCGATTGTATGTTCAGCTGCTGAATTTGTATTACCGTCTGGTGCGTTAACAACAATAATCCCATTTTCTGTTGCTGCATTTAAATCAATATTATCAACACCAACACCTGCACGAGCAATTACTTTCAATTCATGTGCTTGTTCAATTACTTCGCGCGTTACTTGCGTTTGGCTACGAACTAGTAAGGCATCATATGTACCAATTTCTTCAAGTAATTCTTCATTTGTTAAGTCCGTTTTCATTGTTACGTCAAAACCTTTTGCTTCTCGTAAAGGGAATACTCCTTCTTCACTAAGCGGATCACTAATTAATATTTTAAATGACATCGACTTGCCTCCTAGTTATTTTGCTTTACATATACTTCTTGAGCTGCTTTTACTCCTGCGCCTAATTCTACTTCTGCTCCAATATCACTCATGCCAAGCTCAATAATACCAATGTATTGTAATACGTCAGCTGGAGTACAGAAGCCCATATGACCAATTCGGAAAATTTCACCTTTAAGATGTGCTTGTCCACCTGCAAGTGAAAGACCAAATTTAGTTTTAACTGACTTTCTTAATGCTTCAGCCTCAAATGTATCAGGTTTTACCGCTGTTACAGTAGCTGATGCAACGTCATCTTCTGTTAGAAGCGGAACGTTTAATGCTTTCATTGCTGCGCGTGTCATGTCTTTCATTAATGTATGACGTGCGTAAACATTTTCTAAACCTTCTTCATTCATTAGGTTAAGTGCTTGTTCTAAACCAAAAATTAAAGATAATCCTGGTGTAAATGGTGTTGTATCTTTATCTAAGTTATCTCTGTAACGACGTAAGTCTAAATAAAACCTTGCTTGTTCATTTGCTTCAATTACCTTCCAAGCTTTGTCACTTACTGCAACAAAAGCAAGTCCTGCTGGTAACATCATCGCTTTTTGTGAACCTGTTACAAACACATCTACGCCCCATGCATCCATTTCAGTTACGACGCCACCAACACATGAAACTCCGTCAACAACTACTAATGCATCTGAATTTTCTCTAACTGCTTTACTTAACTCTTCAATTGGATTCATAATTCCTGTTGATGTTTCACATTGTGTCATAAAGACTGCTTTAATATTTTTATTTTCTTTTAAGAAATTAGCTACATCTTCTACTTTTATTTCATCGCCCCATTCAACTTCAATGCGGTGAGTCTTCATTTTATATTCTTCACATATTTTAGCAAAACGATCGCCAAATGAACCTGATACAAGAACTAATACTTCATCGCCTGTAGCAGCAACATTTACAGCTGCCGTTTCAAGTCCTGACGTACCGCTTCCTGTAATAATCATGACGTCTTGTTTTGTACCGAATACTTTTTTTAATTCTGGTTTAATTCGTTTCATCATTGCTGAGGTTTCTGCACCTCTATGCCCAATCATTGGCTGAGACATTGCTCGCTGAATGCTTGGCGGGACTGGTGAAGGTCCTGGTATTCTAAGTAAGTTTGATTCGTTTATCATGAATAAATCCTCCTTCATAAAAATAAGTGTTCATTATGTATAAAAAAATAAAAAACCTTCCACTCCCTTAATTTTACTAAGGGGCGAAAAGTTTAAAATCACGCGATACCACCCTTTTTCACTATAACAAAATCATTATAGTCTCACTTGCTCCATGCTTAACGCACATGAACGTACGAATCTACTTTAGTTCAATCCGTCTATTTAAAAGGGCTATTTATCGGTTGAATTACTAGTTTCCACCACCCACTAGTTCTCTAGACAATTCACGAACGATAAAATTATCTTTTGCTCTATATTTATTCTATATTTATACTCTAATCATAGCAAAACACACACTTTTGTCAATAGAGTTAACTAAGCAAGTATGACAAAATTGTGAATTGTTAGTTTTATTAAATAATGGTTGCGCCTAATATTTTTTTGAAATGCTCTAATGCCCACTGGTGAGCACCTTTATCAAAGCTTGCAACTGCATCTTTAGGAATGACTATTTTAAAACCTTTGTTATAAGCGTCAATCGCTGTATGTAAGATACAAATATCAGTACACACACCAACTAAATACACTTCTTCAATTTGACGTTCTCTTAATTTTAACTCTAAATTGGTCCCAACAAATGCACTATAGCGTGTTTTTTCAAAATAAAATACATTTTTATTTGTTTTATTCTCTTCATACAAGTTTCTAAGTTCACCGTAAAGTTCAATTCCTGGCGTGCCAACGATGTTATGTTCTGGGAAAGATGCTGTTTCTGGATGCAATGGATCATCTAACTCATGTGCGTCAATTCCAAAGGCCACATATTCATTGTTCTTGATAAATTCTTTTGTAATTTCAACAATTTTTGCTTCAATTGCTTGCCCCGGTAAACCGCATGTTAATTTACCATCATCTGCTACAAAATCATAAGTATAATCGACATTAATTAAAGCTCGCTTCATTTAATGACCACCTTTTTATTATGATCGTTCTATTTAGTATTTTAGATTAGTTTAAGTAAATTCGCAATTATCTGTTAGTTTATTTTTTCTTGTGTCATTTTAATTAGGTGCGCTTCTTTGTACAATCGTTCTGCTGCATGTAATGTTGGTCCTGGTAATTCTGTGTATGAAAAACCATGTTCAATTGCTGTTGTGATAAACGATTTCGCTTTATAAACCGCTTCAGTAACAGGTAGACCTTTTGCTAAATTAGCAGCAATCGCTGCTGAATAAGTACAGCCCGCTCCACTTGTATTTTCTGTTTGGATTCTGGGTGCTTCAAATGTCGTTAGAACATTTCCTTCATATAAAACGTCGATTGCTGGACCGGTTAATTCTCCGCCCTTTACTAAAACAAACGATGCCCCTAATTCATGTAAATCAATTGCAGCTTGTTTTAAATCTTCAACTGTTTCCAATTTGCGATTATCTAATAATATTGATGCTTCTGTCATATTAGGTGTAATCATTTTCGCTGCTGGGATAAGTTTTTCTTTTAAAGCAATAATCGCGTCATCTTTTAATAATTTTGATTTATGTTTGCCTACCATCACAGGATCAACAACAACACGCTCGATTTGATAATAGTTAATTAATTCAGTCACTTTTTCAATAATTTCTTTAGAAAATAACATGCCTGTTTTCATTCCATCGAATGATTTTACTTGATTAACTGCTGTAGCAAACTGTGCTTCAATTGCTTCAATCGTTTGTTTGTGCACATTAATGTTTGTTTTGGGATGGCGTGCAACAATTGCTGTAATTATTGCCATACCGTAGACATTTAATTCTTGAAAAGTTTTAAGATCTGCTTGAATTCCCGCACTTCCTCCCGCAGCGGAGCCTGCTACGGTTAATACTCTTAATGGATTCATTAGTAAACTCTCCTCTAAACGTTAAAATATGAGATAAAATATAAAGATAAAAATCATTAATAATTGAACGATTACTTTAATTGCCATACCACTTAAAAAACCAATTAAAGAACCCACTGCTGAATTAATTGCTTCTTTACTTGTTCTTGCTTGCGATAACTCAACAATTAACACTGCTAAAAAGGGAACTAAAATAATCCCAAACGGTGGCCAGATAAATACACCAAAAATCAAACCTATCATTGCTGCATACTCGCCTTTTTTGCTCCCACCAAATTTATTTACAAAAAAACGGTTGGCCATAAAGTCTGATACGATTAATATCGCTGTTAAAACGATCATAATTAACCAAAATGTAAATGTTAACTCTGTTTGGTTTATAAAGAAGTGATAAACAATCAACCCTAACCAGAGTGCTATCGCTGACGGTATGATGGGTATAATGAGTCCGATGAAACTAAGCGAAAATAATATAATTACGATTATCCAAAGTAATGTATCCATTCCACTCACTCCTACTTATTAGTCTGAGTTTAAGTATACTATATTTTAATCGTTTTAATAAAAAAGAATCCTAATTGGATTCTTTTTTTTCTTCTTTAATATATGTGTTTGGATTTTCTTCTTTATTAATAGGTGGATCAACTTTATGTTTATATCCGTAGCCTTCTGTTAATGTCATCACTGATAAGATTGCTACAATAACCGTTAATACAATACTACCTACCATAATTGGCATCATCATTTTAAAACATCCTTATTATTATAATTATGTTTCTTTAAAGATCTTCACCGATAATCCGTACTTCACGTTCTAATTCAACTTCAAATTGCTTTTTGACTTCTGATTGAATATGTTCGATTAAACCAATATACTCATTAGCTGTTGCATTGTCTTTATTAATAATAAAGCCTGCGTGCTTTAAAGATACTTGCGCTCCACCAATTTGTTTACCCTGTAAACCACTATCTTGAATAAGTTTACCTGCATAAAATCCTGGCGGACGTTTAAATACACTTCCACATGTTGGGTACTCGAGAGGTTGTTTGGACTCTCTTTTAAATGTTAAATCATCCATAACTGCTTTGATAGTTTTTTGCTCAGCTTTTTTAAGGGCAAATGTTGCTTCAAGTATAATGTATCCTTTTGCTGAAATATTACTCGTGCGGTAAAATAAATCTAATTCTGCAGCTGTTTTTCTTTCTATCTTACCTTCTTTTGTTACAACTAAAGCAGATTCTAATACGTCTTTAATTTCTCCACCGTAAGCACCAGCGTTCATAAACAAAGCACCACCGATAGATCCCGGGATCCCACAAGCAAATTCTAATCCTGTTAAATTGTTTTCTAATGCTGCTACTGAGACGTTTGCAATTAAAGCACCACTTTCAGCTGTTAATTTATCATTTGTTACTTTAATTTTATCTAACTTCCCTAAATACATAACAATTCCACGAATACCGCCATCTTTAATAATAAGATTAGAACCGTTACCTAAAAGCATAAATGGTATCGATTGTTCAGCAGCAAATCGAACAACTTCTTGTACTTCTTCATGCGTTTCAGGTGTTAGAAAAAAGTCAGCACTTCCGCCTAAACGCGTGTATGTGTGTTGCTTTAAAGGTTTATTTCTCACTACATTTTCTTCATTTAAAATGTTAATCAATTGTTCGTAAATCATCTTTTTATCATTCCTTTTAATTTTTAAGGCATCTAGCTTTTTCATTTCACTAATTTACTCGTCGGATGAAATGTGGGTTTCATATCATTAAATGTTGTTAAGTAATTGAATCCAACTGATTCTACTAATTCAATAATTTGATCGAAATTATGACCAACATGACGTCCTATATGTGCATCTGAACCAATTGTTAACACTTCGCCACCACAGTCTTTATATAGTTTTAAAATGTCGACTGTTGGCATTGGACCACCTAACCCATAAGCATAACCTGATGCATTGAGCTCTATTCCTTTACCATCTGCAATAATTACTTTAAATATTTCACTTAAAATTTCGTGGAAATCTCTGTCACTATCAAGTTCTTTATAACGTTTTACTAAATCGATATGACCCAGAATATTATACTGTTTAAAATTTTTAACACAATAAAGTAACTCTTCGTAGTATAATTGATATGATTCCTCAGGTGTGCGGTTAGCAAAGAAATCGCCTGAATGAAGATCCTTCTTATCTGCTGTATGGATAGAACAAATAACAAAATCAAAGGCTTCTTCATTCATTAATTTATCATAACGTTCTAATAAATATGGTTGCACTCCTAATTCTACACCTTTTTTGATTGAAATAATATCTTTATATTTTTCACGCATCTGATTTATTTCTTTTGTATAAGCTGGGATATCTAAATCAAATGAAATTGTTGGGTCTGGATACTCATAATCGATATGTTCAGTAAAACAAATTTCTGTTAAACCTTTATTAATTGATGCTTGAACCATCTCTTCCATCGGTGTGTCTGAATCTGCAGAAAAATCACTATGCATATGGTAATCAAATAACATATTTATTCCTCCAATTATATTGACTTTCTATTTTGTAAGTATTAAAATGTATTTAATGAACACTTTATCTAAGTAAAGCGATAAAGTGATTATGTTAGTTTAGATTTGAAAGGAGCATTTTTCACATGCCATTATATCATAACACACAAAGTAAACCGATTATAAACATTACTGACATTTATGAAAAAGAACAACTCATTATTAAATTAAAAAAACGTTTTTCTTCTTATGGGTACGACGAAATAAATACCAACTCATTTGAACGCTATGATTTATATGCTCAGTTAAATGGTACGATAAATAAGCAAGAAATGATTAAAACGATTGACAACAATGGACAAGTTCTCGTCCTTAGACCTGACGTGACAATTCCTATAACAAAACAAATTGCTTCTGTAAGCACTCATTTAAATGATGATTTAAGATATTTTTATGTAGCAGATGTATTTAGACAAAATAATGAACAAGCTGAAGATGGAAAAAGTACACAAGCAGGTGTTGAGTACTTTGGTAACTTTTCTTCAGAAGCAGACGCAGAAATAATTGCGCTGGCGATTCATAATTTTAAAGATTTAAATATTCAAAACTTTAAAATCGAACTCGGTCATGCTGGGTTTTTTAAAGCAGTTGCTGATGAATTAAAATTAGATGCGATTAACCAAGCTGATTTAAAAAAATTAATTCAAGCTAAAAACGTAACAAGTATCCCTCCTTTTTTAGAAAAACTTGATGTGGATCTAAGTTTAAAACAAATCGTTGAGGAAATTCCTTTTTTATATGGAGATTCAGAAGATGTAATAAAACGTGCAAAAACACTCCCTTTATCTGATATAATGATAAGTAAGCTAGATAACTTAGTAGAAATTGTGAACCATTTAAAAGCTTATGGTGTTGATCAACATATCGTGATCGATTTAGGGTTAATTAACCATATGGATTATTATTCAGATATGATTTTCCAAGGTTTTACTGAAAGTGTCTCGCAGCCTGTTTTAATGGGTGGAAGATATGACCGCTTAGCTGATCACTTCTTAGCACGAATTCCTGCAAGTGGTTTTGCATTTAATACTCACATGTTATTACAAAGTACACCTGAAAACACTTTAAAACAGCATCATTCGATTGATTCAATTATTTATTATAGTTCAGAGAATCAAGCAAGTGGTTTTAAGTTAGCAAATGAATTAAGAACGAGTAAATTAAGAGTGTTAACTTATCCAATAGCTAAATTAAACACAGTAAATGAATTAACTAAAAGTACAATTATCTTAAAAGAAGATAGTCAAACAATCACAACCCAAAATAATGAACAAGCATTTAAAGACTCAGTAGATGTAATTAATTTGTTAACTGAATTAGAGGAGAGAAAATAGTGGCTCAAATTACTTTAGCAATGGCAAAAGGACGAACTGCAAAAGACTCATTAGCACTTCTTAATAAAGCTGGTATTCACTTTCCAGACTTTGATTCAAAAAGTCGTAAACTTGTATTTTATAGTGAAGATAAAAAAATAAAAATGATCAATGTTAAAGCAATTGACGTAACAACCTACGTCGAACAAGGTGCTGCAGATATTGGAATTGTTGGTAAAGATAATATATTAGAAGCTGACGCTGATCTTTATGAATTGCTCGATTTAAAATTAGGGATTTGTAAATTTGTTGTCGCTAGTTTAAATGATAAACCAATTGAAAAAGGCGATTCACTTAAAGTGGCTTCAAAATATACACGCGTGACGGAAGATTTTTTTAATGAAAAAGAAGTGAATATTGAAACAATTAAGTTAAATGGCTCTGTTGAACTTGCACCTTTAATTGATATGGCTGATGCGATTGTTGATATTGTTGAAACAGGTACAACTATTAAAGAAAATGGCTTAACTATTTTAGACGAAATTGCTGATATTAGTACGCGACTAGTTGTTAATAAAGCTAGTTTTGCAACAAAGACAAAGGCCATTCAAGACTTTATTACTAAACTTAAAAATGTTGTGGAGTGAAAATAATGCAGATAACTAATTATGATGACTATCTTGATTCCTTAAAAAATAGTTCAGAAACATTTGACCGAAAAACAGACGATATTGTTTTAGATATTATTCAAAATGTAAGAAAAAATGGCGATTCGGCTGTTTATGACTACGCAAAAAAGTTTGATCAAGTTGATTTAGATTCATTAATCGTTACGCAAGCAGAAATGGATGAAGCAGTTAAAATTGTTTCAGATGATTTTACTATAGCTATGAAAGAAGCTGCAAAAAACATTCAAGAATTTCATGAACAACAAGTAGAAAAGTCTTGGTACTTCAACAAAGCAAATGGCATTATGCTCGGCCAACAAGTAACACCGCTTGACCGCGTTGGTGTTTATGTACCGGGCGGAAAAGCCGCTTACCCTTCTACTGTTTTAATGAATGTTTTACCTGCAAAAATTGCTGGTGTGAAAGAAATTTATATGACAACTCCACCACAAAAAGACGGTAAAATTAATCCACATATTCTTTACGCTGCTTTTCTTGCTGGAGTGGATAAGATTTATAAAATAGGTGGTGCTCAAGCTGTTGCTGCCTATGCTTACGGTACTGAATCAGTCAAGCGTGTCGACAAAATTGTTGGACCTGGAAATATGTTTGTTGCTCGCGCTAAAAAATGGGTTTACGGTGATGTCGCAATCGATATGATTGCTGGTCCAAGCGAAATTTGCGTTGTCGCAGACGAAACCGCACCAGCTAAATATGTGGCAGCTGACCTACTTTCACAAGCGGAACACGATGAAGAAGCGCGATCAATTTGTATTGCAACAAGCGCATCTGTTGCAAAAGAGATTCAACAAGAAGTTAATAAACAACTAAATAAACTGGACCGAGTAGAAATCGCAAAACCATCCATTGAAAACCACGGCGTAATTATAGTAGTTGATACAATGGCTAAAGCTTATGAATTAGTTAATGAAATCGCACCTGAACATTTACAATTGATGTTTAAAAATGCAAGCGAAGCCTTACATGAAATTAAACACGCTGGCGCAATTTTTATTGGAAATTACTCTCCAGAGCCATTAGGCGATTACATGGCTGGACCAAATCACACACTGCCGACAAGTGGGACTGCAAAATTTGCATCACCTTTAGGTGTGTATGATTTCACTAAAAAATCAAGTATCATTCGTTACTCCGAAGAAGCACTTAGAGCGTCAGCAGATTCAATTATTGAAATTGCAACAATGGAAGGTTTAACAGCACATGCTGAATCAATTAGAATCAGACAAAAGAAAGGTGACTCATAAATGAGACAACATAGTATAAAAAGAAATACAGCAGAAACAAAAATTAATTTAGATTTTTCAATTGATGGAACTGGCGAAGTAAATGTCAATACGAAAATTGGTTTTTTAGATCATATGTTAACACTCTTTACAAGCCATGGTTTATTTGATTTAACAGTTGAATGTGATGGAGACATTGAAGTTGATTATCACCATTCCACTGAAGACGTTGGGATTGCGCTTGGCCAAGCTTTTAAAGAAGCAATTGGTAATAAAGAAGGCATTACGCGTTACGCTTCTTTTACAGTTCCAATGGATGAAACAATCGCAACGGTTGATTTAGATATTAGCGGGCGTTCTTTTTTAGTTTATAATGTTGAGGGTTTAAAAGACAAAGTTGGTTCATTTGATACCGAATTAGTCGAAGAATTTTTTGTAGGCTTTACAAATCATGCCGGGGTAACATTACATATTAATGTTCCTTATGGAAGAAATACACATCATATGATTGAAGCAATCTTTAAAGCATTTGCTCGAGCGCTTGATCAAGCTAGTATGAAAAACTCACGTGTTAAAGGTGTTCCATCGACTAAAGGATTACTATAAAAGGAGAGAAACTAAATGATTATTTTTCCAGCAATTGATGTTTTAGATGGTAATTGTGTTCGTTTAATTCAAGGAGACTATAACAAAGAAGTTGTTTACAGTGATTCGCCAGTTGAAATGGCTAAAGCATGGGAAGCTAAAGGTGCTGACTTTATTCATATTGTTGATTTAAATGGCGCTAAATCAGGTGAATCAGTTAATAAAACAGTCATTCAAGAGATGGCAAAAGCTGTGAAGATACCTGTTCAAGTTGGTGGAGGAATCCGTTCAATTGAAACAATTGATAGTTATATTAAACAAGGAATTGACCGTGTTATTATCGGGACTGCTGCAATTAATGATAAAGCTTTCTTAAAAGAAGCCGTTGCAAAATTTGCCGATCACCTCGTTGTTTCTGTTGATGCACGAAATGGTTATGTCGCAACAGAAGGATGGACTGATACAAGCGACGTGAAAGCTTTAAACTTAGTCATTGAACTTGAAACGATTGGCGTTAAAACAATTGTTTATACTGATATTGCAAAAGATGGTATGTTACAAGGCCCTAACTTAGAAGAGCAAGCCGCCATTAATCACGCAACGTCAATTGACGTGATTGCTTCAGGAGGAATTACTACGATTGAAGATGTAAATAATTTAGAAGAATTAAATATCTACGGTGCTATTATTGGGAAATCACTTTATGATGGGAAATTAGATTTTGAAGAATTAATGAAAGAAAGAAATGGTTCAAATGATTAAACAAATTATTCCATGTCTTGATATTAGAGATGGTCGTGTCGTTAAAGGTAAAAAGTTTAAAGATATCCAAGATGTAGCAGACCCACTCGCTCTTGCTAAAAAATATGAAGACGAGGGCGCTGACGCTTTATTTGTTTTAGATATTACAGGTGAAGATAGACCTAAGTTTTTAAATATCATTAATGAAATCACATCAAATCTAAGCATTCCAGTTACGGCCGGGGGCGGGATTCGGACGTTAAAAGATATTGATGACGTCATAGATTCAGGTGCAAAAAAAGTATCAATTACGAGTGCAGCAGTTGCAGATCCTGATTTATTAAAGAGAGCTGCTGAAAAACACGGCTCAGAAAAAATTGGCTTATCGATTGATGCTGGACGTATTGATGAAAATACCTGGCATGCATTTACCCAAGGTGGTAAGCACGACACAGGACTCAACGCGATTGAGTGGGCAATCAAGGGACAAGCGCTTGGTGTTGGTGAAATTTTATTAAATTCAATCGACACAGACGGCGTTAAAGACGGCTTTCAAATAGAATTAAATAAAGCAATAAGTGACGCTGTTTCAATTCCTGTTATTGCAAGTGGTGGAGCAGGTACCTTAGAGGATTTTCGTGAGGTTTTTTCAAAAACAAATGTAGCAAGCGCACTCGCAGCTTCAGTTTTTCATTATAATGAAATTAATATAAATGAACTAAAAACGTATCTTGCCAAGTATGATATTCCAGTTAGGAGTTTTAACATGTTAGAAGACATTCAGTTTGATTCACAAGGACTCGTTCCAGCAATCGTTCAAGACGCAACAACAGCAAAAGTTTTAATGCTTGCGTATATGAATAAAGAAGCTTATGAAAAAACACTTGAAACTAAAGAAACCTGGTTTTATAGTAGATCACGCCAGGAACTTTGGCATAAAGGCGCTACGTCAGGAAACAAACAGACTGTAGTAAGTATGACACTTGATTGTGACGGAGACACCTTACTTGTTAAAGTCTTACCACACGGACCTGCATGTCATACTGGTAAAGAATCATGTTTCTTTACGCCAATTATTGAACCTAAAAAAGACTCACATGACGTCATCCACCGGATTATTGATACAATTGAACACCGCCGTAAATTCCCAGAAGAAGGAGCTTATACAACTTATCTCTTTAACGAAGGTATCGATAAAGTTCTTAAAAAAGTTGGTGAAGAAGCAAGTGAAGTTATTATTGGTGCTAAAAATAATGACCGTGACGAAATTAAATGGGAAGTTGCTGATTTAGTTTATCATACACTTGTTTTGTTAAATATGACTAATGTTTCATTAGACGATATAAAAGATGTTTTATATGAAAGACATATTGAAAAAAAGGACGATCAAAATGAGTAAATTTTGGACAAAGGCTGTACGTGAAGCAAATCCTTACATTCCAGGTGAGCAAATAAACCAGCCTAATTTATTAAAATTAAACACAAACGAAAATCCTTATCCCCCTTCACCAAAAACGATTGAAGCAATTAAAGAAGCTACAGGAGAAAAATTACGACTTTACCCTTCTCCTACAATGGATTCTTTACGTGATGCAATCGGAGATAACTTTAATTTAAAACGCGAGAATGTTTTTGTTGGTAACGGTTCAGATGAAGTTCTAGCGTTTTCTTTTATGGCTTTTTTTGAACGAGGCAGTACAATTAAATATCCAAGCATTACATATAGTTTCTATCCGGTGTATGCAAATATATTTGAAGTTTTAGTTGATGAAGTTCCATTAGAAAATGACTTCTCGATAAATCCAGAAAATTTCTTTGACGCGCCTGGTGGTGTGATTTTTCCAAATCCAAACGCACCTACAAGTCTTTACCTAGAACTTGAAGCAATTGAACTCATCTTAAAAAACAATCCAGACAATATTGTGATTGTTGATGAAGCTTATGTCGACTTTGCAAAGTCGAGTGCAGCAAGCTTAATCGATCAATATGACAATCTGCTTATCATTCAGACTTTGTCTAAGTCAAGAGCGCTTGCTGGATTACGCGTTGGTTTTGCACTTGGACAAGCAGACTTAATAGAAGCACTTATTCGAATGAAAGATTCCTTTAACTCATATCCAGTTGACCGTCTCGCACTCGCAGGTGCAGAAGCTGCAATTCGTGATGTTAGTTACTTTAAAGAAGTAACAGAAAAAATTATTAACACACGTGAATGGACAGTTAAAGAAATGACTAAACTTGGGTTTGATGTTTTACCCACTCAAGCAAATTTCATCTTTACTAAACACGCTAAATATAATGGTGAAAAGTTATATGAACAATTAAAAAAAGCGAACATTTTAGTCCGCCACTTTAAAACTAAACCAATTGATGAATATTTACGCATTACTATTGGTACTGATGATGAGATGAAACGATTCATTGACTATTTAAAAGAGATTAATTAAAAAATGGCTTCTCCTAAAATTAGGAGAAGCCATTTCTAGTTATTAAATCATTATTTCTACATCTGATTTTTCTTTTAATTTTTCTATATGCTTAAACAATTCTTCATTTTGTTTCTGTTTAATCATTTGAACCTTGATATTTTCTTTAACTTCTTCAAATTCTGGTACTTCATCTGTGTCCTTTTTAACACGGTCATATTCTTTCTTTATTTCTTCGTCAGTTACGTCTACTTTAATTTTTTCTTTAATGTAACTATTATTTGTTAAATCATGCTTAATTTGATTTTTAAGGTCTTCTTCTGTCCAATCAAATTGTTCTAGTAAAGAATCAAGCGCTTCTCCTTCTTGTTCTTTTAAGAATTCAACTTCTTCTTCAACAGCTTCATCTGTTACATTAATATCTAGTTTTTTAGTTTCTTGATTAATAAGCTCTTGACCGATTAAACCATCTAGTGTGATTTCTTTCACTTTTTTAACATCTATTTCTTCATCTGGATCAACATTAAAATTCTCTAATTCTTTTCTTTCACGATAGGCCGGATTGTACGCCGCTCCTAAAATTTCCGTATCATTTACCTTTGCAATTACTTTATCTTTATCTATTAATTCTTCTTCAGTTATCTCTACACTTTTTGGTTCTTCTGGGCTTGCTTCTTCTTTATTCCCACAAGCAGAAATAGCTAATAAAATACTAATTCCTAATAATATAGTTATCAAACGTCTATTTATAATGGTAATCTCTCCTTTTCTCTATCTCTTATTCAACCATAAAACGAGCCTATTTATCAAGTTATTGAGTTAGGAATTTGTATGTAATTTATATGACAGCTAACATAAAAAAAGCTGTAACTAAATAGTTACAACTTTTTCATTAATTATTATTCATCTTTAAATATGCGATCTAATTCCCTATTCATATATAAATCTGATTCTTTTTTACCAAACTTATTAATTGAAATATTATATAAAATGACTCCTAAAATCCCCCAAACTAGAATAATTATCCACTCTGGCATAGATAGAGCTGAAGGCATTCCTGGCATATATAGTACCATAATACCAATCGACATAATTAGTGCAATAATACCAATCGAACTTCCACCTTTAAGGAAGAATGGTCTCGCCATTCCTGGATCTGTTTTTCTTAAGATTAAGAAAGATGCAGCAACCATTAACCAAGCAACAACTAATGATAAACCACCTGCATCAACAAGCCATACAAGCGCTGGACGTCCAAATAAAGGTGCAAGTGTTGTGAGTCCAGCAATTAATAGAATTGCTTTATAGGGAGAATTATATTTCGGATGCAATTCTCCAAGTGCTTTTGGCAGCATTCCTGCTCGAGCCATTGCGTATATTGCACGACTTCCACCTACGTAAAATCCAATCCAACTTGTTAAAATTCCACCAACTCCACCTAATACTAAAACATTACCCATCATCTTACTTCCACCAAACGCTTGAGCCATTGCGTCAGCTGTTACAAGATTAGATTGACTGATTTCACTTGGTGATAAAACACGGGAAACACCAAAGATAATTGCAATGTACCAGATAACCGCTAAAATCACTGAAAATACGAGTAATTGACCAATTCTTTTTCGTGGTAAATTTATTTCTTCTGCTGCTTGTGGGATTACGTCAAATCCAACAAACATAAATGGTGTCATTAATAGTACAACAAGAATACCTGTACTTCCTTTTTCAATAAATGGCTTCATATTATCAACATTACCTGCAATTGAACTTCCAGTAATTAATAAAATCCCTGCCACAATAATTAGTGCAGTCAATATAAATGTTAAAAAGCTTGCTAATTTAATTCCTCTGTAATTGACTACTGCGATAAATATTGAACCAAGCATACCTACTGCAACCCAGGTAAAGTTAACATCCCATCCAGCAATTGTGTACATATAACCTGTACTATAACTTGGAACTATGTATTCAAATACTGTTGGTAAAGCAACCGCTTCAAATGCTACAACAGATACATACCCTAACACGATTGCCCATGTGGTAATAAATGAAGGCACCCTACCCATCGCTTTAAATGCGTAAAACATTTCTCCACCAGCAAGTGGAATAGCTGATGCTAATTCTGCGTAAGTTAATCCAACAACAACAACCATCGTTCCACCAATTAAAAATGCTATAATTGCGCCAAGTGAACCCGCTTCAGTAATCCAAAGTCCTGCTGTAACAACCCAACCCCAACCTATCATTGCACCAAATGCAAGCGCGAGTGTATCTTTGTTCCCTAGTACTTTAAGTAATTTTTGATCTTCCATAATTAAAATCTCTCCTTTAATAAATGACTTATCGTTTCATTTAAAACATGTTTATGAAACGATAAGCAGTCCTTACTTTTGATAATATTCATTCTTTAATTATTTCCATGCTGGCAACATTTTAGATAACTTTTTATCAACCCGTTTACCTAAAACATATTCTGCTTGCATAATTGTATGAATTTCGCGCGTACCTTCATAAATGACTGGTGCTTTCGAATTACGTAAATAACGTTCTACTGGATACTCATCTGAATAGCCATTCGCCCCGTGGATTTGAACTGCGTCATCTGCCGCTTGATTTGCAAAGTCACAGGCTTGCCATTTTGCAAGCGACGTTTCACGTGTGTTACGCTTTCCTTCATTTTTTAATTCTCCTGCACGATAAACAAGTAATTTACTCATTTGAAAACCTGCTTCCATATTCGCAATCATTTGCTGAACGAGTTGATGTTCTGCAATTGGTTTTCCGAATGTTTCTCTTACTTCTGCGTAAGATACACTCGCTTCAAGACAGGCCATAATTTGACCTACTGCACCTGCTGCTACAGTAAAGCGACCATTATCTAATGAACCCATTGCAATTTTAAACCCTTCACCTTCTTCGCCAAGTAAGTTTTCAGCTGGGACTTTTACATCTTCAAAAAATAATTCACCTGTATTACCTGCTCTAATACCAAGTTTTCCTTTAGTTGCAATAGAAGAAAAACCTTCCCAGCTTCGCTCAACTATAAAAGCTGAAATCGACTTATGTTTTAAATCCTTATCACCTGTGTAAGCAAATACTAAAAAGTGATCTGCAATATCACATAAGGAAATCCAAGATTTTTGACCATTTAAAATGTAATGATCACCTTGTTTAACTGCTGTCGTTTCAAGTGCAGCAACGTCAGAACCTGCAGCTGGCTCAGTTAAACCAAATGCACCAATTTTCTCACCTTTCGCTTGAGGAATAAGATATTTTTCTTTTTGGGCTTCGTTACCCCATTGTAAAAGTGATAAACTATTTAAACCAATATGCACCGAGACTGCTGTACGAAATGCGGTATCTCCACGTTCTAACTCTTCACACACTATTGCGAGTGAATTATAATCCATCCCACTTCCACCATATTTTTCAGGAATACAAACGCCCATCAAACCTAAATCGGCTAATTTTTGATAAATAGCTGGATCTGATTTTCCTTCTCGGTCCCATTTCGATATATGTGGCATAATTTCTTTATCAACAAACCCTCTAACTGTTGCTCTTAACATGTTTTGTTCTTCACTGAATGAAAAATCCATTTAAATCACTCCTCATCTATTTTTTATCATACTTTTTTAATACTTCTGCTTGGTGTTCACCTATACCAGGCGGATGATATCTATATTTAATAGGTGTTCTTGATAATTTAAGTGGACTCCCAACCATTCTTATTTCACCAATTGTTGGGTGTTCATAAGTAATGAGCATGTTACGTGCTTTTAATTGTTCATCTTCAAACACTTTATCTAAAGTGAGTATCTCTCCAATTGGAATACCTGCTTTTAAACAAGCTTTTTCCCAATAGTCCGAATTCTCTTTAAGCATTTTGGCTTGAATAATCGATACTAATTGATCACGATTATTTACTCTAGCTTCATTCGTTGAATATTTTTCGTTTGACGCTAACTCTGCTAGCTTGATAATTTCACAAAAACGCGCAAACTGTTGGTCATTACCGATTGCTATTACAATTTCACTATTTTTTGTTTGAAAAGTTTGATATGGCACAATATTAGCGTGCGTATTTCCTAAACGCTTTGGTATGTCTCCAGACATTAAATAGTTACTACCTATATTTACCAGTGCACTCACTGCCGAGTCATATAATGCTAAATCTAGTTCTTGACCTTTTCCTGAATGATGGCGTTCTAAGAGTGCTGCTTGAATTCCTATCGTTGCATAAAGACCGGTTAATACATCTGTAATCGCGACACCTGATTTTTGTGGACCCGAATTTTCATTTCCCGTAATACTCATTAATCCACTCATTGCTTGAATAACGAAATCATAACCGGGGATTGATTTTTTAGGACCGGTTTCGCCAAATCCTGTAATTGAACAATAGATTAATCTAGGATTAATTTCAGATAATATTTTATAATCTAACCCCAATTTTTCCATTGTTCCAGTTTTAAAATTATGCACTACAACATCTGACTCTTTAATCAACTCTTTAATTATTTCTTTACCTTCAGGTGTCTTTAAATTAATTGTAATTGCCTTTTTATTTCGATTAGCTGTTAAATAATATGCACTGACATCTTTTTTATAAGGCGGACCCCATGTTCTAGTCTCGTCAATTTTTGTTTCAGACTCTACTTTAATTACATCTGCTCCTAAATCACCGAGAATCATTGTGCAATAAGGGCCTGCTAATACGCGTGATAAATCAAGAACTTTAATTCCATTAAGTGGAGAAGTCATTTTATCACCCCCTAAAAAATAAAAAGCCAGTCCAAATAATACGACATTTCGTATTTTATTTGAGCTGGCTCATGCATGTGACGAGTATCTTTGTTAAGAAGATATCAACAGGCTAGGCAGTTTCTAATTCTATTTTTTTATTAATAATTAAATGATATCGGTTACTTTTTGGATGTTTTTTCACTATAAACAGAGACTGAATGCTTATATTCTTTTTTTATTTCATTATTTAAAACTAAACGTTCTAAATGACCAATCACTTCGGACATAACAAGTACAAATAACGTATCGTAACGATCTTTATACATACTTTTCGCTAAATTAGCAGCTGTTTGTTCTTCCTTTATAATCGACTCTTTAATGCGCTTACTTTTTCGATTAATTGAATTGATTCTTTTATTGAATAGCGCATTCGCATCTTCTGTAATTATTATGCCATGACCAGGATAAATTATACTTAACTCTAGCTCAGCACATCTCTTAAGTGATTTTTCATATAAATAAAGAGTTTGTAACAACTCACCTTCTAAACCCATTTCAATCAGCGCATTACTTGGAGCATGTTCTAAAATCAGGTCGCCTGCAATTAATTCTTCTGTTTTCTCATTATACAAAGCGATATGATCAATCGAATGTCCAGGTACTTCAATTACTTTAAATCCGCTAATATAATCTCCTTCAACTAACGGTAAAATAGGATGATTGACACGCAAATGTTCATTTTGTATTAAGGCTTCTCTCATACGCTTTACTTCGATTTCCCCACGTTCACCACAAGCGCTTTCATTGTACAATTGATTAAAGAAATCAATCCGCTTTGTTAAAAATGTTTCATCACGGGTTAAACGAAGAAAAGCAGTCGGATGAGCATAAACATCAACCACTGTTTTCTCTCGAATCCGTTTTACAAAACCAGTGTGATCAGAATGATTATGGGTCAACACAATTTGAGTGATATCTGATACTTTTAGCTCGTTCTTTTTTAATACATCTAAAAATACTAGAAATGCTTGGTCATCATCAATTGCTGCGTCAACAAGTGTTAAATCTTCTTTTGTTTTTATTAAATAACAATTATATGTCTTTAACATTGAATCAGTTGGGATAATCACTGGAATCACTACTGAACTTTCAGATTTTTTCATATAATTTTACTTCCTTTATAACAAGTAGCTAAATTAACCAGCTTTATTTGTTCGATTCTAATTTTTTATGATAACTTTCGTATTGTTTATATAAATCTTTTAAAGCTGTTGTTAAGGCACTACCAGCTTTACCTAAATAATGCGCTTCAATTTCTTCAACTGGCTTTGTAATGCCATCACTTAAGCTGTGGCCTTTTAATATTTCATTAATGTAATGTTTTCCATGATCTGTTGCTAATGTACAACTCGCTTCAAGAACAACACCATATTTTTTATCTACTTCTGCAGTAATTGTTAGTATCTCATACATGTTTTGTGCAGCCATTCCAGACGGTAATCTCGCATGTCCTGCAATAAATACTGTGTTCAACATAGTTATCACCTCTTTGTAA
>JARIBO010000061.1 GCA_029257405.1 Caryophanales bacterium
ATTAGAAGGTTTTATGTTGAAGGTGTCGAAGAAGAACAAATTAAAGCGAAATTAGATGATGGTGTTTTATATATTGAACTCCCACTCACAGAAAGTGAACGTGTTAACCGGATTGAAATAGAATAAATAATAAGAAAACCAAGTGCTTAAATTAGCACTTGGTTTTTTATTTAAAAATTAAAATTAGTTTGATTAAGCAAAAAATATAAAAATAAAGCAAAAATACCTTATCTTTTTTTACATATATGTGATTAAATGGTAATAATAACAAAATAAAAAGCCATTCATAGGAATGAATGGCGGAGGCTGTTCGATGCAGCCAACTTTTACGCTTTAAGCTTATTTTAACTTATCAATGTAATTTTACAGAGTGGTAAGCTCTTAATAACTATCTTAAACAATATAAAATAAATGTCAAGGGGGAATATGAATGAAATATTCAATAGGATTAGATATTGGTATAGCTTCAGTTGGTTGGGCTTGTATGACTTCTGATTATAAAATTCCGAAATTCAATGGTAAATATGCAATGGGAGTAAGAGAGTTTGACTCAGCACATACGGCTGAAGAAAGAAGAATCCAACGTGGAACAAGACGTAGATATAATCGAAGAATTAAAAGAGTTCAATTATTACAAAAAACACTTGAACCTTTATATTTAAAAGATCCAGATTTCTTTTTTGTGTGTAATGAACAAGAAAAGCATTTTTGGAAAAATAGTAATGATTTTGAAAATAATAGTCTCAGTGAAACATTAACTTACCTTGGAGAAAATAAACGGAAATATCCAACTATTTATCATTTGAGAGAAGCTTTAATTAAAGAAGATAAAGCATTTCACCCACGTCTTATATATTTAGCATTACATCATTTAACAAAGTTCCGAGGTCACTTTTTAAATGAAAACATGACATGGACTAGTCATAATGAAATAAATGACTTAAAAAGCAATTTACGAACGTATGTTGGTACCTTAAATGAAAAATTTGATTATCCATTAGTTGATTTAACAGACGAAAATATAAAATTAATAATAATGATTTTAGAAAATAAAGAGATCACGAACTCCGATAAAAGAAAAGATGTACTTAAATTACTTCATAAAGATTATCGAGAAGCGGTATCTTTATTAGTTGGTTTGAATGCAAATGCACATAATTTATTTGTAAATTCACCACAAAATAAAATGTATAAGGATGATAAATTAAAATTAGATTTATCAAAAGATGAAATTACCGAATCATATGAACAATTACTAGATGAAGAACAGCTTATTGTGGATCAAGCACATGCAATTTATCAAGATATTATCTTGAGTGACTTGTTAGGTGAAGCAAGTTATGTTTCTGAAGCAAAGGTAGCTACTTATAATCAGTTTAGAAAAGACTTAACAGAACTACAAGCAGTTTATAATAAATATTTTGATGAAACAACTTACCGAGATATGTTTATTACGTCTTCTAAAAATAAAACAATATTCAAAAACACACGGGATGAAAAAGTATTATGTGAATTTGATAAGTTTTTAAAGTTAAAAAAAGAAAATGAAGAAGTATTTTATACAGATTTAAAGAAAGTTTTAATAAGTTTAACTAAAAAAGAAAGTTTAAAATCTAATCAACAAGAATTAAATTCTATTATTAATCGTTTAGAAAAAAATCAATTCTTAGAAAAACAAAAAGGGAAAAAGAATGCAGCTATTCCACATCAAAATAATGTTTATGAAGCGGTAACTATATTAAAACAACAACAGACACATTATCCAGAAATAACAGATGAAATGATTGAACGTGTTAAAACAATAATTAGTTTTAGAATACCTTATTATGTAGGTCCTTTAGTCAAAGAGGAAAATAAAGGTGACTTTGGTTGGTTAAAACGAAAATCAGATGATTCAATTTTACCGTGGAACTTTGAAGAAACTGTTAATCGTTCAGAGAGTGCAGAAGCATTCATTACACGAATGACAAGTACTTGTACATATCTATTAACTGAAAAAGTACTTCCAAAGCAATCTTTAAAGTATCAAATGTTTGAAGTCTTAAATGAATTAAATGGTATTCAAATTAGAAGTGAAACTGAAGAAAGGAATAATAAGTATCGTTTGGATAGAGAAGTGAAAATGTGGCTTATAAAACATGTATTTATGAAGTATAAATCAGTCACACATAAGCGAGTGATCGATGCATTAAAACAAAAATATCCTGATGTAGTTAGCCATCCTGAAACAAGAGAAATGAGAAGTATATATGGAACTCAAGCTGAGAATCGCTTTAGTACAAATTTAAGTAGTTATATTGATATGAATCAAATCTTTGGAGACTTAAACCAAGTTAACGATAAGATGCTTGAAGAACTTATTTATTGGATTAGCGTATTTGAGGATAAAGAAATTATCGAACTTAAAATTAAAGAAAATTATCCAGAAATAACAACTAATCAAATTAATCAATTAGTATCAAAAAGTTATGCAGGTTGGGGAAGATTATCAAGTAAGTTATTAACAGAAATGCCGATTGATAAAGTGAAAAAATTAACTTACCTTGAGATTATGGAAAATGAACCTAAAGTGTTTATGGAAATACTTCATGAAGAAAAATATGATTTAGAAGAGCGTATTGCTATTTTGAATCAGGCGAACAATAAGCAATATGAAAAAATACATTACGAAGATATTAAAGCACTTCATGGATCTCCTTCAATTAAAAAAGGTATTTGGCAAGCTATTTTAATCGTCGAAGAACTCGTAAAAATATTCGGAGAGCCTGAGCATATTATGCTTGAATTTGCTCGTGAAGAACAAATATCTAAGCGAACGAAATCGCGTAAAAAAATGTTAACAGATATTCAAAAATCTGTAAGTAATACAGATAAAGAATTAAAAGAATTCTTAAAAAATGAAATAAAACGAGATGAAGCAGCATATCGTAATCAACGTTTATACCTTTATATTACTCAAGAAGGTAAGTGTATGTATTCAGGAGAGCCCTTAAAAATAGGTCAATTAGAAACATATGAAGTGGATCACATACTACCTCGAAGTTTTGTAAAAGATAATAGTTACGATAATTTGGCTTTAGTGACGAAAGAAATGAATCAAAAAAAATCAGACTTAAAAATGCCACTTGAAGTAATGAACAATTCGCAAAAATTTGAACAAAAACGACAATGGGATAAATTATTTAGATATAATTTAATCTCACAACAAAAATATAATCGATTATTAAAAGAATCATTTAGCGATCAAGATAAAGAATCATTTTTTGCACGACAGCTTGTTGAAACAAGACAAATAACTAAACATGTAAAAGATTTATTAGAAGAGCGTTTTAAAAAGTCAGAAATTCATGCAGTAAATGCTAATGTTGTAACTAATTTACGAAAAAATAGTGGTGCTTATAAAATAAGAGAAATGAATAATAAACATCATGCAGTTGATGCAGCTTTTACCAATTTAATTGTGCAATTTATTATAAACACTTATGGAAGTAACTTCTTGAACTTTAATTTTAAACATCAAGAAGCTAGGAAAAAATGGCAAGATATGATGTTTAAGTATAAAAAGAATTTCTTCTTATTTGATGAGATAAAAAAAGCGCCACAATTTAGACATTTTCAGACGAACGAACAATTAACCGGTGAAGATTATTTAAAAGTAATTAACGATGAAATGCCTTGGCAAACTACTAAAAAAATTGGTAGTAATGAAGCGGCATTTTATAAACAAACATT
>JARIBO010000015.1 GCA_029257405.1 Caryophanales bacterium
CTCAGTTCGGATTGTAGGCTGCAACTCGCCTACATGAAGCAGGAATCGCTAGTAATCGCGGATCAGCATGCCGCGGTGAATACGTTCCCGGGCCTTGTACACACCGCCCGTCACACCACGAGAGTCGGTAACACCCGAAGTCGGTGAGCGAACCCTTACGGGACGCAGCCGCCGAAGGTGGGACCAATGATTGGGGTGAAGTCGTAACAAGGTAGCCGTATCGGAAGGTGCGGCTGGATCACCTCCTTTCTAAGGAATCCCTGAGTAGACTTTGTCTACTCAGTACGGAATGTTGTCTTTTGACAATACACATTTAATAGTTATCTGTTCAGTTTTGAAGGAGTAAAATCCCAAGTTAGATGGGCCTGTAGCTCAGCTGGTTAGAGCGCACGCCTGATAAGCGTGAGGTCGGTGGTTCGAGTCCACTCAGGCCCACCATCTTACTAACGGGGCCTTAGCTCAGCTGGGAGAGCGCCTGCCTTGCACGCAGGAGGTCAGCGGTTCAATCCCGCTAGGCTCCATAAACATAAAATTAGTCTGGAAGTTAAATCTCCCAGGCTATTTTTATATTAAAAATGCTTCCATAGCTCAGTAGGTAGAGTGCCTCCATGGTAAGGAGGAGGTCGTCGGTTCGATTCCGACTGGAAGCTTAATCAAAAAACCTATACACATTTGTGTATAGGTTTTTTGATTAAGCAAATCTAATAATTATTTACTGATTTATAATCTACTTTTAATTTGAGCGAGAACTGTCTTTGCAAGTTCGCTAGTATCTTTAAAGTCTCTTGAATCAATAGGGTTAGAGTAATGAATAGCTACTTTAGCAGGTTTATTTCTACCCCGTTTATTAATTAATTTATAAGAATCTTTAATAGTTACAGGAATAACTTTAACACCTGACTTTATAGCGATGCGTAAACTTCCTGATTTAAAATCTCCAATTTTTGGTCCTTTACTACGAGTACCTTCTGGAAATATAGCGATTGAATTACCTGCTTTTAAACTTTTGCTTGCTTGATTGATAGCTTTTAAAGAATTGCGGGCGTTATCTCTATCAATAAACACGCATCCTCGTTCTTTCATCCAAAAACCTAGTAAAGGAATTTTTTCCATTTCTTTTTTAGCAACAAAAGCCATTGTTTGAGGAGCTGTAGAATATAAAATGGGAATATCCATATTGCCTTGGTGGTTACTAACATATAAAACCGGTTCATTTAAAGGGATATTTTCTGTTCCGGTAATTTCTAAATTGGCACCTGCAATATCGATTAATTTATTAGTACATTTAAGTATGATTTTATCCATTAGTTTTAATTTCTTCTTCGTTCTACCTTCTTTGTTTAATTTATTAATCGTAAATGATCTGTGAGAATTACTTAAAATATATCCCCACAAATAACTTTGAAATAAAAAAGTTCGCATTTATTTTCCTCTTTTCAATCTTATTTAATATATATTAATTATAAAGGAAAAAATAAATAAGGTAAGTTACAAACGTCACTTTGTTTTAATGCAAGTGTCACGTTTTATGGATATATTGAATAAAAAACAAGTTAATAAAATTCACTCTATTACATTTCATTTCAAAATCTGATAAAATAGAAGTAGTAAATTAAAGAAAGGTGTGATTCGTGATGACTAAAAATGATAGAACGGAAATTAAAGTGAATAAAAACAAAGAGACAAGGTCAAAAGAAATTTCTAGAATGATTTCTGAAGGTGGATTAGGAGCACATTCACATTATTATTTTAATGATAAGTCAGAAAACAAAGCAAAAAATGCAAAAGAAAAGCAAGAAGCAAGATCAAAAGAGATCTCTAGAATGATAGCTGAAGGCGGACTGGGTGCACACTCACATTATTACTATAATGAAGATTTAGAAGATAAAGAAGACAAAAAGTAAGGGCATCCTACTTTAAATCAAATTAATAAAATAACCAGTATTCCAAATTTGGAATACTGGTTATTTTATTAATAAGAATGTTTATCTTGAAGATGAATCCAAATCATAACCGGAATTAATAAAAGAGAGATAAAAGTTCCGACAAGTGCTAGTAATCCAAATCCAGAAAAAGCAACAATCATTCCAGAAGATAAACTACCAGCAGAACCTGCTAAAGCTACCCAAATGTCAACTGACCCTTGGGTTTTTGCTCTTGTTTTAATATTAGTAGAGTCAACTACCATTGCAGTACCACTTATGAGTCCAAAGTTCCAACCAATTCCAAGTAAAATAAGCGAAATAGCTACCCAAAATAATGAGTCGCCAGGTACAAAGGCTGCCATAACACCAGAGAGAGCGAGCGTAATAGCTGAGGCAATAACCATTTTATAACGTCCAAATTTATCAACTAATCTTCCTGTTATAATGGACGGTAAATACATGGCAGCTACGTGTAAGCCAATAACGATTCCAACTGCTGTTAGTCCAGCGCCATGATTTTGCATATGGATGGGTGTCATTGTCATAATAGCTACCATAATAACATGGGATAAAACAAGCACAAGTGCACCAGCAATAACACCAGCGCGACTTTGTTCAGGGTTAACAAAGCGGTCTGTGTCTAATCCATTATCGTTGTCTTCTTTTTCTTGTTTTTCTGCAATTGCTTTCGCAATCAAAAGAGGGTCAGGACGTAAGTAAATGAGTAAAGTCAAACCAGCTAGAATATAGGCAACGGCTGCTAAAATAAATGGACCTGCGAGTGGTGGGATACCAATTGCAGTTGCGACGTGTCCCATCGGTGTAACTAAATTTGGTCCGGCGACTGCACCAAAAGTTGTTGCAACCATTGCGATACTCACTGAAGTAGCTCTGTTTTTCTCAGAAGCTAAATCGGTTCCAGCATATCTTGCTTGTAAGTTCGTTGAGGTCCCAGCACCATAGACGAACAGAGCTAGAAAAAGAAACCATATGTTGCCTGAAATTGTTGCAAAGATTACACCGATTGCACCAATTCCTCCCGTAATAAATCCAAAAGATAGTCCACTCCGTCGGCCATAACGTTGAGAAAGTCTACCGACTAAAAATGCTGATAATGCAGATCCGAGAGTAAATAACGCTGCCGGTAAACCTGCATAGCTTGTTGTCTGCATCATATCTTGTGCAATTAGTGCTCCGACTGTAATACCTGCTGCTAGTCCAGCGCCACCAAAGGTTTGTGAAATAACAATAATAATTAAAGTGCGTTTATATAATTTTTCCTGCATTTTTTCTGAATCTATGTATTTATTAAATGATGAATCTAGTTTTTTCAAGATAGTCCCCCCAGTATTTTAATAATAACTGACTCTACTAAAGGATTCTATCTATCTGTTTATAACTTATTAAACTTTGTATTTAGTCTAATATAATTGAAAAATGAGTTCATACGTTATATGCTTACATTGTTTCGCAATTTATGTTTTACAAGGAGGAAATAATGATGAGTAAATTAAAAGATAAAGTAGCAATTATTACTGGTGGCGCTGGCGGTATTGGTCGTGGTATGGCTACGGCTTTTGTTAAAGAAGGGGCAAAGGTAGTTATCGTTGATTTAAATGAAGATGCAGGTAACGAAGTAGTTAAAAGTCTACAAGAGCATGTATCAGATTCAATGTTTATTCAACAAGATTTAACTAAACATGATCAATTAGCTAATGTTGTTAAACAAGTTGGAGATAAATATGGACGTATTGATATATTAGTTAATAATGCACATGCTTCAAAAATGGGTTCGATTGAAGAGACAACGCAAGAACACATGGATCTTTCGTTTAATACAGGATTTTATCCGACATTTTATTTCATGCAAGCAGCATTACCTTACTTAAAGGAATCAAAAGGTAAAATCATTAACTTTGCATCAGGAGCAGGACTTAAAGGTGATCCAAACCAAGTGTCATATGCGGCTGCTAAAGAAGCAATTCGCGGTACTTCACGTGTTGCTGCAAATGAATTTGGTCCGTACGGTATTAACGTTAATATCATTTCTCCAATTGCAAAGTCAGAGGGCATGATTAAGTGGGCAGAAGAAAATCCTGAGTATTATGAAAAAATGCTTTCAGGAATTCCTCTACGTCGTACTGGAGAAATCGAAGAAGATATTGGTCGTGTTGCAGTATTCTTAGC
>JARIBO010000065.1 GCA_029257405.1 Caryophanales bacterium
GTGGGAGCATGACACCACCTGAACCAATACGAATCTGGTTCGTTGCATCAGCAAGACGCATCATAACCATCTCAGGTGAGCTACTTGCAAATGCAGGAACATTATGATGTTCTGCAACCCAAAAGCGTTTGTAGCCCAATTTTTCAGCTAACTGAGCTAACTTAATTGAATTATGTAAAGCTTCACGCGCATTACTGCCTTCATCTATTTGTGCATAATCTAAAACTCCAAGCTTAACCATTTTTAGCCTTCTTTCTAAATCTCTACTATGTACACTTTATCATTTAAAATGTGTGCTTAAAAGCATTCTAACTAAAAAACGTTAGTAAAATACTTTACTAACGTTTTAGTCTTTTAAATAATTAATTTATATGGGTTTTGCAAGTACTCAGCAATTTTAATTAAAAATTCAGCTGCTGGAGCACCGTCAATAATTTGATGATCATAAGTTAAACTTAATGGTAATTTTAACGTCTCGGTAACTTTTCCATCATCAAGTTCAAGTTCTTTTTGTAAGGCTCCTACCCCTAAAATAGCGACTTCAGGTGTATTAATAATTGGCGTGAAGTATTCTATTTCAAGACTTCCTAAGTTAGTTATTGAAAAAGTTGATCCTGAATATAAGCTTCCATCTAAGGTGCCACTTTTTGCTTCTGATGTTACTTTTCTAATTGCAGGACCTAACTGAGATAAAGACATATGATGAGCATCTTTTACGACTGGGACAACTAGCCCGTCGTCAATCGCAGTAGCGATACCAATATGTATCTCATCTACTTTGATATGCTTATCATCGTAATACCAGGCATTCATTTCTGGTTTATCTTTTAACGCCATAATTACAGCTTTTGCAAGTAAAGTGTTAATACTTAATTCACCATGGTTAAAAGGTTGATCTACTTTTTCTTTAATTTCTTCTCTAAATTTCATCAGTTTTGTAATATCAACCTTACGCTGATTTGTTACTTGAGCAGTTGTTTGAACACTTCGCATCATACGTGAGGCAATTGTTTTTCGCATGCCTTCAAGACCTTTTCCGTATTCTTGATCACTCGCACCTACAGAAACAACTTGCTCTTCTTTTGCTTCTTTTTCAGACGGAACATACCTTTCGACATCTAAACGGGTAATTCGTCCATTTCCACCTGTCCCGTTTAAATCATTAATATCAATTCCTTTTTCTTCTGCCATTTTGCGCGCAACCGGTGTTATAAATACGCGGTCTCCACTTTTTACTTCTTTAGCTTGTTCTTTACTAGGTTTTTCTTTTTTACTGGATTCTTCTTTTGTTTGTTCAGCTTTCGCTTCAGGCTTTTTTTCTGTCCCTTCAGGTGAATCAATTGTTTCACCTTCTTCACCAATGTAAGCCATCACTGCTTGGCTTGGGATTACATCTCCTTCTGTTACAACAAGCTTAAGGATTGTTCCAGAAACAGGTGCTTCCACTTCATTTGTTAGCTTTTCTGAACTTATATCAACAAGCGGATCGCCTTCGTTAACGTAATCTCCTTCTTTCACAAGCCATTTATCAACCGTACCTTCTTTCATGGTTAGACCCAATTTAGGCATTACGATTTCTGTAGCCATCGTTTAACCTCCTTTATATTAAGATTTTAAATCATCAATGATTTCTGCTGCTTCTGTTAATACTTTTTCTGCGTCAGGGATATATAACTTCTCAAGATTTGCTGCAAAAGGAACAGGTGTATTTGGTGCACAAATACATTTAATTGGACCATCTAAATAGTCAAATGCTTTATTGGCTATCACCGATGAAATATCTGTTGCTGTATTGATATGCGGATTCGCTTCATCGATGATAATTAATCGACCTGTTTTCTTAACCGATTCAATAACTGTTTCTTGGTCCCAAGGTGCAACTGTTCTTAAGTCAATTACTTCGACAGATACGTTATCGTCTTTTAATCTATCTGCTACTTCTAATCCTACAAACAGCATTTTTCCAATCGTAACGATTGTTAAATCTTCACCTTCACGTTTTACATCCGCTTCTCCGATTGGAATTGTATAATACTCATCTGGTACTTCACCCTTTGTGCCGTACAATGTTTTATCTTCAGAAAAGATTACTAAATTATCTTCTTCAATTGACGCAAGTAATAAACCTTTTGCGTCATATGGTGTAGCTGGTACGACAACCTTAACACCTGGAATTGAGCCAAAAATTCCGTAATAAGAACCTGAGTGTTGAGCAGCAGCATTTACACCTGCACCATGCATCGTTCGCACAGTCATTGGCATTTTAGCTTTTCCACCAAACATATAACGCATTTTTGAGCCTTGTCCGAGAATAGAGTCAAAGGCAAATCCGATAAAATCATTAAACATTAACTCAGGTACCGGACGCAAGCCTGTCACCGCCATTCCAACAGCTGCAGCCATATAGCCCATTTCAGATAAAGGTGTATCAATAACACGTTCGCGTCCAAATTTAGGCATGAGACCTCTTGTGACCCCCATTACTCCACCCCATGCATCTTCATTTTTATCTTCTAAATGGCTTACTCCTGCCCCACCGGCAATGTCTTCGCCAAGTAAAATAACATCTTCATCTTTTTCCATTGCTTGCTCAAGTGCTTCATTTATCGAATCCATAAATAATTTTGTTTTCGCCATAATTTTTCTACCCCTTCCTTATCGATTAAATTAGTCTGCAAATACGTCTGTATATAACGTTTCAGGATCTGGTTCAGGACTTTCTTTAGCGAAGTCAACAGCATCAGCAACATGCTGCTTGGATTCTTCTTTTAATTTATCTAATTCATCTTCTGTTAATAAGCCATGTTCAATTGCGTATTCACGAAACACTTCGATTGGGTCAACAATTGCCCATTCTTTTTCTTTACCAGAAACTGCTTTATAACTAATATTATCTCCTTCAAAATGTCCATAGTTTCTATATGTTACACATTCGATTAAAGTTGGCCCTTCCCCTTTTCGCGCCCGTTCAATTGCTTCACCTGCAATATCAAATACTGCAGCTGTATCTTTACCGTTTACACGAACTCCTGGCATGTCGTAAGCACTCGCTCTTTCAGCAATTGTTTTAGAAGCTGAAGAATACCACTGTGGTGTCGCTTCAGCAAAGAAATTATTTTCATTTACAAATACGATTGGTAATTTCCAAATTGAGGCCATATTTAAACTTTCATGGAATAATCCTTCGTTTGCTGCACCGTCACCAAAGAAACAAATGACAACGCTATCATTTTTCTTATATTTATTACGCATGGCAGCGCCTACAGCTATTCCAAAGCCACCACCAACCATTCCATTTGCACCTAAAATTCCCTTATCAAGGTCAGCAATATGCATTGATCCACCTTTACCTTTACCAAGTCCAGTTTCTTTTCCAAATATCTCCGCCATCATGGGTTTTAAATCGCCACCTTTTGCTATACAGTGTCCATGGCCTCTATGTGTACTCGTTATATAATCGTCATCCGTTAAGTGAGCAGAAACACCTGTTGCAATTGCTTCTTGTCCTGCATATAAATGAACAAAACCTGGTATTTCACCTGCTGTAAAGAAACGACGAACATTTTCTTCAAAATTTCGAATGTCTTCCATGTTTTTATACATTTCACTTGCTTTTTCTTTTGTTATTTCTTTAACTTTTGTATCAACTGATGTATGAACTTCTAAATCTATTAATTCTTGGAATGCTGTATCAACGTTAGTTATCGACTTCGGTACTTCTTTAGCTTGATCTTTTGCTTTTTCATTCATTTTTACTCCTCCTAATTAATCGATTGATTTTTTAAGAAACTTTTAGCGGTATCTTGAATCGTTTCAGATAATGTCGGATGAGCAAAGATTGTATTTGCTAATTCATCAACTCTGCCCTCAGACTCATAAACTGTCATAATTTGATGTAGTAAATCAACTGCATTTGATCCTACAATTACTCCGCCTAAAATTTGATGATATTTTGTTTCGCTAATAATTTTTACAAACCCATCTGTCACATTTCCCGTGATTGCCCGTGCATTAATTGAAAATGGTATTTTTTCTACTTGGACATCATACCCTTGATTATTCGCTTCTTCTTCACTTAGACCAAACTCAGACACTTCTGGATCGATATATAAAGATCTTGGTATACTCGATTGTTTAACTGGTCTTTCTTTTTTTCCACTCATTGCCCGGACTGCTTTTATACCTTCAGCACTTGCCGCATGCGCTAATGTATACCCACCAATTAAATCACCAACCGCATAAACGTTTTCTTCACTCGTTTCATAATAATCATCTACGACGACAAATTGTTCTTTAATTTTTAACCCCATTGCTTCTGGAATCTCTAAATTTTGATGTCTACCTGTCGCTACAAGTAATTGATCAAAATCATATGTTTTATTTTCAGATAAAATAACTTTTTTATTCTTTATTTCTTCGATAGAAGCCTTTGTCACATGTTTAATTCCACGCGACTCTAATTTACTTTTAACTATTTCTCTTGCCTCACTATCAATCGTCAGTAAGATATCTGGGGCAACTTCAATAATCGTTACATCTACGCCTAAACTATTTAGAGCAAATGCTAATTCAACAGCAATGACGCCACCACCTATTGTGACGAATTTTTCAGGCAAATTATCCATTTCAAAAAAATTATTTGTTGTTAAATAGTCAACTGTATCTAATCCTTTAATGTCTGGAACAAAAGGATACCCACCTGTTGCAAGCAAGATTTTTTCTCCGTAATATTGGTTACCATTTACTTCAAATGTATTTTTAGTTACGTACTTCGCTTCACCTTCAATATATTCAATGCCATTACGCTTAAAAGTGATTGAAATACCTCCTTGTAAGGTCGATACAATTTTACTTTTTCTCTCTACTATTGCCGGAAAGTCTATTTTTTCAACATTTACTTTTAAACCACTTTGATTTGCTGACTCCACTGATGCTAACCAGTGACTATATTCCAAGTATGCTTTTGACGGAATACAACCGACGTTTAAACAACACCCTCCTATCGCCTTTTTTTCGATTACTGCTACTGAATTACCTAGCCTTGCCGCTTCTTCAGCAGCTACATATCCACCTGGCCCAGATCCAATTATCAAAATATCAAATGTTTTCAAGTAACCCTCTCCTATATTTAATATTTACTTTTAATGAAGTGGAGTAGCGCTAACAATTAATTCGGTTTAATTGTACCGAATATTCTGTCTACTTACAAGATGTTTTGTATACTAATTGTATATTTACTCATTTTTTTCATATTTAAAAGACGGTTTGCTATTTTTTAACGTAATTTGAATATAAATATTTGCTGTTTTTTTTCTTGAAATAATATAACGCGCAATCGGTGTTTCGATTTCTTGGATAATAAACCTTTGTAGTGGCCTTGCTCCATACAGCGGATTATAGCCATTTTTTGCTAACCAGCTGATAACTCCAGAGCTAACTTCCATATATATCTTTTTTAATTTTAAGCGCTCGTTTAATTCATTCATCATTAATTGCGCGATTTCGTACATTTGTTTTTCCATTAGTGGTTCAAAGATAATAATTTCGTCTATTCGGTTAATAAATTCAGGTTTGAAATGACGGCGTAATTCAAGTGTTACTTCGGTTTTTACACATGGCGTTATTTCACCTTTTTTTTCGATGGAATCTAAGAGTAAAGACGAACCTAGATTACTTGTCATGATTATAATGGTGTTTTTAAAATCGATTGTTCTTCCCTTAGAATCTGTTAATCTTCCCTCATCAAGTACTTGTAAAAGCATATTAAAGACATCTGGATGTGCTTTTTCAATTTCATCAAGCATGACAACAGAATAAAGGCGATTGCGAACTGCTTCAGTTAGTTGCCCTCCTTCGTCGTAGCCAATATAACCAGGTGGTGGACCGACGAGTCTTGCAACTGCATGCTTTTCCATATATTCAGACATGTCGAGCCTAATTAGATCTAATTCAGAATTAAATAAGTTTTGTGCTAATGTTTTTGCAAGTTGTGTTTTACCTACACCTGTTGGTCCGAGAAATAAAAACGAACCGGTTGGTTTTGTTGGATTGTTTATCCCAGCTCTTGATCTGATGACAGTTTCTGCAACTTTTGAGACAGCTTCTTTTTGACCAATAATCCGTTCATTTAATTTTTCTTCTAAATGTAATAATTTTTCCCTTTCGTTTTCCATCAGGCGACTCACTTTAATTCCTGTGAGTCTTTCTACCACGTTTGCAATGTCTTCTTCTCTCACATACATGTCTAGAAAAGGAACAGCTTTATTTAGTAATGTTAATTTTTGTTCATTTAATAAAGCAATTTTGTAATTTACTGCTGGTATGGCTTCGGTTGCAAGTTGAGTCAGTTTTTCTATATCATTTTCTTTTAAAGCGATTTTGTGTTGTTTTTTTAGTTTAATCAGTTTTTCTTTTTCGTCTTGAAGTTGTTTAATTAATGCTAATTCTTCTTGCCAGTTCTTTTCCATTTTATCTCTCGTTATTTCTAAATCACTTATATGTTTATTTTCTTCAGTTAATTTTGAATCCGATTTTGTAGTTTTAGATAACTCAATTTCTTCACTTATTTTTTTGATTTCTTCAGGCACTTCTTTTATTTTAATTTGTTTCGCTGCGCTTGCTTCGTCGATTAAATCAATTGCTTTATCAGGTAAGAAACGATCTGTTATATAGCGTTTTGATAACTGAACTGCTGCTTCTATCGCTTCATCAGTAATGATAATGCCATGAAATAATTCATAATCTTGTTTTATTTCAGTTAAAATTTTAACCGTCTCTTCAATTGTTGGCTCGTTCACAATTACGCGTTGAAATCTTCTTTCTAATGCTTTGTCTTTTTCAATATTTTCCCGGTACTCATCTGGTGTTGTCGCACCGATACAGCGAAGTTCACCTCTTGCAAGCATAGGTTTTAAAATGTTACCTGCATCCATTGATCCTGATGTTTGTCCTGCTCCGACAATCGTATGAATCTCGTCAATAAATAAAATAACTTTATTTTCTGAATCGCGTACTTCATTTAAAACAGACTTTAATCTCTCTTCGAATTCACCACGGTATTTTGCTCCGGCAACTAAAGAACTCATATCTAAATTGTAAACTATCTTTTCTTCTAAATTTTTTGGTAGCGTTTGGTCGACAATGCGTTGAACTAATCTTTCTACAATTGCTGACTTTCCCACACCAGAACGCCCAATTAAAATGGCATTGTTTTTACTTTTTCGTGATAAAATGCGAATGATATCTTTTACTTCATCATCTCTGCCAATAATTTGATCCATTTTACCATCAATATATTTTTGATTTAAATTAACTGCATATTTATTCAATGAGTCTGTTTGGAAGGTTTCGTTTGTCGATTTTTCAGGTTTTTCTTGATTTGTTTTATTCATTTTTTGATAAATAATTTCTTTTGTAACTTTATTTTCAATTAAATAAACTGTAATTGGACTAAAACTTTGGTTATAAATCGCAAGTAAAAAGTCTTCGATAGTAAGATATTCATCTTGGCGATTAATTGATTCTTGTATAGCATCATCAATTAACCGAGTTAAGCGTTGACTATGTTTTTCGCCATGCGACACTTTTGTGCCAGTTAAAACAGGTAATTTTTCAACCTCACTTTTTATAAATTGAATAAATTCATTCATATCTATTTTCAAACTTTTATAAAAGTCAGATGAAAATTGATTTGGTTTTAATAAAGCTAACCACACATGAGGTATATCTAATTGATAATTTTGATAGTTTTCTGCGTATTTTTTAGCTTCTATCAAAACTTCTTTTACAGCTAAAGTGGCTTTATTATTCAT
>JARIBO010000001.1 GCA_029257405.1 Caryophanales bacterium
TCATATGGATAAAAATAAAAACGGTGTATTTATTTTTTTAGGTGTTGCGATTATTTTAGTTGGATTTGCTATATCAGCTGGGCTAGGTAGTATTTCTGATAGTCTTGATGAGTTCGATATGTATTTAGACGAAAATGATGATTATGATGAAGAATCTTATGAGTTAATTGTCGAAGATGGAGTGCTCTATATGTGGGATCCCGCAACAGGTGAGATTTGGAAAAAAGAAGCGAATCCAAAAAGTAAATGGGAAGCGATTGAACCGCTTGATCGCTGGGAATAAAAATAAAGCAGTTAAACTTTTAGATAAAGGTTTAGCTGCTTTATTTTTTTGTTTGAATTTTATGTCCTAATTTCTAAGTCACTGTGATTGACAGTATCATACCCCTCGGTGTATGATTCAAATACAGTTGATACAGGAGGGGGTATTGTAATGTCGAAGTTTCGTCAAGGTGGGCATACACCAGCTTTTGTTTTACTCTTTTTAGCTGAGACTCCAACATACGGGGGCGAGCTGTTAAAACGATTTGAAAAAGAATTACCACATAATGTGATTGATAGTCCAAGTTTGTACCGGACGTTAAATAAGTTAGAAGAACAAGGTGCTGTAAAATCAACATGGCAAAAACAAACTGAATTAAGACAGATTAAATTATATGAATTAACCGAATTTGGTTATAATCAGTTAGCTCTTTTTCATGAAGATATTCAAGCACGTTATGAAAATTTAACATTATTTTTAAAACAATATGAAAAGTTAGGGGAGATTAAAGATGATTAGTGGGATTGTTTTATATAGTATTGCACTTATCCTTATTATTATATCACTTACAAAAGACCGTAAGCGGACATTTATGGCGCTAAAAAAATCTTTTATGATATTTAAAAATTTATTACCAGAAATTTTAGCAATTATGCTATTTATTGGACTATCACTCGCCATCTTAACGCCAGAAAAAATATCCCTACTTATCGGTGAACAGTCAGGCATACTTAGTGTTATTGGTGCAACTGTTATTGGTTCAATTGCATTAATTCCGAGCTTTATCGTTTTCCCACTAGGTGAAACGTTATTAGAAAACGGGGCAGGATATCCACAAGTTGCAGCACTCGTATCATCGTTAATGGCAATAGGTGTCATTTCTTATCCGATGGAACAAAAAATGTTCGGTAAAACTTTTGCCATAACGCGAAACGTCGGTGCACTTGTATTTTCAATCTTGTTTACTATAATTATTTGGGTGGTTATGTAAATGGAAATAATTAAAAGATATCGTTTTTTCTTAATACTTTTTGTTGGCTTTATAATTCTCCTAGCCTTTCAACAAACAACTGCTTTTGAAGCAATCAAGATTACTGGGAATAGTTTGTTAAGCATGCTCATGTTGTTACCACCGATCCTTATATTTGTTGGTCTCTTAGATACATGGGTTTCCCAAGAAACAATAATGAAGTATATGGGTGAAGATTCGAAGTTTTTAAGTGTCTTTTTAATCTTCTTACTTGGTTCAATCGCTGCAGGCCCATTATACGTTGCCTTTCCGATTGCATTGTTGTTACTTGAAAAAGGTGTTCGCGTTCAACTCGTCGTCTTTTTCCTTGGTGTCTGGGTCGTTGCTAAATTACCTATTATTTTATATGAAACAGTTGCACTCGGTTTACTCTTTACCATCATTCATATTAGTTTTGGATTAGTCTTTTTCTATCTATTAGGATTTTACATTGAAAAAAAGACTGCAGGACAATTGCCTATATTAGAAAATGAAGAGTCGTTAATGAAACATGGTTAAGTAATAAAAAATCACGCTGTTAATAATTATTAACAGCGTGATTTTTTTGTGATTAGTAAAAAACTTTATAAAACTATGGAAATTACACATAATACCAAGTATAGTATATTTAAGGTATATTAATCGTATACTAATATATCAGAAATAAAATTGCAAGAGTCAAATTGAATCATACCCTTGCTCACTATTTAGTGTTTTTAATCTGAGTACCTATAATGCTTAAATTGTTAAAAGAGCAATATTTAGAATTTTTTAAGTTAGAGGAGGGTAATTATGTCTAAAGTTAAATCGCTAAGGGATCAAACTGAATCCGGTAAATTCGTTATTTCACTTGATTTTGAATTGTTCTGGGGAATGCATGACTTAGATATAGCTGAAGAATATAAAGGTAATATATATGGAGCTCACTTAGCTGTTCCTGAAATGTTAAAATTATTTAATCAATATGATATAGAGGCAACATGGGCAGTTGTAGGTATGATGAATTTTGAAAATATGGAAGCATTAAAAGAAAATATGCCAAAAGAACTGCCTAATTATGAGGTAAGTAAATTATCACCTTACCACTTATTAAGCGTTCAAAATTACGATAATAAAGATTCAAAGTTATTTTTCGCACCTGAATTAATTGAGTTAATAGAAGAAACACCTGGACAAGAAATTGGGTCTCATACATTTTCACATTACTATGTTTTGGAAAAAGGACAATCAGTAAGTGAATTTAAAGTAGATACTAAAAAATTTGCAGAAATAATGAAGACTAAAGATAGACGAATAGAGTCAGTTATTTTCCCGAGAAATCAAATTAGCGAGCCTTATTTATCCGTATGCCGCGAGTTAGGTTATCTTACATATCGCGGAAATGAAAAAGGATGGGTTTATCAAATCAAAGACAATGACCGAAAAAACTACATTAAAAGAGGACTGCGTTTAATTGATATGTATGTGAATTTATTTGGTTATCAAACCTACTCACCGTCATCTATAAATGAAAACTCACTTTTTAACATTAAAGGTAGTCGTCAATTAAAACCAGTTTCGACTTCACTAAAACCGTTGGAAAGTCGACGTTTGAAGAGAATCTTAAATTCCATGACCTATGCTGCAAAAAAAGCTGAAATCTATCATCTATGGTGGCATCCACATAACTTCGGTACTCAACTTCAAGAAAACTTAGCGTTTTTAAAAGAAATATTAGAACACTATCACTACTTGAAAAAACAATATAATTTTCAAAGTATTAATATGAAAAATTTAGCTTACGAACAAAGAAACGATATCACATTAGAAAAAACAAGCGATAAGGAGCGATAAAATGATTATCCAGTGGAAGAAATATATGTTTAAGATTAATGATATTTATGGATATCCAGTTGAAAAAGAAATGGCACAAGCAGATGTTCATGCTTATTTTCAACAAAATGATTTTATAGAATCAGACGCTATTTTATCAATTCATAAACGAGTGAAAACGCTTTGTATTGATTTATATAAAACTGAAGAAGAATTAAGAAAAGAAATGAATAAATCAACACGTTATCAAATTAATAAAGGTGGTAGAGACAATTTAAGTATTGAACATCTTACAGCTCCGACAACTAAAGAAACGTTAGAATTTATTAAGTTTTTCAACTCATTTGCAAAAGAAAAAGGAATAGAATTATGTCGCGAAGATAAAGTTAAGTCGCTTAAAGCAAATAACAATTTAATTATTAGCAATGCATATCATGAAAATGGAAGCAAATTAGTAAGTCATTTATATATGGCTGATGGAAACAGAGCAACAATGCTTTATTCGTGTTCAGGACGTTTTACAGAAACGGATATACCGCACCGAGAAGTGGGGCGTGCAAATCGATATTTACATTGGCAAGATATATTGTTTTTAAAAGAAGAAAACTATAAAGTATATGATTTTTTAGGTTTATCGCGCGATAAAGATAATAAAGCTCAGCAAAATATAAATGATTTTAAAAAAGGTTTTGGTGGGCGAGTTGAAATAGGTTACCAAAGTATTATTCCGCAAACAAAAAAAGGACTATTAATGATTTTACTCTTGAAATTTAAATGGCGAAATCAACTAGAGCGTGTAGTGAAGGGAAGAGCTATTCGCGAAAGAGGAGTTTAAAATATTATTTCATTTTAATCTATAGTCTATTACTTTATTTATAAAATATAACTTAGTAATAAAAAACTTTGTAAATATTATTAATATTTACAAAGTTTTTTTATGTTAATTTAAATTATCAACGGCGTACTGAGCTTCTTCTTCAGTGAACTGTTCTCCATGAGCTGATATTAATTGATCGTATACTGCTGAATCAGACATAGCCATCTCATTTGCATATGTTGTTGCTTTATTTAAAGCATTTTCTTTCCAGTCTGCCTGAACGTTATCAATTGCATATTGTGCTGCATCTTCAGGAAATCCTTCACCATATTCTGATACTAATTGGTCGTAAACACCTTTTTTTGACATATACATAGTATTTGCATATAACTCAGCTTTCGTTAAGGCTGATTTAAACTCTCTTGATACAGCATCTTCTTCAGGTTCTTTCTCTGGTTCTTGTTCAAACTCTGCCTCAGGCTCATTTTCTGATTCATTCACAGGCTCTTTTTCCTCAGCTTCTATGTCTTGATTATCATCAGCCACCTCAGGATTATCTGTTCCATTTACGCTTACAGCGATAACTATTAATATAAATGCTAAAAAACCAGTGAAAATTTTGTGTCTCATAAAGAAATTACGTTGATCTTTCCCGCAATGGACACATTTCTTTACTCCTTTTCCAATGTCTTTCTCACATGCTTTACATTGAGTCATTTTTTTATTAGTCAAAAATATCCCTCCTAAATAGTTTCAATTTTACCAATAATTGTATCATGTTTATTAATAAAAGATATTGTTTTTAGCATAATATTCACATGCATACTTTCTCGACAAATAAAGCGTATAATAAGAAGTAGTAAAAAAACATGGGAGGTGCTGTTTTATGATGCACGGTATGTATGGATATGGTCCGATTTTTATGATTATATTTTGGTTTATTTTAATTGGTTTTGGAATTTATTTACTAAAGAAATTTGCTAATGGAGATAATAAAACTACAAAAAATAGCGAAAATATAAATAAACAAACAAATACACCTATAGAAGCCTTACAACTTCGATTAGCAAAAGGAGAAATTGACGAAGCAGAATATGAGCGTTTAAAAAACATTATTAAACGTGATCAAGAATAAAAGTGAGTTGAAAACTATGTTTGACTTGTTTAATCAAATGAGTAATACAATAATTGGTCCAATTATGAATTTAGCAAATGGCTTTAAGCATTTACCATTACTGTTTGCCTTTTTTCTTGGTCTTGTTGGAGCAGTTGCGCCATGTCAACTGACAAGTAATATAAGTGCAATTACAATTTATGGTAATAAATCTTTAGTTGATAAAGTTCCTTGGCTTCATGTCTGGTTGTTTGTTTTAGGAAAGATTGTCGTTTACTCTCTTTTAGGTGTTATAATTTGGTTATTAGGTAAAGAAGTTTACGGTGTTTTATCAGAAATTATGCCACTACTCCGTAAAGCAATTGGTCCATTATTAATTATTATCGGATTATTTATGTTGGAGTTATTTAGTTTAAAGAAAAAATTACCAACATTTAATTTACCGATAAAGATTTTTAAGGATAATTATTTAGGCAGCTTCTTAATGGGTGTTAGTTTTACATTAGCATTTTGTCCAACAATGTTTGTCTTGTTTATTTTAACTTTAATGCCTATTGTCTTGATTACACCTTATGGCGTCATACTTCCATCTGTGTTTGGAATTGGTACGTCATTACCGCTTCTCCTCGTCATATTTTTAATTTGGTATTTTGGCGCTAGTGGTGCAATTTTAAAAAGCGGCAGAAAAATTGGCGCATATGTACAAAAAGTTGCAGGATTATTCCTTATCTTAATCGGTATTTTTGATACATTAACATACTGGGTATAAAGTAAACTAAAAGGTTGTGAGAAGATGAATAATCAAACAGATAAAATAAAAAGTAGATATAACCGTATATCGAAAGTTTATAATGTAATGGATCATATGATTCGTCCAACGTGGCGAAAAGAAATGCTTAGGGGATTAAAAGGAAATATATTAGAAGTAGGCGTTGGAACAGGGGCGAACTTCGAATATTATCCAATCGACGTAAATGTAACAGGAATTGATTTTAGTCCTAAAATGTTAGAAAAAGCAAAAGAGAAAATCCCGATTTCAAAAGCGGCTATTACTTTAAAAGAAATGAATATCGAGCAGATAGATTTTCCAGATAATACATTCGATGTTGTGATTAGCAGTTGTGTGTTTTGTTCTGTTCCGAATCCTATAGAAGGATTTAAAGAAATTCGCCGCGTAGTTAAACCAGAAGGAACGATTATCATGCTTGAGCATATGCGTAGCGAAAATCAGATTGTTGGTAAGATGCTTGATTTAATTAATCCATTTGCTGTTCGTTTGTCTGGAGCTAATATAAATAGGGAAACGATTAGTAATATCGAAAAAGCAGGTTTAAAAATAGTAAACCAAGAATATTTGATGACATCAATTATGAGAAAGTTAGTCATTTCACCTAATAAGTAATCTATCTATTAAGTGTGGGAGGAAACAATGTTTAATAAATTATCATTTAAAATTGGCTTATTATTTTTTATTTTTATTTTAATTATTGAATCATTTTTATTTTTTGTTTTGTATATTAATTTAGCCAATAACCGCGTTGAAGAAGTGATGGATAGCCTGCTTGCTCGGGGCAACACACACCGCGATGTCTTAGAAGATCAGTTTAATCAGTCTACACTCGAGCACGTTGTCATCATGGAGTCAGAAAGCGATTTTTTTGTAATTATTACAGATGAATGGGGCGAGATTGTTACTTCATCTGAAGGAACGGTAGATTCAATGATGGAAATTGCTAACCATTCTAATGATGATGCGCGAGTCCCTTTAGAAGGAAAAGTAGTAGAAGATCGCTGGAATGAAGTAGAGTACATTGCAACAGATAGCCCAATCACAGTTGATGGTAAACACCAAGGACATGTATTTATGTTTGCTGATACAAATTCAGTGAAACAAACGGTTAATCAATTGAGTAATCAGTTTTGGGTTATCAGTTTAATTACAATTGCACTGACAATTGGAACCATCTTTTTATTATCACGCTTTATTGCTTATCCGATTATCCGTATGAAACTAGCAACAGAAAAGTTAAGTGAAGGAAATCATAACGTGGAACTGAATACAAATCGAAAAGACGAGTTGGGGGAGTTAGCGAGTTCAATTACAAAACTTGCAGAAGATTTACAGCAATCCAAGATAGAAAGAAATGAATTTTTAGCAAGTATTGCTCATGAACTACGTACACCACTCACATATATAAAAGGATATGCAGATATCATTAACCGAAGTGACACAACTAAGGAAGAAAAAACAGAATATATGATGATCATTAAAGAAGAAACAGAAGCTTTAACACTATTAATTAAACATTTATTTGAATTAGCAAAAATGGACGAGCGTAACTTTGTAATCAATCCTGAGTGGTTTAATTTACATGATTTGCTAAAAACTGTTGTTGAACGGATTCAACCTATTTTATTCGACAAAAAGATCACGATTCAAATTGACTGTCCAAGTGACTTAGAAGTCTTTATAGATTCAGAACGATTTCAACAAGTGTTTTTAAACCTATTTGACAATGCACAAAAGCATGCTGATGAAGCATCTACTGTAAATGTATATGTGTCTGAAACAAATCATTTCACAGAAATTAAAGTAGTCAATAAAGGAGAAGGTATTCCTAAAAAAGATCTACCATATATATTTGACCGGTTATACCGAGTGGAGAAGTCAAGATCAAGATTAAGTGGTGGGTCAGGACTAGGTCTATCCATTACAAAAGAAATCGTCGAAGCTCATGGCGGGAATATTACGATTGAAAGTGAAGAAAATAAAGAAACATCTGTCGTGATTAAATTACCTAGGAGGATAAAAGATGAAAAAAATATTAATTATTGATGATGAAAAACGAATGGCAGATTTAATTGCATTATATTTACGTCCGCACAATTATACTAGCGAAAAAGTATATCAAGCAAAAGAAGCACTAGATTATATCGAAAAAGATATGTTTGATCTTGTTTTACTTGATATAATGATGCCTGAAATGGACGGTTTTGAACTCTGTGAAAAGATTAGGACTTTTTCTGATATTCCAATTATTATGGTGACCGCACGAGATCAACAAGAAGATATCGTAAAAGGTCTTAAGCTTGGTGCTGATGACTACATAACAAAACCGTTTAATGAAGCGGAATTGCTCGCACGAATTGAAGCTCTATTAAGAAGACAAACGCCTAAAACTGAAATTAAAATAAATGACCTAGTTTGGGATAAAGATGAATTCAAGCTAACGTTTAAAAATAAACCAATTCATTTAACACCTAAAGAGTTTATAATGTTAGGGCATTTTATTCAAAATCCCAATCATGTATTTGAAAGAGAGCAATTAATCGAGTTACTTTGGGGCTTTGATTCAGAAACAGAAGGACGAACAGTGGACTCGCATATTCGAAATATGCGCGATAAAATTCGCAGTGCAGGTTTTCCAATTGATGATTACTTTAAAACGGTGTGGGGTGTAGGGTACAAATGGAAAACAAAATAAATTTGTTTTTTAGTTTGTAACTTATTCTCCACATATTCTGCATACCTCTCCTTTAATATAATAAGTAGCTAGAAAATTATATGAAAAGAGGTATTTGAGAATGAAAAAGTTATTAATCGCAACTGGATTTATTTTTTTATTAATTGTTAGTGGATGTAGTAATAGTTTTGGCCCCATGAATCCATCTCCTAACAATGAAGAAAGACCAAACAAACAAATGAAACCACCAAGTAACAATAAAGGTAATCAAATGGGAATGATGGGACATGGACATGATCTACCACTCACGTCATCTGCTGGAAAAAATGAACTTAATATTCCTCCGATATTAAAGAGTGACTCAGAAACACAAAGTGATGTACATTACACAATTGACGCACAAATTGGTCAAACAGAAATTTTTGACGGCATTCAAACGAAAACATTAGGTTATAATTCATCATTTTTAGGCCCAGTCGTTAAACTTAAAAAAGGACAAACAGCTCATCTGACATTAAAAAATAGTTTAGACGAAGAAACAACATTTCATTGGCATGGACTTATTATTGATGGGGAAGCTGACGGTGGACCGCATACAGTAATTGAACCAGGTGAAGAAAAAGAAATCACGTTTGATGTAAAACAAGATCAGGCAACACTTTGGTTCCATCCCCATCCAGAAGGAAAAACGGCTAAACAAGTGTTTGATGGTCTAGCAGGTTTATTGTACATTGAAGATGAGTTAGAGAATACGTATGAGTATGGGAAGAATGATATACCCCTCATTATTCAAGACCGTACATTTGACGATGACAAGCAGTTAAATTATGAAGCGGTAAAAGATCCAGATGGAACAATGGGAGAAACGCTGCTTATAAACGGAACAGTAGATCCGCGTTTAACAGTAAATAAAGAAAAGGTGCGTTTACGATTATTAAACGGATCAAATATGCGAAATTATAAAATTAAATTGAGTAATGGTGAAAAGTTCGAACAAATTGCTTCAGATGGTGGCTTACTAAATGAAGCTGTCGAGTTAACTGAACTTCAACTCACACCTTCTGAAAGAGCAGAAATTGTTATTGATTTTTCACAGTTTGAAACAGGTGAAGAGATTAAACTCATGATGGATGACGAAACAGTGTTATTACCATTTAAAATAGAAGAAGAAAAACGAACTGGTGAAAATACGATTGAACCAGTTAAAAATGAAGTAGAAATTACAGATGAAGAAATGAATATGACAGTTACAAAAGAAATTAATTTAAGTGGTATGGGACATCATGTTGCAATAAATGATAAACAATATGATAAAGACCGGATAGATTTTACACAAAAACAAGGAGAAACCGAAGTGTGGGAAGTCTATAACGAGCCCGACATGATGGGTGGCATGATTCATCCATTCCATATTCACGGTACCCAGTTTAAGGTGATATCCATTAATGGCGAAAAACCACCAAAAAACTTACAAGGTTATAAGGATACAATCTCGTTAGATCCAGGAGATAAAGCGAAACTTGCGGTCAAATTCGAAGAAAAAGGAATTTACATGTACCATTGTCATATTTTAGAACATGAAGATAACGGCATGATGGGACAAATAGAAGTAGAGTAAATGAGGATAATAATACATGATAGGAGTGAATTTAATATAATGAGACATTGGAATGATGGTTTTGGACCAGGGTCACAAAATATGATGAATTATGGAAATTACGGCTTTATTTGGGCAATAATTATTGGCATAGTTTTGTTAGTTATCTTCTTTTTGATTTATAAACTTTTTCAACAAAACAAACAAACACCAGATAATACTGCACTAAGCATTTTACAAGAAAGATATGCAAAAGGAGAACTAACAGACGACGAATTTACTCGAATGAAAAAGATACTCGAAAAAGATAAATAAACTAAAAGGACTCGCTTAATTAAGCGAGTCCTTTTAGTTTATTCTAAGAATATTAAAAATCAGTTAGTGCAGCATGCTTAGTATTAATATTTTGTATTTTATCATCTTTAATAATTAACATGTAATCATCTCTTACGTCATATGATTGATCAATTTCATCCACATATTTTGCAGCAATTTTATTATTCAATTCATCAATTTTATTATTCAATTCATCAATTTTTTCATCAGAAATTTTATGCAAATTAAGATAAAATGCGCCTGTACCTTGTTCAGTTAAATAATCTTCATAAATTGGTTTCGTTTCTTGATTAAAAGTATCTTCTTTTTCATCCGTTGCAATAAAGAAGAAAGGTTTTGAATTTTCATCATCTAAAAATTTGATAAATGTACCATAAGAGATTTCATTAATTTCACCTTGCTCTGCTTGTGGTGCTCCGAAAGCTGTTAAAACTAATAAAAAACTTAAAAGTAAAAGCGTACTTAGTATAGTTTTATTCATGTATCTTTCCTTCTTTCTATCTCACACTTTTATCGAGACAATTAATTAATCTGTCTTCAATATTTTTCGCAGTCTCTTTTAAATTATCATCTTCTACCATTGAAATAAGTTGAGTTGGACGTGGTAAACCAATCATAGTTTCCGCGTTCTCTTCATAAACAACGATTTTACACGGAAGAAAATAACCAACGAGTGAATTTGTTTCTAAAATATCTTTAGCTTCTTTTGGATTACATACTTCTAAAACATGGAAAGATTTATCAAAATCAAATCCCTTACTTTCTAAAGTATCCTTAATATCAAACTTCCATAAGACACCAAATGCTTCGTTTTTTAATTCTGACTCCAATGTATCAATCGCTTTTTCAATTGATTCATTCGTTTTCACAGTATAGTGGAACATATTATCTACTCCTTTAATTATTTTTAATATTTTTTTGTTAATAAACGCTATATAAATGACTATACATAACAAATGTCCATTTTTTATGCAGAAAAAATTCTTTACTTAAACTTGATACTGATCAATTACTAGAAAAAATAAACGTCATATACTAGGGTTAACCAGAAAAAAGTTAGGAGGAAAAATTATGCAAAGGTATATTTTAGGTAAGAAAAATCAAATTACATTAATAAGTGCTATTTTAATTATAGTTGGATTTTATAGTCACTTTGTCTTAAATAATATGACGTTAACTAATTGGTCACTTATTATTGCGTCACTGCTTGGTATTGCACCAATTGCAATTCAGGCGTATCAAGCATTAAAAGTAAAAGTGGTGAGTATTGATGTTTTAGTGACAATTGCTGTTGTAGGTGCTGTGTTAATTAAAAACTATGAGGAGTCAGCAATTGTTACATTCTTATTCTTATTCGGTGCTTATTTAGAACAACGTACATTAAACAAAACACGCTCAGCCATTAGGGAATTAACAGATCTTGCACCAGAAACAGCCATGAAACAAATGGAAAATGGTGAATTTGAAGAAGTCGATATTTACGACGTAGATGAAGGTGACACACTTCTTGTACGAACTGGTGCAAGTATTCCAGTAGACGGAATTGTTATGACGGGTGATGGTCATATTGACGAAGCGAGTATTACAGGAGAGTCTGTACCGGTAAGCAAAGGACCAGGTTCAAAAGTATTCGCTGGAACTATTTTAGAAAATGGAACGATTCAAATTGAAGCAGAACTTGTAGGAGAAGACACAACGTTTGGTCGAATCATTGAATTAGTCGAAGATGCGCAAGATTCTAAATCAGAAGCAGAACGGTTTATTGATCGTTTTTCAAAATATTATACACCAGCAGTTCTCGGACTTGGTATAATTATATTTTTATTCTCACAAAACGTTGAACTCGCAATTACAGCACTTGTTTTAGGTTGTCCAGGGGCATTAGTTATTGGTGTTCCGGTATCTAACGTTTCTGGTATTGGAAATGGTGCACGTAACGGGGTACTTTTAAAAGGTAGCGAAGTAATTAGCGATTTCAGTCGAGCTGATACAGTTATTTTTGATAAAACAGGTACACTAACAATTGGGAATCCTGAAGTTGCAGATAAACAGTTTTACGGAGAAAATATTGAAGCTGCGCTTGGATTTTTAGCAAGTGTTGAACGTGAATCAGATCATCCATTAGCAAAAGCAATTGTAAATGAAATTGGCGAGACAACAATTTCTATCGTAGAAGAAACTGAAGTTATAAAAGGTGAAGGGATAGTGGCAAATGTCGCAGGTCACAGAATTGCAGTAGGAAATGTAGCTTTAATGAAAAGAGAAAATGCAGTTTTAAGTAACCAGGCAAGAGAAGATGTAAAAAGATTTGAAAAAAATGGTAACTCACTTGTCTTAACTGCAGTTGATGGTGAATTAAAAATATTAATGGGAATCAGAGACCAAGTACGTCCTGGTGTTAAAGAAGAGCTTCAAAACATGAAAAAACTTGGCGTGAAAAACTTGGTCGTATTATCAGGAGACAACCAAGGAACAGTTGATTTAGTTGCAAGTGAACTTGGACTAACAGAAGCACATGGAAATATGCTACCAGAAGAAAAATCAGCATATATTGAAGAGGTTCAAGAAAAAGGACAAATTGTAGCCTTCGTTGGTGATGGAGTAAATGATAGTCCCTCACTTGCTTTAGCAGATATTGGAATTGCGATGGGAAGCGGGACAGATGTTGCGATTGAAACGTCAGATGTTGTTTTAATGAAGTCTAACTTTAGTCACTTAACGCATGCTTTAGGCTTAACAAAATCAATTTCAAGCAATATGAAACAAAATATTGTGATTGCAATAGGTGTTGTAGTTATCTTGTTAGCTGGACTCCTGTTTAGTGATTGGATGAACATGTCAATTGGTATGTTAGCGCACGAACTCAGTATCTTCGTCGTTATTTTAAATGGCATGCGTTTATTGCGTTACCGGTTATAAAATGAAAAAATTTAAATAAAAGTCTAAAACTTGATTTAGATCAATTTATTAATACGAAATCCCCGTTATACTATAATTAGAATGATAGATAAAAGTAAATATATCTTAATAAAAGGAGAGAATGATTATGCAAAAAGCATTAATTAATTTAGAAACGTTATCATGTCCATCATGTTTACAAAAAATAGAGAATGCGCTCAAAGGATTAGACGGGATAGAAAAAGAAAGTATTGAAGTACTTTTTAACTCAAGTCGTGTGAGAACAAATTTTGATCCAGAGTCTATTACAATCGAAACAATTGAAAACGCAATTGAAAATCTTGGCTATCCTGTTATTAGGTCAAGAGTAAAAGCAGCTTAAACCAAATTATAAGAATCAGGAAAAGGAAGATTCAAATGACAAATCAAAATAAAAATTTTTATGAAATCATGGATAAATATTACGCCAAGTTAGATATGTATAGCAAGGCACTAACAAAAGTTCATGGGGGAAGTAATCCAGAAGTTTTTGATGTCCGCCATTTATTTGAACGAATCGAAACAGAATTAAAAGAATCAGATCAAGAAGAGATAAATCTAGATGTCGAGTTTGAATCATTACGTCAAGTTACAAATAATTATACGGTTCCTACAGGAGCTTGTGAAGCATTTAAAGGTGTCTATCAAATGTTATCAGAAGCAGATCAGGCTTATTACGCATAATAAAAAAGGAGATGTAAATCATGCAAAAAGCAACGATTAATTTAGAAACGTTATCATGTCCATCATGTTTACAAAAAATAGAAAATGCTCTTAAAGGATTAGACGGTGTAGAAAAAGAAAGTATTGAAGTGCTTTTTAATTCAAGTCGTGTGAGAACAAATTTTGATCCAGAATCGATTACAATTGAAGCGATTGAAAAAGCGATTGAAGATCTTGGCTATCCAGTTATCAGATCAAGAGTGAAATCTGCATAAACATCATGATAACTTATTCAGAGTTAATAAAAGTGAGAGCTAAATCAGTTAATGATTAGCTCTTTTCTTATTATTTTTTTAAAAAATAAATCATCTTGACAAAATCTGGACATTTTGAAAGTATGATAAAACATATATTAATAATACAAGTACTCTTTTAAGTATATAGAAACTAGAGAGGAGCTATAAAATGAATAAAGAACACGAACATTCAGATCATCATGAGCACGAAAGTAGTGAGCATCATGGTAGTCATGGAGATCATGATCATGGAGATATGGTAACTGATTTTAAAAGACGTTTTTTCATATCATTAATAATTACACTACCAATTCTTATATTGTCACCGATGATACAAGGATTTTTAGGCGTTGATTGGCGCTTTGCAAATGATCAATATATCTTACTGGCACTTTCAACATTTGTATTCTTCTATGGTGGTTGGCCATTTCTTACGGGTGGAATTAGTGAATTAAAAGATAGAAGTCCAGGTATGATGACGCTTATTGGACTTGCGATTACAATAGCATACGGATATAGTACGCTAACTGTATTTGGCTTTGAAGGTCATGATTTATTTTGGGAGCTTGCAACTCTTGTTGATATTATGCTACTTGGTCACTGGATTGAGATGCGTTCAGTTATGGGAGCTTCGAATGCCTTAGAAAAATTAGTTGAATTGATGCCAAATAAAGCGCATCGATTAGATGAAAATGATGAAGTAGAAGATGTTCCGACATCAGAACTAAAAAATAACGACCGCGTACTTGTTAAACCTGGAGAAAAAGTTCCAGTCGATGGATTAATTGAGTCGGGCATGTCAACAGTTGATGAATCAATGCTTACAGGTGAATCTATTCCTGTTGATAAAGAAGTTGACGATGAGGTGATCGGTGGTTCAATTAATAATGAAGGTTCGTTAATAATTGAAGTATCAAAAACAGGAGATGAATCATATTTATCTCAAGTTATTTCATTAGTTAAAGAAGCGCAAGAATCAAGATCAAAATCACAAAACTTTACAGATCGTGCAGCAAAATGGCTTTTTTATCTTGCTTTAACTGCAGGTTTTTTAACACTGTTTATTTGGTTAATGCTAGGTTATTCGTTTGATACGTCACTCGAGCGGATGGTTACGGTAATGGTTATAACTTGTCCACACGCATTAGGGCTTGCTGCACCTTTAGTTGTAGCAGTATCAACAACTATTTCTGCAAGAAACGGCTTATTAATTCGTAACCGAACGCACTTTGAAGAAGCACGTAATTTAGATGCGGTTGTTTTTGATAAAACAGGAACTCTAACTGAAGGTAAGTTTGGTGTAACAGATATTGTAGCAAGCGAAGGATATACAGATGAAGACGTTTTAAGATACGGAGCAAGCTTAGAACAAGAATCTGAACATCCAATAGCTGTAGGGATGGTAAAGTCTGCTGTAGAAAAAGAGTTAGAACTTAAAAGAATTACCGATTTTCAATCGATTACGGGTAAAGGAATTGAAGGTAAAATTGACGGAAAAAAAGTAAATGTTGTGAGTCCTGGTTATGTAAATGAAAAAAACATGACATACGATACGAATAAATTTAATGAAATGTCTGAAGAAGGAAAAACGGTCGTATTTGTTTTAGTAGAAGATAAATTAATCGGAATGATTGCTCTAGCAGATATCATTCGCGAGTCAGCCAAAGAAGCAATAGCTGAACTAAAAAGTAACGGAGTACATTCTGTCATGTTAACAGGTGATAATGAAAATGTTGCTCATTGGGTAGCAAATCAGCTCGGAATTGATGAAGTTTATGCTGAAGTACTTCCGGACCATAAAGCAGAAAAGATACAAGAAATCCAAGCGAAAGGCTGGAAGGTGGCAATGACCGGAGATGGTATTAATGACGCACCAGCACTTGCAACAGCAGACCTTGGTATAGCAATTGGTGCTGGAACTGATGTCGCAATGGAAACAGCTGACGTTGTTTTAGTAAAAAGTGACCCAAAAGATGTTGTTACATTAATGGACCTATCTAAAAAAACATATCGTAAAATGGTCCAAAACTTATGGTGGGCAACAGGATATAATATATTTGCAATTCCACTAGCAGCAGGGGTCTTGGCACCGATTGGTGTTATATTAAGCCCAGCAGTAGGAGCAATATTAATGAGTCTTAGTACAATAATTGTTGCGATTAACGCTAGACTACTAAAGATATAATTTTAAACTACTCAATTAATAAAGGAGTGTTCAAAATGAAAAATAATTATCTTAGATTTTACGGAATGATTTTGACAGCTGCTGTTTTTATGTATGGAGTCATGTACTTGAATACTTATGAAATAAGTCACGTATTTTTTAGTGAAATGCGACTTTATATGACAATACTTTCAACATGTGTAATGGCTATAATCATGCTTATCTTTATGATGGGTATGCTTAAAAACAAAAAGAAAAACCTAACAATAGTTGGTGTAAGTATTTTAGTTTTTGCTTTATCACTTTTTTTAATGAGAGATCAAACTACAATTGATGATGTAGATTACATGCAAGGTATGATCCCACATCATTCGATTGCAATTTTGACGAGTAAGCGTGCAACGATAACAGATCCAAGAGTAAGAGAGTTAGCAGATAATATAATCGAAGCTCAAGAAAAAGAAATAAAAGAAATGGAAAATTTAATAGAAAATCTCGAGTAATAAATGAAAATATTTAAAAAAGCATCAAAACCTTTCAATTAGTGGGTTTGATGCTTTTTTGTATCCAAAAAATGCAAATGCGCTTGTAGATTGCTTTGCAAACCATTATAATTAAGGCAGAAGCAAAAGTTAATCGCTTCTTTATATAAACAATGATATGTAAGCGCAAACATGATATTGTATTGTTTACAAGTTTTTATTTATAAGTGAGGAGGAATTCTTATGAGCATCTCGCTGTTAATTATACTGACGCTTTTGCTTATTATTGCATTAGCTGGGACATTTTTCGTTTTAAAAGAAGAAGAAAATAAAATGAAAAAACACAAAGAAGATGGAGATACGCCTGAAGTATATGCGAAACGTTCAGAAGAATATGAAGAGAACTGGTTAAAAACGGGATTACGTAAACAAATTATCATTTATGCTGCTTCGATTATTCTCGCTTTGATAATTGCATTTGTAATCTTTAATTAAAATAAAATTAACAAACATTTTATTTATAAATTGTTAACTTAAAGCCTTCTATCTAATTTAGATAGAAGGTTTTTTTACTAGTATAATCTTAATAAAACCTTATTCTATAACAGTAATTGGTCGTTTTGACAAGGTTTTAGAAAAAGATTTGCTTTAAAAGTCACGCTGTTATACAATAGGTTTAGTTGATTTTAATTATGCGATAGGAGGATGTATTATGTCAGATTATATTAGTATAGGTAAAATTAAAGTAGCAAAAGAGTTATATGACTTTGTTAATGAAGAAGCGTTGGAAGAAGCGGAATTAGAACAAAGTAAATTTTGGAATGACTTTGAACAATTAGTAAGCGATTTCACACCTAGAAACAAACAACTACTCCAAGAACGACAAGATATTCAAGATAAAATAAATGCTTGGCATACAGAAAACAAAGATTTTGATGCAGCAACTTATAAAACATTTTTAAAAGAAATAGGATATTTAGAAGAAGAGGTAGAAGACTTTAATATAAATGTAACAAATGTAGATGATGAAATAGCTAAAATTGGGGGACCACAGCTTGTTGTGCCAATTAATAATGCGCGTTATGCCATTAACGCTGCGAATGCTAGGTGGGGTTCTTTATATGATGCCTTATATGGTTCAGATATTATCAGTGAAGATAATGGTCAAGAAAAAGGATCATCATATAATGAAAAACGTGGTTCAATAGTTATTAAACGAGGCCGTGATTTTCTTGATGAGTCAACTCCTCTTGAAAGTGGCAGTCATTCAGAAGCCACTCTGTATAGTGTTGTTGATGGTGATTTGCAAGTAAGCTTAAAGTCAGGTGAAACAGTTGGATTAAAAGAAAAAGCACAGTTTAAAGGTTATCAAGGTCGTGCTGAAACACCTTCTTCAATATTACTTGAAAATAATGGTTTACATATCGATATCCAAATCGATCCATCAAGTGTAATTGGTAAAACAGACGAAGCAGGCGTTCAAGATATCGTGATGGAATCTGCTATTACGAGTATTATGGACTGTGAAGATTCTGTAACAGCAGTTGATACAGAAGATAAAGTAGATGTGTATAAAAACTGGCTCGGTCTAATTCGCGGTGAATTAACAACGCAAGTTAATAAAGGTGTACGTACGATTGAACGTAAATTTAAAGATGACCGCACTTATACGTCTGCAAAAGGTGGCGAAATAACTCTATCTGGGCGCGTTTTAATGCTTGTTAGAAATGTTGGTCATTTATTGCGTAATGATGCAGTACTAAATGAAGATGGATCGGATTCTTATGAAGGAATTTTAGATGCTGTCTTTACAAGTTTAATGGCTAAACATAACTTGTTAGGAAAAGGTAAGCATATTAACTCTAAAAAAGGTTCAATTTATATTGTTAAGCCGAAGATGCATGGATCAAAAGAAGTTAAATTTACAAACGATTTATTTGCTCGTGTAGAAGACATGCTAGAGTTAGAAAGAAACACACTTAAAGTAGGTGTAATGGATGAAGAGCGCCGTACAAGTCTTAACTTAAAAAATTGTATCAAAGAAGTTAAAGATCGCGCAATCTTTATTAATACAGGTTTCTTAGACCGTACAGGTGATGAAATTCATACAGCAATGAAAATGGGACCAATGGTACGTAAAGACGACATGAAAAACGCTAAATGGTTAGGTTCATATGAAAAAAATAACGTTCAAGCTGGACTTGCTACTGGATTCCAAGGAAATGCACAGATTGGAAAAGGTATGTGGGCGATGCCAGATAAAATGGCAGATATGGTTGAACAAAAAATTGGTCATGTAAAAGCAGGAGCGAATACAGCTTGGGTTCCTTCACCAACTGCAGGAACGCTACATGCACTGCATTATCATGAAATTGATTTCAGAAAAGTACAGAATGAAATTTTAGATAATAGTATGAATATTGACTATGAAGATGACATTTTAGAAATTCCGATCGAAGCAAATCCTGATTGGACAAAAGAAGAAATTCAAGATGAATTAGATAACAATGCGCAAACAATGCTTGGTTATGTTGTGAGATGGGTTGAACAAGGTGTTGGTTGTTCTAAAGTACCTGACATTAAAGATGTGGGATTAATGGAAGACCGTGCAACACTTAGAATTTCAAGCCAAATGATGGCTAACTGGTTACAGCATAATATTTGTACAAAAGAACAAGTAGAGGAAACGCTTGAAAGAATGGCTAAAATTGTCGACAAACAAAATGAAGGTGATAGTGAATATATTAATATGGCGCCTGATTACGATAATTCAGTAGCATTCCAAGCTGCAAGAGAATTAATTTTCGAAGGGCACTTGCAACCAAATGGCTATACTGAGCCTATATTACATCGTCGCCGGATAGAAGCGAAAAAGAAACAAAGTATAACGAATTAAACAATAAAAGCTGTTCTAATCAGTCTTCTGATTTAGAACAGCTTTTTCTTTCTTTATAATTGAGTTTTTAACTAAATCAAATTCATAGGCAAGTTGCATTAAAGCAGATACTTCATAAAGTAAGATAAGTTCGTTAGGTAAGTGACCTTCAGTTAATTCATGGGTTACGACATTGTTATTTAACCAAAATGTTTGCATTAAACGCTTAATTGTTAACTCGTGCACGGTTAAATCAACATCTGTTTGATGAATCATATGCTCAGCTAACGATTCGACTGCATTTTCGATTAGTAATTTTTCGTCGGTTGTTAATAGTACATCATCAAGAGATAAGTTTTTTAAATTAGTTAAATGATAAACCATTAACTTTAAACGATTTATTTGCTTGCGTGCGATATAAAAGTCTTGTTTATTACTTCCAACTAAAGGGTGAAAATCAGTTTCATCTTTTTGAAAGCGAATGAGTTCTGAAGTTTTAAGAATTTGTTTATCTAAAGTAACTAATAATTTGTTTTTATTTTTTGATGAATCTGCATCAAATGTAACGATAGATAGTGTTGCTTTTCCAATGTTTTTGTATAATCTATTAATATTTTCGCCTATTTCTTTGATGTAGTTAGGTGGAAGGATGAACATATTGACAATAATTGAAACAATTAAACCAATAGATGTAGTGCCAAGTCTAGTTAAGAATGATAAAAAGTAATTGTCGTAAACAACTTCTATCATAGCAACAGCTGTGATTGTAGCGACAAGTAAACCTGCATGTAATTTTAATTTGTAACACGTTACAATTGTAAAAACTGCTGCAAGTGTATAAGTAATTGGTGAGTTTCCAAAGATTGCAATAAAAAATACAGCAAATGCAGAACCAATGGCTGAAGCAGGAAAACGTACAAGACCTTTTTTAATTGAGTCAGATACAGTAGGTTCTAAAGTAACTATTGCTGTGATAACAGCAAATACAGGTGGTAATCCAAGCAATTGACAAATAAGAGCCGTTAAAAAGATAGCTACTCCAGTTTTAATTACTCGGACACCAAGAAAGTCAAAAAACTTCATGGGAAAACCTCGCAATTTCATTAAATTTGTATTGTTAGTTCATTTTAGTTATGTGTTTATTAGTATATCACTTTATTTTGATTTCATTGAAAGTATTTCAACGCATGTAAAGTTACTTATATTAACTTTGCAATTCGCTTTGATATACAAATTATAACAAATTTATGAAGATAAAGATAAAAGAACTAATTAATATAAAAAATAACCCTTATATACAACAGAAAAAACGTTGAATTGACAGTGTTTAATTTCAAATAATAAAGATAAAGTAACTTTTATTATGAAAGTGCTTGCAATTATCAGAATATGCATTATACTGTATTATAACAGGTAAAGAAATTCAAAACTTGTTATATAAAAATGGAGGTGCCAAACATGAAAAATGAAAATATAACTTGCCCAGAATGTGGATCTAACGTATCAGAGAGAAGTTACACACTAGAGTGTGACTATTGTTTGTCAAAAAAAGAAGATTAATAAAACCTCCTTTGTTATATAGCAAAGAGATTAGAAAAATTTGTTAATTAAAATTTTAACTAAGAGAAATATGATTTTATTTGATTAGAGTTAATTCAATTCACTCTTCAATATAGTAAGGCGGTATTATTAATAGTTGGTCTAACAGTGTTTACAATTATTAATTAAAGATAAAGTAACTTTTATCATAAAAATACTTGCAATATTCTGAAAATGTATTACACTGTATTATAACAGGTAAAGAAATTCACAACTTGTTATATAAAAATGGAGGTGTCAAACATGGAAAATAAAAATGTAACTTGTCCAGAATGTGGATCTAACGTATCAGAAAGAAGTTATACACTAGAGTGTGACTATTGTTTGTCAAAAAAAGAAGATTAATAAAACCTCCTTTGTTATATAGCAAAGGGAATAGAAGAACTTGTTTATGTAAATTGGAATTAAGAGAATTATGATTTTGTTTGATTAGAGTTAATTGTATTAACTCTTCAATATAATAAAGAAGTATTATTAATAGGAGGAATATTAATGTTTAAAGAAAGAGCAGAACAAATTCAAAAAGATTGGGATACTAATCCAAGATGGAAAGGTATTAAACGTCCATATTCAGCAGAGGATGTTATTCGCTTAAGAGGATCAATTGACTTAGAATATACATTTGCTAATGTAGGTTCAAAAAAATTATGGGACCTAGTTAACGAAGAAGATTATGTTAACTCTTTAGGAGCATTAACTGGTAACCAAGCAGTACAACAAGTTAAAGCTGGACTTAAAGCTATTTATTTAAGTGGTTGGCAAGTTGCAGCAGATGCTAACATGGCTGGAGAAATGTATCCAGACCAAAGTTTATATCCAGTAAACAGTGTACCGCAGGTTGTTCGTCGTATTAATAATGCTTTACAACGTGCAGATCAAGTTGAATATTCAGAAGGTAAAAATGATATTGACTTCTTCGCACCAATTGTAGCAGACGCTGAAGCAGGATTCGGTGGTCACTTAAACGTATTTGAATTAATGAAATCCATGATCGAAGCAGGAGCATCAGGTGTTCACTTTGAAGACCAATTAGCTTCAGAGAAAAAATGTGGTCACTTAGGTGGGAAAGTATTACTTCCAACACAAGTAGCTGTTAAAAACTTAGTTGCAGCGCGTTTTGCAGCTGACGTTATGGGAACACCTACTGTTATTATGGCTCGTACAGATGCTAACGCAGCAGATCTTATTACTAGTGATGTTGATAAAGCAGATGCTGAGTTTATTACAGGAGAACGTACAGCAGAAGGATTTTACCGTACAAAAGCTGGTCTTGACCAAGCAATTGCACGTGGACTTGCTTATGCACCATATGCAGACTTAATTTGGTGTGAAACTGCAGATCCAGATTTAGATGAAGCGCGTCGTTTTGCTGAAGCAATTCATGCAGAATACCCAGATCAATTATTAGCATATAACTGTTCGCCATCATTTAACTGGGCTAAGTACATGTCTGAAGAAGACATGGATACATTCCAAAAAGAAATTGCGGCAATGGGTTATAAGTTCCAGTTCGTAACATTAGCTGGATTCCATACATTAAATTACAGCATGTTTGAACTTGCTGAACAGTATAAAGATAAAGGAATGGGTGCATACTCGCGTCTTGTACAAGGTAAAGAGTTTGCAGCTGAAAGTAAGGGTTATACTGCTACTCGTCACCAACGTGAAGTTGGAACAGGTTACTTTGACGAAGTTGCTCAAGTAATTTCTGAAGGTGAATCATCAACAACAGCACTAGAAGGATCAACTGAAGCAGAACAATTCTAATAAAACTTTAAAATAAAAACAGTTAAAACTATCAATTGATAGTTTTAACTGTTTTTTTGTTTTTAACATACATAATTACAATCATTACATTCCTATTTTAAAATGAAATGCTATTGTAACAAAACGATAACCTCTCTGTTACTTAAAGATGTTAAGGTAACAATTAGTGAAAACAATATGAAGCATTAAAACTTAGTAAAAGAAACGGGGAATAGACTTGAAACTTAAATTATTCACAGCAAGTATTTTATCATTAGTTCTATTAACAGGAATAGGTACAGGTCAAGTAGACGGTGTAGAAGCTGCTGATTCATTGAAAGATAAAAAGAAGCAAGTTGAACAGAACTTAAATCAAGTCGAAAAAGACATATTAAAAACAGCTAACAAAGTAAATAGTCTTAATGAAGATGTAGCTGTATTAGAAACAGCAATTGAAACTAATAATAAAGAAGTAGATCAAGCAACTAATGAAGTAGCTAAATATGACGAGGAAGTCAAAGCGTTAAAAGAAGAAATTAAAGGATTGAAAAAAGAAATTGAAGAGCGAAACGTAATATTAAAAGAAAGATTGTCTTCTTATCAAAACACAGGTGGAGACTTAGGATATTTAGAAGTTATCTTTGGTTCAGTTGGATTTGAAGATTTTATTTCTAGATTTACCGCTGTTACAACAATTACAAAAGCAGATAATAATCTTATCGAAGAACAGAAAAAAACAATGAAAAAAGTAGAAACTAAAGAAGCAGAAGTGGAAGAGAAATTAAAAGAAGCAGAAGAAACAAAATCAAAATTAGAAAAAATTAATAAATTAAAAAAAGATCAAAAAGCTGAATTAGTTAAATCAGTTGCTTCTGTAGAAACAGAAATTAAAAAACTTGAAGGTCAAAAATCAGCTTATATAAAAGAAGGAAATGATATTAAGGCATTAGAAGAAAAAGCACAAATTGAACTTGCAGCAAAAAAAGCAGAAAAACAGCAAGCAGCTAATGAACAAGTAGATAAAGAAAATACAGAGAAAACAGAATCAAAAAATTCTGAAAAAGTCGAAAATGCATCTGTAGAAAATACAGAATCAGCAGTAGAAAAAACAGCTGCTAAAAAATCAACACCAAAAGCAGAAAAAACAGTAGCAAAAGCAGAGAAGAAATCAACAAAGAGTTCTTCGAAACCAAGCAGTAGTAATACGATTAAAGAATTTAGTATGCAAGCTACAGCTTATACAGCAAAATGTACAGGGTGTACAGGAATTACAGCTACAGGAATTAATTTAAATAATAATCCTAATGCAAAAGTAGTAGCAGTTGATCCAAGTGTCATTCCATTAGGTTCAAGAGTATGGGTTTCAGGTTATGGTGAAGCTATAGCAGGAGATACAGGTGGAGACATAAAAGGAAATAGAATTGATTTACATTATCCAAATAAAAAAGCAGCATATGCATTTGGTCGCGGTAATGTAACGGTGAAAATTTTAAAATAAAATAAATCAAAAACTACATTACGGCAGTTACTAAAAGTAACTGCCGTATTCTTATTGTTATAGACTTGTCATCTGTCTGTAATCTAGTAAGCGTGGATTAGTAGTATACTAGTGGTTATCGTTAGATTGAAATAAAGAAATACAAATATAGAAAAGGGGAATAAATTTGAAGAAAAAATTTATAGTTGTAGGTACAGTTTTAACTTTAACGTTTAGTGGTTTAGGATATACTGGTGCAGGACTGCAAAGTGTAGAAGCTAGTATAGATGCAAAAAAAGAAAAGGTATCACAAAAGTTGAATGCAGTAGAAACTGATATTTTAAATGCAGCACTTAAAGTTAATGAAATAAATTTAGATATTGATTCCTTAGAAAGCGCTTTAATAGTCAGTGAAGAAGAAGTTACAAGAATAACTAAAGAAGCTAAAACATATAAAGTTGAAATTAAACAACTAAAAGAAGATATAAAAAAATTAGAAGACGAAATTGCGATTCGTAATGAGGTTTTAAAAGAGCGTCTATCATCGTATCAAAAAAATGGTGGCGATGTAGGTTATATGGAAGTAATTTTTGGTTCTAAAGGTTTCGAAGATTTTATTACGAGATTTACTGCAGTAACAACTATTACAAAAGCTGATAGAGAACTAGTAGAAGAACAAAAAACGGCTATTAATAAAGTAGAAGAAAAAGAAAATCAGGTTAAAGAAAAACTGACTGAAACAGAAAAAGCAAAAAAAGATTTAATAGAAGTAAATAAAGAACAAAAAGCACAGAAAAAAGAATTGACTAGCTCAAAAAAATCAGTCGAATCTAAAGTACTAGAATTAGAAGAGAAAAAGTCTAAATACATAGCAGAAGGTAATGACCTTGACGCATTAGAAGAACAAATAGAAGAAGAAATTAGAGAAACACAAGCAGGTTTAAGTGAAGCTACAGCAACTAGAGCCTCAGAACCTGTAGACACTGAAGAAGCTGAAACAGCGGCTCAAACTGAAGAAGCTGAAGAACAAGGAACTAGTGAATCAACAAATGAAACAACAAGTGCGAGTAATGAACCACAAGAAGTCACAACACAAAGTAATCAAAATACGACTCAAACAGAATCAAGAGAAGCGACTACTCAAACTTCAACACAAGCGCCAGCGTCAGCACCAGCAACAAGTGAACCAGTTGCTCAAGCATCAACACCAGCACCAAGACAACCGGTTGCTCAAGCTTCAACACCAGCACCAAGAGAACCAGAAGTTCAAGCACCAACGTCGACACCAGCCGCAGCACCAACACCGGCACCAGCAAAACCAACACCAGCACCTGCTCCATCTTCATCAACTTCAGGTAATGGTATTATTGCAGATGCACGTTCATTAACTGGTACGACATATAAATGGGGTGGAACTACAACGTCAGGTTTTGATTGTTCTGGATATACATCTTTTGTTTATAAACAAAATGGTATTAATTTACCACGTTCAGCAGCTGCACAATATAATGCTTATCCAAAAGTATCTAAAGGAGCAATAAGAGCAGGAGATTTAGTATTCTTTTCATCAGGTGGTGGATCTATAACACACGTCGGGATTTCATTAGGTGGAACTCAGTATATTGGATCGCAAACATCAACTGGAGTAGCTGTAACAACTTTCGGTAGTGGATATTGGAAGGACAGATATGTAGGAGCAGCAAGACCTAATTAATTTAAAATGAGCTAAAGTTAAATTAAAAAACAAGAACCAATTCGGACTTTAATGTCTGAATTGGTTTTTTTATTTGAGACATAATTGTAATCTAACAACAACATGTCTGAAACTAAGAGATGCTATACTATGTTTTGTTGAGTAAGAGAGATATTTAATTTTATAGGAACTAAAGCATGCTAATAAGGCATTAAACATTGTAATTAAATAGATACAAAAAAATAAATTAATAATAAAAAATAAAACACTTAGAATATCTAAGATAGAAACGGGGAAGACATTTGAAGAAAACATTAATTATTGCAGGAACGGTATTAACAATGACATTAAGCGGATTAGGCTATTCGGCAACAACAGTAGAGGCGTCAACAACATTAAGCGAGAATAAAGAAAAGATTAAAAAAGTAGAAAAAGAAATTATTAAATCATCTAAAAAAGTTAATGATTACAATCTTGATATAGATGTTTTGGAAAATGCTATTTCAGAAAATGATCGCGAAGCAAAAAAAGTATCAAAAGAAGTAGATAAATTAGAAACAGATGTCAAAAAGTTAGAGAAAGAAATTGTAGTCTTAGAAGAAGAAATCAAACAACGTAATGAAATATTAAAAGAACGTCTTTCATCTTATCAAACTGATGGTGGAGAGATTGGGTTTATGGAAGTTATTTTTGGTTCTAAAGGATTTGAAGAATTTATTTCTAGATATACAGCTGTTACAGCAATAACAACAGCTGATAATGAACTAGTAGAAACTCAGAAAAAAGCAATGACAGAAGTTGAAGGAAAACAAAAAGAAGTAGAAAATAAATTGGTTAAAACAACAGAACGAAAAAAAGATATTGAAAAAATTAATAAACTAAAGAAAGCTCAAAAAAATGATTTAAACGAATCTAAAAAAGAAGCACTGACAGAAGTGGCAGCTTTAGAAGCTAAAAAAGCAGATTATGTTGCAGAAGGACATGATATTGTTGCATTAGAAGAACGTGTTGCAGCTGAGATTGGTTCAAATAATATTGCTGAATCAATTGTTCAAACATCAACTCAGCCAAATGCAAATACAGAAGGAACATCTAGTCCAGTTGCTGAAAATGCGACTAGAACAGAATCTAATTCAAACACTGCATCAGAATCTAATCCAGTAGTTGAAACAGTAGCACAGTCAAACTCTGACGCAAGTGCACAAGCAACGCCAGAACCAAAAAAGAAAAAAGTAGAAAAATCATCAGCTAAGCTAAGTGGTGGAAGTAATGGTGGAGCAATTAGTGCTGCACAATCAGTATCAGGACATCCTTATGTTTC
>JARIBO010000037.1 GCA_029257405.1 Caryophanales bacterium
CTTCTGTTGTATGTCGCCCAGTAGAAATACGTATTAATTCTTTTGCTTCAACGTCATTTCGCCCCATCGATAACATCATGCGAGATGGCTCTGTTTGTCCAATTTGACAAGCGCTACCTGTTGAAATTGCAATGTTATATCGATTACATTCTAACATAACATATTGTCCCTGTAATCCACTTATTGACATACCAATGATTTGATCTATTTGGTTCGTTTCATGGCTATGAAACGTAATATTATCTAACGCGTTTAATTTATTTTCGAGTATGTTTCGCAAATACGCAGCTGTTTCTTTATCCTTTTTTAATGTTTCTATTGCTTTTTGACCTGCATAGGCAAATGCAAGTGCACTTGGTACATCTACTGTTCCAGGTCTAAATCCTGATTCGTGTGTTGTATTAGGATAAAATGGTTTAAAACTCACTTCTTTAGCTAGATAAGTAAGTCCCATTCCTTTTGGTCCATATATTTTATGACTTGAAATAGCAGCACTTGTTAAATTAAGTGCCTTTACATCTAAATTTATTTTACCATATGATTGAATGAGGTCACTATGAAAATAAATATTTTCAGCTACTAAAATATTACCAATCTCTTTTAAATTTTGTATGACTCCTATTTCTGAATTAACGTGCTGAATCGCAGCTAGTACTGTCTCTTTACGAATACTTTTCCTTAATTTATCTAAACAAATAAGTCCTGTTTCATCCACATCTAAATATGTCACTTCATAACCTTCACTTTCTAACTTTTTAAATAAGTTATAAAGTGAAGAATGTTCAATTCGTGTCGTAATGATATGCTTACCACTTTTTTTTGCGCTATTTAGTAAGGTCAATATCGCTAAATGATTAGATTCAGTCCCTCCACTTGTAAAAAAAACTTCACTATTTTCAGCACCTAATGTTCCAGCAAGTGATTCGCGTGCTTGTTTTAAAGTTTGATTTGCTTCATTACCTACGTCATGTAGGCTACTCGCATTACCAAAAAAACGTTCACTCGCTTTTGAATAGACTTCCAGTACTTCTTTATCTATTTTTGTTGTCGCTGCATGGTCTAAATAAATCATTTATATCACCTTTCTTTAAATTTAATCTTTTGTCTTGTCATATGTAAACTTATATGTAATCATATACATAATTAAACAAGTTAGCAATTAATTTTATGTGAGGTATTTCACATAGCAGAAAGGAGTTTTTTATGGACTTTTTATTAGTTGAAAAAAAGTTGGCTGCTTTTTTGTCTGAAGATATTGGACATGCTGATTTAACGAGTAGTACTATTTTTCCAATAGATTACATTGGGACAGCCAAAGTTGTCTCAAAAGATTCGGGTGTTTTTTCTGGAGCTAATTTAATTACACATGTTTACCAGTTAATTTCAAAAGATGTAAAAGTTACTTTACATAAACATGATAAAGACTTAATTAATTCTGGAGATGTTTTAGCAACGATTTCTGGCCCTGTCCGTTTTATCTTAACTGGTGAGCGCGTCATGCTTAATTTGATTCAACGAATGAGTGGGATTGCTACTCAAACAAACGAAGCTGTTAAAGCATTGAATAATCCTTCTATACGTATTTGTGATACTAGAAAAACAACACCTGGCTTTAGATTATTTGAAAAATACGCCGTGACGTGCGGTGGTGGATTTAACCACCGGTATGGTCTTTATGACGGAGTAATGATAAAAGATAATCATATTGCTTTTGCAGGATCGATTACTCAAGCTGTCGAAAAAATTAAAATTACTGCCGGTCATATGGTGCCAATTGAAGTCGAAACAGAATCAGAAGAACAGGTCAAAGAAGCCGTGAGTGCAAATGCAAATATTATTATGTTTGATAACCAAAGTCCAAAAGTGATTCACGAACTCAGCAAACTTGTTCCTGCTCACATTACAACCGAAGCATCTGGTGGTATTACTTTAGAAAACTTACATCAATATAGTACATGTCCTGTTGATTATATTTCACTTGGATTCTTAACACATTCAGTCCATTCACTTGATATTAGTTTAATAATTTAGGGGGGATTTAATTATGGTTAATATTTTAGATTTATTAAAAGTAGATAGCAATCAAACAATGCCTGATAGTTATAAGCAGCTTACTCATGAAGAAATGAGAGAACGCGTGCTGAAAATAAAAAAAGAAATGGGTACTAAACTGTATATACCCGCTCACCATTATCAAAAAAATGAAGTGGTTGAATTTGCCGATACAACAGGTGATTCACTCCAACTCGCACAAGAATGTGCAGCAAATAAAGATGCAGAATTTATTATTTTTTGCGGGGTCCATTTTATGGCAGAAACAGCAGACATGCTTACAAATGAAAAACAAACTGTTTTGTTACCTGATTTACGAGCTGGATGTTCTCTAGCTGATATGGCTAATATTGACCAAACTGAAATTGCTTGGGATATTTTACAAGAAACCTTTGGCGACACAGTTATTCCATTAACATACGTCAACTCTACAGCTGCAATTAAGGCTTTCGTAGGTAAAAATGGTGGTGCTACAGTGACATCTTCTAATGCTGAAAAAATGATTAACTGGGCGCTAGAACAAAAAGAACGCATTCTTTTTTTACCAGATCAACACCTCGGTCGAAATGTCTCACATGACTTAGGAATTCCGCTAGATAAGATGGCTGTGTGGAATCAGATGACGAACGAATTTGAATTTGAAGGTAATATCGAAGACGCTAAAATCATTCTTTGGAAGGGACATTGTTCAGTACATGAAAACTTCACAGTTGAAAATGTGAAAAACATGCGAAAAGACATGCCTGGCGTTCAAGTTTTAGTTCATCCAGAATGTCCGTATGAAACGGTTGCTGAAGCTGATTTTTCTGGTTCGACAAGTTATATAATTGATATGATTGAAAATGCACCGAGCGGATCAAAATGGGCAATCGGAACAGAAATGAACTTGGTTCAAAGATTAATGGAACAACATCCAGATAAAGAGATTGTTTCACTTAATCCAAACCTTTGTCCATGTATGACGATGAACCGGATTGATTTACCGCACTTACTTTGGTCACTTGATTCGATTAAAACAAAAGAATATAAAAATATTATTAAAGTTGATGAAACGACAACTAAACAGTCGCTTGATGCATTAAATAAAATGTTAGAACATGTTTAATAATTAATCATGACACTTAAACCCTTATCTCTTAAATTTAAACATGCTATAATTAACCTTAAATTAAGGAGGCGTTTAATTTGTCAAACTATCTTAATAAAATTCCAGCAAGTAAAAGTGATGAAAATCCGGTTCCAGATCGTTTATCAACAGGTGCTTTTTCTAATTGGATAGAAACAGATAAACAAAGATTAAGAGTCGTTACTTACCCATCTGGTTATGAAGCAGATCACATTTGTTACGATGGACACGCATTTTTCGTTGTTTCAGGTAAGATTAATATTAAACATGATGATGAACTTTCAGAATGGAACGAGGGAGATGCTTTCATTATCCCTGATGGGATTCCACATGTTCTCGTTAATCCTTTTGATACTGATGCAAAAATTATTGTGGTAGATCATGGTTAATAAAAATATCTCATTATTATTTAAATAATAATGAGATATTTTTATTGGCTAAACAAACTTTTGATTACTTCTTTTAATAGATAAGGTGTCTGAACAAATGCACTTTCTATATGTAATCGTTCGGTTAGTTTATGTGCATCTTTTCCAAATGGACCTATATTTAATATTGGCGCTTGTAATTTTTGCATCGCTTCAAACGGAATCTGGTAGGTCTCGCCCCATACGGGTGTGTTTTTTTCATATGCTTTCCAACCAAAATCTGTCGACTTATAATTAACATAACTTAAATCTGAAATACCATTAAAATAGTGAATTTGCTTTGTCTCTACGTCAAATTTTTTATTTAAAGTGTCAATCGCAAAGTTAATCACTTCGTCGACTAATTCATTTTCTGATGAGTTTACCGCAGGATAATATGGGGGAGCATAAAAAAGCACTGTAGCAGGTGCTAACTCTGGGCAATTCACCATTAATTGATCTGTCAATTTAACAGATTTTTCTCTTTCGTCTAATGAATTATCTGTAAGTACGCTTTTTGTTAGCAACTTAACTTCGCTTAGCCCTAGCTTTTCAAGCGCATATGCAAAAAGCACTTCATAAACGAATACTTTTATTTTACCTATGGGCTTTACTTTATTACTTCTACAAATAGCTTCATAGTTAACCTGACACTCTTTCATTGCTTTTTCAGCTGTCGTTTTAAATATATTCATAATTTCTTTTGCATTTCGTTTCATTGTAAATACATTATATAAAGCATAACTATGATGGGATGTTTGTGCAGAATAATCTTGTTTTAAATCATTCGTTTGTAAACAAATCGGTAAAGGTGTCTTTTCACCATGAACTTCTTCAATAAAATCGTCGTTAAATTCCATTGCTTGCGTTAAGTAAGTGTTCATATAATGACCTGTTAATCCGCTTAATGGCTCTCCTGCATGCGTTTCTCGACCATAAAAAAGTGCTGATGGTAAAATTTTACCTATTGTGCCTGAATAAATATAATACTGATTATCACCTGGTGTTTGTGAAAATGACGGTTCGCTATTTAAAAAGAGTTTATACTTCAACTTATATTTCTCTCTTAGATTTATTAATGCATTTACTGCAGTTCTCATACCAGCAGAATTAACCTCTTCATCTGGTACCGTTACAAGTAATATATTAATTGGCCACTTCTCCTTACTCGCTTGTTCTAATAAATGCATATGCAACGCAAGACCCATCTTCATATCCATAACACCACGGCCAAATAAGTATTCGTTTTTCTCAATATCTTCTTTTACATCTTGAGGGAATAAATCTTTTCGATCCTTCATTATTTTCGTTAAAGCTTCTGGCTTGAATGCTAAGTCAGCTAAATCACTAAAATTATCTGTCTGCACTGTATCAAAATGACTAAGTAAGACAATCGTTTCCCCTGTTAAGTCACTTTGATAAAATGCGGTTAAAACATTTCTATCTAAATCAGCATCGTGTAATTCAATGTAAGATGGATATTCTTTAAAATATGGCTGATTCAGCAATTTAGTTTTTAATTTATGAGGGAATTCAATTTCGCCTTTTGTTCCTGTTCGGCTCTCCCAATTTACTAATTCATTTATTAGCGTTCGTAATTGCTCTTTACTTTCCCAAACATTTTCTTGCAAAATTACTCCTCCTTTTAAACCCTTTAAAGAAACCGCTTACAATTAAATTTAGTTTGCCCTTAAAGCTTTATAACTATTGATAAGTATACAATATTTTCTGAATAATTACTTACTTCTTTTTAAATTATAAAGTATACTACATACAACAATCTTTCTTATTTATTTTTTAAAAACTACAATTTCCAGATGATTTAAGAAAAGGAGTGATTATATATGTTAAATAGAAGTAAACAAATAATTTTAAAAACAGAAGAATATGGCGCACATAATTATGCCCCTCTTCCAGTAGTTATTTCTTATGCCACAGGAATTTGGTTATCTGATCCTGAAGGTAATAAATATATGGATTTTTTAAGTGCTTATTCAGCAGTCAATCAAGGTCATCGTCATCCTAATATTATTAAAGCATTGAAAGATCAAGCTGACCGAGTGACATTAACTTCACGCGCCTTTCATAATGATCAACTCGGGTCCTGGTATGAAAAAATTTGTAAGCTTACTAATAAAGATATGGCATTACCAATGAATACAGGAGCTGAAGCTGTAGAAACAGCAATTAAAGCAACGCGTCGCTGGGCTTATGATGTCAAAGGCATCGAAAGCGACAAAGCAGAAATTATTGCTTGTGTTGATAACTTCCATGGCAGAACGATGGGCGCTGTTTCACTTTCATCTGATTATGATAATAAAAGAGGATATGGTCCAATGTTACCAGGCTTTAAAACAATTCCTTTTGGTGATATAAAAGCATTAGCGACAGCGATTAATGAAAATACTGCGGGATTTATAATTGAACCTATTCAAGGCGAAGCGGGAGTAAATATTCCACCAGAAGGTTTTTTAAAAGAAGCATACGATTTATGTCATTCTGAAAATGTATTATTTATTGCTGATGAAATTCAATCAGGACTTGGTCGTAGTGGAAAGTTTCTCGCTTGTGACTATGAAAATGTCGAACCAGATGTAATTATTTTAGGCAAAGCGCTTGGTGGAGGTGTCTTTCCAATTTCTTGTGTTGTAGCAAATGAGCCCATATTAGGTGTTTTTGAACCAGGGTCTCATGGGTCAACCTTTGGAGGAAATCCTCTTGCTTGTGCTGTATCTAACGCAGCGCTTGATGTGTTAATTGAAGAAAAGTTACCTGAACGTTCACTAGAACTTGGTCATTACTTAAAAGCTGAACTTAAAAAAATTAATAATCCAATCATTAAAGAAATACGTGGAAAAGGATTATTTATTGGGATTGAATTAACTGAATTAGCTAGACCTTACTGTGAAAAACTAATGAAACACGGCTTACTTTGTAAAGAAACGCATGATTACGTCATCCGTTTAGCGCCCCCTTTAATTATTGAAAAGTCAGAGTTAGATTGGGCTCTTGATAAAATCAAACTCGTTTTAGCACAATAAAGAAGCGCTACACAATTAATTGTGTAGCGCTTCTTTTAAATTAAACATTTAATAATTTATACTCTCCACCAAACATGCCTTTTTGATAATCTAATTTAACACTATCAAAATAATATGATTGACTTGAGTGAACAACAAACTTAACGCCATCAACTTCTGTTATTGTATCTTCTTTTGAATTAGTTGACTCTTCCAGAGCCAATTGTAAACTGGGGCCCCCTCACCCAACACTCATGAATAGGCGAATCATTGGAGTATCCACTTCTACATCCGAAGGCATGCCTTCTAATTCTTTTTTAACTTGCTCTACAGCTTTTTCAGTTACTTGTAGCAAATAAATCACCACCTTTCAAAATTTTTTATTAAATTTTAAAAATTCATTCATAATTACGTATTAAAAAAATCTCGAAATAATAAAGATGACTCCTACCAGGAGCCAAACGTAAACCCCAGGTCATATCGGAGGAAACTTCCTCTTTTGGGATTTCGTATTTTTTGGTCCTCAACCGCTTGTACTACATGCTTTGTTTTCTTTTTCTTCCAAATAAGTCACACTCCTAATAGAACGCAAGTATTTTCGTACCTATAGCCCTATACGTATTATTATAAAGTGATTATAATTTTTTTCAACTAAATGAATTATGTTTATTTTACATAAATTGATTTATGCTTTGCCCGGGTGACTTTTCCGATTATTTTAGCTTCAATTGAATGCTTTTCTTCTAGCAATTTTACATATTTTATCGCTTCATCTTCTGGTAAACTAATAAACAAACCACCCGATGTGATTGAATCACATAAAATGAGTTCTTCAACTGGCGAAATAGTCTTCCCATAATCTACAACATCTTTTAACCATCTATGATTCGTTCTTGATCCAGCAGGGAATATTTGTTTTTCTGCTAATTCTTTTGCTCCTGGTAAAAGTGAGACGCTAGAATAATCAATTTCAAAACTAACTTCACTTCCACTTGCCATTTCATAAGCGTGACCAAGTAAACCAAACCCAGTTATATCTGTTGCTGCACTTGGATTGAACCCTCTCAAACTTTCAGCTGCATATTTATTTAATTCGCTCATCATCTGAGATACATTATCTATTTGTTCTTTAGTTAATAAATTATTTTTCAGTGCTGTTGTTAAAATGCCAACACCAATTGGTTTTGTTAATACTAGCACTTCGCCAACTTTTGCACCGATGTTTTTAATATAAGCATCTGGATGTACAGTTCCTGTCACAGATAGACCAAACTTTGGTTCTTTATCGTCTATTGAATGACCACCAACAACGAGCGCTCCCGCTTCTTTTACTTTATCACTCGATCCTTTTAAGATTTCTCCTAATATTTCTGGCCCGAGCTCTTCAATTGGATAAGCGACAATATTTAAGACTGTTTTTGGTGATCCACCCATTGCATAAACATCGCTTAAGGAATTTGCTGCGGCAATTTGTCCGAACATGTATGGATCATCTACAATCGGGGTGAAAAAATCAACCGTCTGAATTAACGCAATATCGTCTGTTAACTTATAGACACTGCCATCATCTGAACTTTCCATACCGACAAGTAAATTTGCATCATGCTTTTCTTTAGGTAAGTAACGCAAAACTTGCGCTAGGTCCTCGGGACCGATTTTGCATCCTCAACCCGCTTTTGAAGATAAAGCAGTTAATTTGAGCTGATTTGTCATTCTTATACCCCCTTTTGTATTATCATATAACTATGTCATAATAAAAGTATAGATTGTCTTACAAAAAAAAGCGAATAAACTATTTATAGAGGTGTATATAATGAAAAGACTTCGTCATTTACCAGCCGTCCATCAACTCCAAACAGATAAACGTTTTCTAGAAGCACTGACGATAAACAACTTATCTAAAAAAATACTTACAACATGGATTAAAGAACAAATTGACTTCATTCGAACTCAAATTTTAAATAACACATTTCTTGATGAACCATTTAACAAAGATCATTTCACAGACTTAATTTTCACTAAACTAAATGAAAAAATAAATACTTTTAAGCAAAACAATTTACGTAGTGTCATCAACGCGACAGGTGTTATTTTACATACCAATTTAGGGAGAGCGCGGTTAAGTAAAGATGCGATAATTCAGATTACACATACAGCTTCAACCTATTCAACACTTGAATACAATGTAAGTACTGGTAAACGTGGATCACGACATGATTTAGTTGAAGAACATCTAAAAGAGCTTACCGGCGCTGAAGCTGCGATGGTTGTGAATAATAATGCCGCCGCTGTCTACCTCATTTTAAGAGCAATAGCCTACCAGCAAGAAGTGATTGTTTCAAGAGGAGAACTAATCGAAATTGGCGGCTCTTTTAGAATTTCTGAAATTATGGAAGAAAGCGAAGCACAATTAGTTGATGTCGGAACAGCAAATAAGACTCATCTCTATGATTATGAGCGAGCAATTACAGAAGATACTGCTTTATTAATGAAAGTTCATAAAAGTAATTTTAAATTAGTTGGTTTTTCAGATGAAGTCGATACAAATAATTTATTACACTTATCTAAAGAACATGACGTTCCGATTTATGAAGACCTTGGCAGTGGCACGTTATTTGATTTTAAACAGCATAAAATTGGAGAAGAACCTACTGTACAAGCAAAAGTAAACGCTGGAATTGATTTAATTTCTTTTAGTGGAGATAAATTATTAGGTGGACCACAAGCGGGAATTATTATTGGTAAAAAAGCTCTTATTGATAAGTTAAAAAGCCATCAACTCGCTCGCGTCTTACGTGTTGATAAATTTACGCTCGCAGGACTTGAAGCAACTTTGAAATCATATATACGTGGACAAGAAACAAAAGAAATACCTACAGTGCGTGATATTGTTGAATCAAGTGAGGTTGTTTTAGATAAAGCAAATTTATTTATTGAAAAAATGACTCATAAAAAGACACAATTTACTTTTGAAATTAAGCGAGATACAGCTAAAATTGGGGGCGGAACGATGCCTGAAGTAGAAATTGAAACATATGTTGTCTATGTTGCTCATCCTTTGTATACAAGCGAGCAACTTGCTGAAAAACTAAGGAATAATCAGATTCCCGTTATTATTCGGATAAAAAATGAAGTAGCGATGCTTGATTTTAGAACGATTAATGAAGATGAATTAACGATTTTAACAGAAGCTTTTCTAGAAGAGGATAATGAAGTTTAAATATTTATAAATTATTGGCGGGATCGTGTGGGAATTGAACCCACCGAAGACGGCACGCGCCTCCCAAATGGTTTTGAAGACCAAGGAGTACACCAGTATCTCATCCGACCCCATAACTTAATTAAAATGAATACCAATCTATTATATATCTACAGTAACTAATTTAGCAAGAGGTGAGCTTATTGAATCGTTATTTTACTATTGGAATGGCTGGACATATTGATCACGGTAAAACATCACTAACTAAAGCATTAACCGGCGTTAGTACAGATTCATTAAAAGAAGAGCAGATGAGACAAATTTCGATTGAACCAGGATTTGCTCCATTTATTAATGAAGATGGCCTTGAGGTTTCAATCATTGACGTACCAGGTCATGAGAATTTCATTCGGCAAATGATTGCTGGTGTTGCTGGAATTGACCTAGTCACACTTGTTATTGCAGCAGATGAAGGCATTATGCCTCAAACAAAAGAACATTTAGATATTTTATCTTTATTAGGCATTAAAAACGGTGTCGTTGTGATTACAAAAATTGATCAAGCAGATGAGGAGTTACTTGAAATCATTTTAGATGATGTAAGAGAGACTTTATCACATACATTTTTAAATGAAGCACCGATGTACTTAGTCGATAGCTTATCAGATAAAGGTATCCCTGAATTAAAAAATGCTTTAAAAGAAATTTTATTAAGTTTCCCCAAAAAAACGTCTAATATGCCTTTTCGTTTGCCGATTGATCATGTTTTTACGATTAAAGGTCAAGGCGCAATTGTCAGAGGGACTATATACGATGGTAAAGTAGAGAATGGACAAGACCTGAAGCTTCTACCAGCAAATAGAGACGTTCGTGTCAGACAAATCCAAAAACATCAGAAACAGGCGGAAACTGCCTTTGAAGGACAACGCGCTGCGATTAATTTAGGTGGTATTTCACATAAAGACATTAAACGTGGTGACGTACTTGTTGAAGATGATTTTTATACTGTTTCGAAACGGATCGATATTGCTTTTCAGCCACTTGCGTCAATTAAGCACGCTATTAAACAACGCCAGTCGATTAAACTCCACATCGGCACACAAGAAGTGATGGGGAAAATTATCTTTTTTGACCGTAATGAAATTAAATCAAATGAATCGGATGAAGTGTTATGTCAAATACAAGTAGAAGAAGATATTGTAGTAGCAAGAGACGACCACTTTATCATTAGAAGGCCCACACCTGCTGAAACGATTGGTGGTGGATGGGTGATTGATGCTAATGCGGAGAAACTCAAGTTTAGTAACGACACAATTGAACGACTTAATACAAAAAAAGCAGGTTCACCTGAAGACAGATTAAAAGCTATCATGAATAAAAATCCTGTTTTAACTGAAGCAGACATATTAAATCTCGCCGCGATTTCTGACGAAGAACTAATGGAAATCAAACCTATTTTACTAGCTGTAGAGATAGACCAATATACACTTGCTTCAACATTGAATGAAACACAAAACAATATTTTACGCTTAGTTGAGGACTTTCATAAACAATTTCCCATGCGACAAGGCATTAATAAAGCAGAAATCATCTCTGCTTTAAAAGAAAAGTATCCACTTAAATTGTTGGA
>JARIBO010000066.1 GCA_029257405.1 Caryophanales bacterium
TTTTAATTGTCAAACAATTTAGTATACTTATCTTTCTAGTATTTATCTCTACATTATTTGTGATAAGATTATTTAAATTGAATTATTGGGAGGTTTTATATTGAAACACATTTTATCTTATTTGAAACCTTATAAATTCTTTGTTATTATCGCTTATTTATTAACCTTTATTGAACTTATTATAGAATTATTACTTCCTTTATTTTTAGGTAAAATGATTAATGATGGTGTGGTCAATCAAGATATGAATAATATTATTATGTGGGGATCGATTATGATTGGACTTTCTTTAATTGCTTTTTCATCCGGTATTTTAAATTCTTTTTATGCATCCCATGCGAGTAATCATTTAGGTTTAGATATTAGAAATAAACTATTTGCAAAAATCCAATCTTTTTCATTCGCTATTTTAAATCAGTTTCCTACTTCATCGTTAATTACTCGATTTACAAATGATATTAGACAAGTGCAAAACACTGTCTTTATGGGACTTAGAATTATGATTCGTGCACCTTTAATGATTATTGGTAGTGTGATTATGGCATTAATTATTAATTTTAAACTTGCATCAGTTTTTTTAATTGTTGTACCGATTGCCGTTTTGTTTGTGCTCTGGGTATATAAAAAAGGATCTGCTATGTTTGATACCGTTCAAAGAAAAACTGATTCAGTCAATTTAGTCATGCAAGAAAACTTAATGAATATGCGCTTAATTAAAGCTTTTACAAGACATACTTTTGAACGAAGTCGTTTTTCTAAAGTAAATGAAGATTTATCTGCTTCGATGCGACGTGCTTACCGGTTTATTGACGCTTCTATGCCTGCTTTATTATTTGTAATGAATTTAAGTCTTATTTTCATTATTTGGTTTGGTAGCGTACAAACGATTGTAGGAGATTCAAATATTGGTGATGTGGTAGCAATTATTAACTATGCTTTACGTATTACAATGGCTATTTCAATGCTAACTTTTATTATTCTTTCATTTTCAAGAATGCAAGCTTCTTCTGAAAGATTAAATCAAGTCTTACTGATTGATAGCGACTTTCGTAATCATGAAAATATAGCAAACATTAATACGATTGAACATGGAAAAATTAATTTTAATGATGTTTCTTTTATTTACCCGAAAACAAACTCTACTGTTTTAAAGAATATTACTTTTAGCATAAAGCCAAATGAACGCATTGCTTTTATGGGCGCGACAGGTTCTGGTAAAACGTCACTTTTCCAGCTTATTCCCCTCCTGTATAAGCCAACTAAAGGACATATTGAAATTGATGATATTTCGATAAACGATTTTTCAATAAATGAACTTAGAGAAAGCATTGGTTACGTCCCACAAAATCCCCTGCTGTTTAGTGGATCGATTAGAAACAACTTAATTTGGGGTAAAGAAGATGCAACAGATGATGAAATTATCCAAGCTTGTAAAGATGCTCAAATTCATGATTTAATTATGACTTTACCTGGCCAATACAATACTCACATTAGTCAACAAGGTGTGAATTTGTCAGGTGGTCAAAAACAACGTCTTTCTATTGCGCGTGCATTAGTTAGGAAACCTAAAATTTTAATGCTAGATGATTGTACGAGTGCACTTGATTTAACAACTGAAACAAAACTATTTAATGCAATTGATAAAAATCCTTGTACAACTCTTTTAATTACACAAAAAATATCTACTGCAAAACGGTTTGACAGGATTATATTAATTGATTATGGACACATCATTGCTAATGGTACTCATGAAGAATTACTTGAATCGTCTATCCTTTATCAACAGATTGTCGACTCTCAAGAAGGAGGCGGTCATAGTGTCTCTAACTAAAATAAAAGAACCTTTTCGAAACAAAAAAATTGATTTAGACGATTTAAATGTCGATAAAAAAAGAAAAGCTACTAAACCTTTTCTAACAATTAAAAGAATTTGGTCGTATCTTATCATAGAAAAATTAAAACTTTCACTCGTTATTTTAATGGTTATTATGAGTTCAGCATTAAGTTTACTTGGTCCTTTTTTAATTGGTGTAACGATTGATGACTTTATCTCGACTAAAGAAAGTTCTGGTCTTTTGACACTACTTCTATTCCTAGGACTTGTTTATTTCGGTCATTCAATTAGTGTATTTTTACAAAATTTTTGGATGGTAGGTATTGCCCAAAACACTATTTATGATTTACGTGAAAGCTTATTTGAACATTTTCATGAATTACCAATTGCTTATTTTGATGAGAATCTGCATGGGGAGTTAATGAGTCGAGTAACCAACGATATTGATAATATTAATAATACACTGAATCAATCTGTGATTGAAATTTTCACGAGTGTACTTACACTCATTGGAACCCTTGCTGTTATGCTCTATCTCAGCCCACTACTAACTTTAATTACAATGTCGATTGTTCCTTTAATGATATTTGCAATGCGTTGGATCACATCACGCACTGGCCCGCTCTATAAACTCCAGCAAAAAAGACTTGGAATTGTTAACGGTTATGTTGAAGAAGCAATTTCAGGACAACACGTTATTAAAACATTTTCTCAAGAAGAACGTGTAATTAGAGAGTTTTCAGAAAGAAATACTTCACTTAATCATGCAAGCTTTTGGGCAATGTTATTTTCAGGATTTATTCCAAAAGTAATGAACTTACTTAATTTCTTAAGTTTTGGATTAATTGCTTTATTTGGAGGTATTCTTGCTATTAAAGGTCAGATTACAGTTGGTGTCATTGTTATATTCACTGAGTATGCACGGCAATTTACACGACCATTAAATGAGTTATCTAATCAATTTAATATATTACTATCTGCTATTGCTGGTGCTGAAAGAGTATTTGATGTTTTGGATACACTTCCAGAAACAAAAGATGAAAAAAACGCCAAAGAACTGTCTAAAATAAAAGGACATTTTGAATTTAAGGACGTTACTTTTGCGTATAAAAACACAAAGACTTTAAATCAACTTAATTTTTCAGTATTACCTGGTGAAACAATTGCTTTTGTTGGTCATACAGGAGCAGGTAAATCAACTATCTTCAATTTAATTTTACGCTTTTATAATTATCAATCAGGATCAATTACTTTAGATGGTATTGAATTAAAAAACATTAAAAGAGCTAATTTAAGAACTCATATGTCTTTTGTCTTACAAGATTCATTTCTTTTTAGTGGTACAATCAAAGAAAACATCCGCTATGGCCGTTTAAATGCAACTGATGACGAAGTGGTCGAAGCTGCTAAAAAAGCAAATGCACATGACTTTATTAGCCATTTAGAACAAGGCTATAATACTGTACTCGATGACTCTGGGAGTGGGATTAGCCAAGGACAAAAACAACTTCTCACAATCGCTCGAGCATTTATCGCTGAACCGACAATTTTATTATTAGATGAAGCAACAAGTAATATTGATACGATTACAGAAATTAAAATTAGCGAAGCTTTGCACACTTTAATGATTAACCGGACAAGCTTTGTAATTGCTCACCGCTTAAATACAATTAGAAATGCAGATAAAATAATTTATTTATCACAAGGTGAAATAATTGAAGTGGGAAGTCATGAAGATTTAATGAAGTTACGTGGTGAGTATTATCAGCTTTACGCAAATCCATTAACTACTCATTAAAGCTAATTAGTCAATTTTAACTCTATTTTATGATAGGATAAAACACATAGGAGGCGATTACCATCGCACGCAATGGAATTATGTTTGAAAAAGAAATTAAAAGCAAATATTTAAATGAAACACTTTCACTAAAGTTTTATCAACCTAAAGAGTTGGAGTCAATATATGAAACAAATGTCTGTATTATGCAAGATGGCAATGATTATTATAACTTAGGTAGAGTAGCTACGTTAAGCGACTCTTTGCATGAGGATTTTTCAATTACAAATACTATTTTTGTCGGTATTCATTATATTGATCGATTTGACCGAAGAGAAAAATACCATCCTGACGGAAAAGAACACGATGATTATAAAAAGTTTCTTGTGAACGAAGTTGTTCCGTTAATTAGCGAGCAACTTCCGATTAACCCACTTGGTGAAAAATGGACGTTAATGGGCGATTCACTTGCGGGAACTTTAGCTTTTTTAATAGCTGCTGAAAATCAAGATTTATTCGATAATGTTATTATGCAATCTCCTTTAGTCAATGAGACAGTTATTCAAATTGCGAATCAGTTAGATGATAATCCTGATTTAGAAATTTATCATACAATTGGCTTAAAAGAAACAGAGGTTGGTACAACTGTTGATGGCAAGATTGATTTTGTAACACCAAATAAAGCATTGCATAAAATTTTAAAAAATAAAAATTTAACCTATCATTATCATGAATTACCTGATGGGATTCATACGTGGAAGTTTTGGCAAAAAGATTTACCACGCGCTTTAAATACAATTTTTAATTAATAAAACAAACTATATAATCTGTTTATTTTTTGTTATACTTTAATTATTCAGTAGTTTAGAGGAGGATTTTTAAATGAAATGTGGTATTGTTATTTATCTATCAAAAGCTCTACAAGATGAAATAAATAGTCTTAGAAAAAGATACGATCCAGAATATGCATTAATTAAACCTCATATCACTTTAAAAACACGGTTTGATATAGATGATAATTTACTTTTACATTTAATAGATGAATTAAATGAAATAACTAAAGATACGAAACCTTTTGATATAAATATTAAAAAAGTCAGTACTTTTCAACCTGTTTCTAATAAAATTTATTTTAAAATTGAACCTAATGAAAGTTTAGAAACATTACATGCTAAATTATATGAAGGTATCCTTCCAAAAGAAAAATTCTCAACTTTCGTTCCACATATAACAATTGCTCAAGACTTAAACACAGATGAGTTCGCAGACATTTATACCATGCTTAGTATGAAAGATTACAATTATACTGATAAAATAGATAGCTTACAAATTACTTATGAGTTAGACGATGGCACATGGGATATTTATAAAAACTTTAACTTCGGAGGTTAAATATGATTGTTAAATTAGTAGAAAATGAAATTGAGAAAAAACACGTATTTGAAATCAGACGTTTAGTCTTCGTTAATGAACAAAAAGTGCCTCTTGAAGAAGAAATAGATATCTATGATAAAAGCGATGCTGTGCTTCATTTACTTGGTATACATAATGAGTTGCCTGTTGCAGCAAGTCGCATTCGATTTGAAGATAACTATGCAAAGTTAGAGCGAATTGCCGTTTTAAAAGAAGCACGAGGGAAATATTATGGTCTAGAAATGGTAGGTGCTATGGAAAATGTGATTTTAGATCACAAATACAAAAAGATTGTTTTAAATTCCCAGGAATATGCAATAGATTTTTATAAAAAGCTAGGTTATCAAACGGACTCTGACGTATTTATGGATGCAGGCATTCCTCATGTCAGAATGATAAAAAACATATAAAAAAACTAACTTAAGCAAATGCTTGAAGTTAGTTTTTTTTATAATAATAAGGCCATAAAAGTTGTTGCAAGTCCAAAGTATATTAAAACAGATGTAATATCATTTAATGTCGTTATAAAAGGCCCTGAGGCAACAGCTGGATCAATACTCAGCTTTTCCATTAATAAAGGTATAAGTGCTCCAGACAAAGTCGCGACAATTAATGTGAAAAATATTGCCACACCTACCAGTGCGCCTAAATAAAAATTACCCTTCCAAACTGTAATTAAAAGTGTAATTAAAATAGCAATCGTTATCCCAATCAACAAACCCGTGGTTGCTTCTTTGATGATTAGAACTATTTTACTACCTTTACCATATTCACCTGTTGCAATACCACGAACTGCTACGGCAAGTGATTGTGTACCAGCATTACCAGCCATTCCTGCAATAAGGGGAATAAATATAGCTACAATTGGTACTTTTTCTAACGTATCTTCAAAACTTCCAATTAAACTTGCTGTTATAATTCCTAAAAACATTAAGATGATTAACCATGGAAGACGCTTTTTTGCAGATGTCATGGGCATCGAGTCAGGACTATCTATTTCAGATATAGCTGCTAATTTAGAATAATCTTCATGTGCTTCTGCATCCATAACATCTAAAATATCATCGACGGTAATAATTCCTAATAAATGATTTTGAAAATCAACAACTGGTAATGCTAAGAAGTCATAATCTCGAATCATTTGGGCAATTTCTTCTTGGTCTCTTCCTGCAGAAACTGCTACTACATTTTCACTCATAATATCATTAATTAGTTCATCTGGTTCGGCAATAATTAAAGTCCTTAAAGAAACGACTCCAACTAAGCGCTTGTTATCATCCAATACATAAGTATAATATATCGTTTCAGCATCAAGTGCTTCTTTTTTCATTTGTTTAAATGTTTCTTCTACAGTTTGATGTCTGAAAACAGAAACATATTCTGTAGTCATAATACTTCCAGCAGTTTTATCTTCGTAATGAAGTAGCGTTTTAATTTCAGTTACTGTCTCTTCATCCATAATCGCTAAAAAACTTGCAATCTCATCACGCTCTAGTTCTTGTAAGATATCAACAGCATCATCATAAGGCATTTCTGAAAATACCATTGTTGCAAACTGTGGATCCATTTCTGTAATAAAAAGTTCTGTATCTTCTAAATCTATGTTTTGTATAATATCAGAGACTTCTCGTGGTGATAAGTAACTGTAGATTCTTAGACGTATTTGTTCTGTTTGTTCTTTGAAAAAAACTGCTTGATCATAAGGTAATAAATCTAAGAATTCATTTCGAAAAGCTTCTATATCTTCTTCGTTTAATAACCTCATCAATTCTTTTCTATGCAATTCTCTTGTTTGTGTCACTGATATCACCTTCCGAAGTAAATCGTTTTAAATTATCTCTTGATTACTGTTTAAGACTAACAAATCAAGATTTTTTGTCAAATAATTTCAGTAAATCTTTAGGTAATGACGCGTGCAAATGAAGTTTTTTTTGCGTAATTGGATGAGTAAACTCTAATTTTTCAGAGTGAAGGGCTTGTCTTTTTATATAATTAGATTTCATTCCATATAAATCATCCCCAACTAAAGGATGTCCTAAATAAGCAAAATGCACTCTAATTTGATGGGTTCTACCTGTTTCTAAATTGATTTGTACATAGGAATAATCGTCATATTCTTTTATAACCTCATAGTGAGTAATTGCTTTATCACCAAGTTTTGTTACTTCCCTTTCAATTATTGAATGTGAACTCCGGCCAATTGGTGCATCAATAGTCGATTTTTTTTCATTTAATTTACCTGTAATAAACCCTGTATATTTTCGGGTGATTTTACCTTGCATTTGTAACTGTGCGAGTAAGGAATGAGCATATTGATGCTTAGCTACTAGGACAAGGCCCGATGTGTCTCGGTCAAGTCTTGTTACAATGTGGACAGTGTAAGGTAAGTTATTTACTTTATAATAATAAAGTATAGCATTTGAAAGTGAATTCTCACGTTGATTAACAGAAGGGACTGTCACTTGCCCTGCTTTTTTATTAAATACAATCAAATGATCATCTTCATAAATAATATCTAATGGAAGCTTAGTTGCTTTTAATGACGTATTTATAGCTTCGTTTGGAAACCTAATAGTGATTTGATCATGTTCTTTAACTTGGTATCTGACTGTTCTGTGTTTACCATTCACACTTAATAAAGCGTCTGCTGACTTAGCTAATTTTATTAAACGGCTAGAAAAATTTACATTCTCTTTTAAATAGTCAGCTAATGTTTTTTTATCTGATAGACCATTGATTGTCCACGACATCGTCTGACCACTTATTTTAAAGTTTTTTAATTCTTTTAAAAGTTTCATCTATTAACCTTGAGGTTTAACTTCTGAAACAAATGAATCACGTACACGATTCCAAAATGGAAACGGACGATACCTGACAAAACGAACGCGTTCTTTTGCAACTCGACATTGAATAGACTTTACATTAGAATACGTTTCTGTCGTGTGATCAATCGCAATTAAAAAGCTTTTATTTTCATCGTGTAGTGGGCTAAGTAAACATGTATGGTGCTTAGGTAAGATAAGTGGTGATCCAATTGTTCTAAAGACTCGATTATTAATTGAAGCAATTTCAGTCATTTGAATAGCTTCTAATGATGGATGAATAATTCCTCCACCTAATGCTTTATTATAAGCCGTACTTCCTGATGGCGTTGAAATACATAAACCATCACCACGAAATGTTTCAAAGTGTTCTCCTCTGATTTGTACATCAAATACAACAGAGCCTTCTGCTGTTTTAATTGTCGCTTCATTTAAAGCTAATATTCGAGTTGATTTTTCACCGGTATTTAATCTAATTGTCACTTCAAGCAAAGGATATTCTACGATTTGAAAAGGTGTTTTTGCTATTTCTATAACCAATCGTTCAACCTCATCAGGTGTCCAATCAGCATAGAAACCTAAATGACCTGTATGTACACCAATAAAAGCTGTTGTATCTACTCGATGAACATATCTTCTAAATGCTTCTAAAAAAGTACCATCTCCACCAATCGAAATAACTAATTCTGGTTCTTTTTTATCATATATTAAATCAAATTCAGTTAAGTATTGCTTCATTGTTTGTTTTATATTATTGGAGCGTTCATCACCGCGAGATACAATTGCAAATTTCATAACTAAAGACCTCCTCAACTTATTTAATTACTCTTATATGTTTTTATTTTCTACTTCTATTTTACCATACTATTTTAAAATGAATAATCTTTGCATCTTTTACTTACTTTAGCGATAATTATGTTACCATCGCCATATTTAGGAGGCCTACAAATGAATCAAGAAATAGAAATTGAATATAAAGTATTATTAAGTAAAGAAAAGTTTAAGCAGCTGTTAAGCTCACTTAACTTTCCGCAAGAACCTTTTACTCAAACAAATTACTATTTTGAAACACCTGATTTAACATTAAAACACAATCACTCTGCGTTAAGAATTAGAAAAAAAGATTCAAGCTATGTAGTTACTTTAAAAGAACCTCATCCAAAAGGCATTTTAGAAACACATGATATCATTTCAAAAGAGATATTCCAAGATGCAATTAATAATAATAAATTAATAGCTCCAAATTGTATTAAACAACTGAAAAAAATCAATATTTCTATTGATGAGATAAGGTATATTGGTTTTTTAACAACTGAAAGATATGAATTTACAGAAAATGGTTTGATTTATGTTTTAGATAAGAGCTTTTATAATCAAATAATTGATTATGAATTGGAAATAGAAGCACCTTCAAAACGCATTGGATTAAACAGATTCAATGAACTTATTGCTATTTTTAATATTGAAGAAGTACCACCTGTCACTAAAATTGAACGATTTTTTAATACATTATAGTGCATTATTTTTGATTGACTATATAACTGTTGCTACAATAATATATAATTAATATTTCTATAATACACATAAGGAGTCATTATATGAAAATTCCTGGAACGATTTATGAAGCAATTGGTGGACAAGAAAATATTGATAAACTTGCTAATAATTTATATAAATATATTGCACAAGAACCTAAATTAGTAGAAATTTTTCCAGACGATTTAGCTGAATCAGCTCGAAAGCAAAGACTGTTTTTAACTCAGTTGTTTGGCGGTCCAAAACTTTATCTTGAAGAGCGTGGACATCCGATGTTAAAAAGACGTCATTTAGAATTTGAAGTAACACATGAACGAAAAGATTTATGGTTAAAGTGTATGGATAAGTCACTTGAAGAAACAGGTATTGAAGAACCTTATCGAACTGCTATTTTCCAGCGTCTTTCTATGACTGCAGAACATATGGTTAATAATCTAGATTAATTTTGTCTGAAGGTTGTGTTCATTATAATAGGAGAAAGCGAGCTAAATACTTTGTCTCAAATTAATCTTTATAGAACTAATAAACCAATTATTATTTACTCTTTTATCAATCCTTTTTGTAAGGAGTGTTGGCTACTCGAACCTATAATAAAAAAACTTGCTTTAGAATATGGTAACTATTTTACTGTAAGACCTGTTATTTCTATACATCCTATGTTTGAGGATGTAAAAATAAATTCAAATAAAAATCATTTAAAACAATATGTAGCTTTAGCGATAAAAGCAGCGGGATTACAAGGCAACAATGCAGGACGACAATTCCTGGAAAAAATTCAAGTTGCACACTTCCATTACGACGACGACTTATTAAATAAAGATATTATTATGAATTATGCGTCGTTAATTGATTTAGATTTAGATGAATTTTCAAATGATTTATTTTCTAATTCTGCAAAAAAAGCATACTTAGCTGATTTAAAATTAACTAAAGAAATGAATATTTCTGAATTTCCTTCACTTGTTTTTTTCAGTAAACATAATGAAGAATATACTTTGAAAATAACTGGTAAAGCTGATTACAATGCTTATGTGGACTTGTTATATAAATTATTAGACGAGATACCAGAACCACAAGCTAAACCTAACGTTGAGCTGTTCTTAAAAGAACAAGGGTTACTTAGTATAGAAGATATTGCTTTTATTTATGACTGGTCACTAGATAAAACTAAGAAAGTCCTCAATAAATTAAAATTAAAAGGACAGGTTAAAGAACTAAATATATTATCTAGAAAATATTGGTCTTATAATGTAAAAAAATGATCTTATACAACAAATGTATAAGATCATTTTTTTTATTATCTGAAATCTCTCGTTTCTTCAGTATACCTGCTTGCAACAGCATATCCTATAATTACTGCCATTGAAAGAAGTAAAATATTACAGACTTTTTTCATTTGTTTGCCACCTTCCTATTATTAATGGTTTTACTTTATATTAGAATGGGCGATACTTACCTTTTTTAAGCAATATTTTTGGTCCACCTAGTAGGAACAATGAACGGTTATCGACAACTTTTTTCATTGCAGCTGCTGGTTTTCCTTTTAATTTTGTACCTGATAGTACATTACCGATTGCATCAGTAACACCTAATGAAGCTACAGTACCACGGTCTTCGAAGATAAATTCCTCCAAAGGCTCATCTTGTAATAAAGCTTTGATGTTTGTTGCGCACACTTCAGCTTGTTGTATTGCAGCTTGCGCAGTTGGTGGGAATGGACGATCTGCTGCTTTATCCATAACCCAAGCACAATCTCCTAAGATAAAGATATCTTCTTCACCTGGAGCACGTAAATCGCCATCAACAGTTACTTTACCACGTGTAAGTTCAAATCCAGATTCTGTAAGAACTGGACTACCTGTTACACCACCAGTCCAAATAATTGTTCCAGCTTTAATCTCTTCATTATCTTCACCTACAATAAAGCTATCTGGTGTACACTCGTTAATTGCAGTTCCTAATCTAAATTCAACACCACGATCTTCTAAAGATTTAGTTGCATATGCGACTAGATCTTTATCAAACATTGGTAAGATTGAAGGCATAGCTTCTACGTTAATAATTTTAACTTTACTACGGTTCACATCATATTTTTTACATAACTCAGGAACTCTTTCAACAAGTTCTCCTAGTAATTCAATACCTGTGAATCCTGCTCCACCTACTAGTATTGTTAAATCATCAGTATTTAACTCTTTTGAATTTTTATATGAAGCAAATTGATATTCAAGATGATCACGTATTTCACGACTAGAATCTATATCAACAATAGATAATGCATTTTCTTCCATACCTTTAATACCAAATGTGTTTGACTTGAAACCAAGTGCGATTACTAAGTAATCATAAGTAATTTCTCCGTTTTCTAAAACAACACGCTTGTCTTCTTTTTCGACTTTAACGACTGTGTCATAAATTAAACGGACACGATTTGGATTAATTACATCAGTAATCATAAAACGTGCTTGGTTAGGATTAATTGTACCTGCTGCTACTTCATGTAACCAAGTTGTTTCATAATGATAATTGTGTTTATTAACAAGTACAAGATCTGCTTCTTCAGATTGTAATGTTTTTGCTAAGCGTCTTGCAGTCATCAGTCCAGCGTAACCCGCTCCTAAGACAACTATTTTTGGTTTATTACTATTCATTGACAAATCCACCTTTCTAGATTTCAGACTATGTTACACTATTTAAAAAAATTAACTATAAAAGAGATTAGGTGATATTTTCCTTTTAAAAAATAATTCATCTATATACTGATATTAACAAATATATATTTTTTTAGCTACTTATAAAAACGCTATATTCTAATTAAATATTAGTTCGGGCGAATTGTTAATTCGTTTACGTTAACATAACTTGGTTGAGATAGAGCGTAAAGTACACCATTTGCAATATCTTCAGCTTCTAATGGTTTTCGGTCTGTTTTTTGACGATTAGCTAGCAACCTTGTATCGACCATACCTGGAGATATGTTAGTTACTCTAACTCCTGTTTTTGCAAGTTCTTTTTCAAGTCCTTGAGATATTGCTCGAACTGCAAATTTAGTTGCACTATATACAGTGCTAACTTTAGTCACTTCATGACCAGAAACTGATGAGATATTAATAATATGACCCGCTTCATTTTTAATCATATCAGGAAGAACTAAAGACGTTCCATATAAAACACCTTTGATATTTACATCAATCATTTGATCCCAACTATCAATATCGCCTTTTTTCACTTCTGATTCTAGCATGAGACCTGCATTATTAATATATCCATATACGGACCCTACTTCTTTTTGTACAGCACTCACCATGTCTTCTACTTGATCTCGATTACTCACATCAACTTGGTAATATGATGCGGGATGAGTTGACGTATTATTTATTTCTGCCGTGATTTTTTCTAACCTTTCTTTATTTCTTGCTACTAAAATAACTTGAAATTCGTTTTCTGCGAGTTTTTTTGCTATCGCTTCGCCAATTCCACTACTAGCTCCTGAAACAATGATTGTTTTAGTCATGTTGTATTTCCTCCTGTTATTTTACTACTTCACTTAAATCAATAATTCTTTATCAAAAAAGTAAAGATAAGATTTTTTTACTTTTGTTTTAAGAATAGATTCGATTGCTTGTTGATATAAATTAATTTGAACATTATAGCGTTCTTTTAATTGACTAATTGTTTTTTCAGTTACGACATTTTCTACGATAACGTCTGTTTTATAGTCAACAATATACCACTCATTTTCATATTTAAACAAACAATCAATAATACCTTGAATCACAACTTTTTCATCAGTTGGACTTTGCCAGTCCTGGTATATATTACTCGCTTTTTCTGTAAACATAAAAGGGATTTCTTTTTTGAAATTTGTACTGTTTATCATTTTCTCTGCCAATTCTGTTTTAAAAAATCTTTCAATTGCGACTACATCAATTGTTATTGCCGCTTCTGTTAATATTAAACTCTTTTCTACCATTTCATTGATATATTCTTTTATCTCACTCTGAGTTAATACTTTATTAAATGGTAAGTACTGCATCACAGCATGCATTGCTGTTCCTTTTTCAGCTGAGGTAAGTTCTTTTTTATCTTGCATAAATAGAGGTCGCTTCGTAATTGGTGACCTAAATGGCTTCAATACTTCTCTTGAGCTATAAGTATCCTCTATTTCATGTTGACGTTTTATTTCAGTCACACTTTGTTTCGCGCGTGTGTTTACTGCGTCTGTATATGGATAGTGAAAATTCAAACGTTTGTCTACTTCGTCTTTAAAACTTTCTGACTCTATTTTAAGAGGTACCCATTTTTTTAGTGCATTTGAAATTTCAATTGATGTCTGCACTTGTTCTTCTGTTTCGATTTGCAGTTCACTCGCATGCATCACTTCAATTTTCCAATTAGAATCATCTTTAATTATATCTGCATTCATTGGTTCTGCTTCACTTGTCATTCTTAATATTTCAGTGTCTTCATGGCGAATGATTGACCTTCCAATCCAATCTAAATAACTTTTTGCTGACTTTCTCTCATGCGTTGGAAGTATCCAGTCTTCATGTTCAATCACATTGTGCCATTTCTCAACTGTTTTTTCTAAAGAGTTTACATTACCAATTAATACTAATTTTTCTTTTGCTCTTGTCATTGCAACGTAAAGTACACGCATCTCTTCAGCTAACAACTTTCTTTTAACTTCTGTTTGCAGAGCTCGGTAATAAAGTGTTGCATAGGTAATCCTTTTTTCCGGATCAATATATTTACTTGCAAACCCTAAATCTTTATCTAATAAATATTTTCGCCATAAATCCATAAAATTAAAGTTTTTATTAATATTCCCTAAAATAACGACCGGATATTCAAGACCTTTACTTTGGTGAATTGAAATGATTTTAACAACATCTTCTTGTTCACTTAAAGCAGGTGCTGTGCCTAAATCTTTATCTAAATCTTTCATCCGTTCAATAAATCTCAAAAATCTAAATAATCCACGGTAAGAAGATTTTTCATAACCTTTTGCTCGGTCATATAACGCACGTAGATTCGCTTGTCTTTGCCTACCGCCTGGTATTCCACCGACAAAGTCGTAATAAGCAGTTTCTCCATACACACGCCAAATTAACTCTGATAATTCGCCTTCTTTTGCAATTTGTTTAAATAAAACAATTTGATCTAAAAAGATTTCGATTTTTTCTGCCATATCATCTTGATTTAGTTTTTTATATTCTTTTAAAGCTTCATAATAGGTGCTATTAAATTTAGTTATTCTAATTTTAGCTAGCTCTTCTTCATCTAAGCCAACGATTGGTGAACGTAAGACCGATGCTAATGGTATATCTTGATACGGATTATCAATAACTTTTAACATATTTAACATTACTTGAATTTCAATCGCTGCAAAATATCCCGTTTTTAATTCGCCATAAACAGGGATACCTTGTTTTTTAAATTCTTCAACAATAATAGGTACGTCTGTTTTAGAACGCTGTAAAATAACAATATCTCGGTACTTAATATCACGTTGTTGTTTTGTTTCAGAATCAATTATTTGTAAAGGTGCTGTGTTTTCTGTACCAAGCCACTCTTTAATTTTCTTTGCATAAGCACGCCCTTCTGTTTGTGCTTTTTCTAACTCGATTTTTTCATCATTTTCATCATAACCTTGGCTATCTCGGTCAATTAAAATAAGTTCAGTTTTATCATTTAATAAAGGTGCGTCATCATAAGAGTCATTTGCATAAATTAATTCTGATGCCTCATCATACGTGATTTCACCGACAGCTTCGTCTAGAATTTGTCTAAAGACATAATTTGTTCCTGTTAAAACATTGGCACGACTTCTAAAGTTCTTTGCTAAATCAATTTTTTTACCACGTTCGGGATTATTTGAGTAGGTCTTATGTTTCCCTAGAAAAAGTGTGGGATCAGCATGTCTAAACCGGTAAATACTTTGTTTCACATCTCCAACCATAAACAGGTTGCCTTTATCTGAGTCATCACTTACCAGTGAAATAATTGTTTCTTGAACATGGTTAATATCTTGATATTCATCGACTAAAACTTCTTTGAATTTATTTTGATATGCTTTAGCAACTTTTGATGGAATAATTTTTTCTGGTGTTGATTTTGAATCTTTTAAAATAAGTAGGCTATAATGCTCTAAGTCAGAAAAATCGATCACTGTTTTTTCTTGTTTAGCTTGAGTGAATCTTACGGAAAACTCTTTTACTAAATCAATCACCGTTAGAATGACTGGATACATTTCTTGCATATCCGAAATATGAGAACTTAGACTTCTAGCAAACCACTCTTCAGTCATTTTTCTGAAGCTATCTTGATATATTTTTCTAATATTTTTAACTTCTTCTTTTTTATCTTCATTACATTCAATTCGTTTTCCTGAAAGACGTTTAAATTTACTTGATTTCATAAACGCTTGCAACTCATCCCAGTGCGTTATCTTTTCAAGCGCTTCTTTAAAAAGTAATTGGTCAGCTTGAATTGCTTCAGCGTAATGATACGGGCCATCGCTTGAGCTAATAATCTCCATCGCCGCTTCGGTTCCTTGTACCATTGAAATTAATTCTTCTTTTAAATCATCTTTTAGTAATGTTACCCAGGGTAAATCTGCTTCCTTCCAATTTTTTGGAATATGATAATTTTCTGCGACTTGCTTTAGCCATTCTTCTGGCCAAGGATTTTGCACTGCGAATGTATATAAATTAATAATTAACTCACCAAGTTCTAAATCATTTCGGTCATTTGAAAAACGGTCTACTACAGCAAAGAATGCTTCACGTTCACTTGCTTCTTTGCCATACCAATCTTCAAACATTTCATCAATCACATCTTCTTTTATTAAAGTCGCTTCAATATCATCAGTCAGACTAAATTCAGGATCTAAATCAATCAAATAAGCATTTTCCCTAACAATCTTCATGCAAAAAGAATGCAATGTTGAAATTGACGCATGTTGCAAAAGTGCTACTTGTTTCTTTAAATGTTTTGAAGTTGGATCGAAAGCCAGTGACTTTTCTAACGTGTTCCCGATTCGATTGCGCATTTCAGCAGCTGCTGCATTTGTAAATGTAGCCACTAATATTTCATCGATATTTAAAGGATTTTCTTTATTTAACACTTTTTGAATAATTCTTTCTACTAAAACCGCTGTTTTACCCGAACCAGCTGCTGCAGACACTAAAATATCAGAACCTTCATAGTAAATTGCTTCGGCTTGTTCTTCGGTCCATTTAACCATCTAGTTGCCTCCTACTCATTTATTTCTTTTATCTTTTCAAATATTGTTTCGTCATCATATTCTATTAAACGTTTGAAATTATTACTTTTTAAAGAAGGATCAAATTGACAGACTGCTTTAAATGAACAGAATGTACATGCATTACCTTGTTTATTTTCATAAGGGTTTAATTTTACTTCCCCACTTGTCATTTCAATTCCTGAACGTTTAGTTAGCTCGTGCACATAGTTTCTTAGTTCTTTAAATGACGCTTCACTCGCTATTTTTGAACCACTATAAAAATCGCCGTCTTTTTTTAATCCTAAAGGAACGATATCACTTCTACCTGATTCAAGCGATGTATCCATTAAGTTTGCGATACTTGGATTAGCGACAATTAACCCTTCCATTTTATACGCTTTAAAAATCGCTTCTTCGATGTCAGTTTGATTAAAACTCTTCGGTTCTGCGAGCATCGCATTATGAACATGGAAATAAAGAATACCCGCTTCTTTTGCTTGTTTATCCAGCCATGTCGGCGACTGGGTAAGGACTACGTCTAAATAAGTTAACATTTGCAGTGCTAAACCATAATAAACATCAACTAAACTTAAACCACGTGAACTTGACTTGTAATCAATAATTCTTAAATATAGCTCTTCATTTTTAACAGCTTGGTCTACACGATCAATTCGTCCTCTAAGTGCTAATTCATAGCCGTTTGGAAGTTCTATAATAAGCGGTTTTAAACCTTCATCCCCGAATCCAAAAGCTAACTCAATACCTAAAATAGTAAATCCACTTAAACGGGCTTGCTCACTTAAAATATAAGTTGCTTTTGCAATAATATCTTCTAATTTTTGTTGAATATATAAATAACGATTCGAACTCGATAAAATGCGGTGCTGTAAAATCGGACTCAAATGAACAATTGATTTTTTAGCATAATTTTTTGCATCTGCTTTTGTTACATCGGCAAAATGCTTATTTTCTTTTTTCACCCATTCCGTTATAACTTTAAGTGCTTCATGGAATAACTGACCCATATCTGGTGCATCTAAAGTATAGGTTCTACGCTCTTCTAATTTTAAGTTATATTGCAAAAAATGTTGGTAAGAACAACGGTAATAAGTTTCTAATCTCGAAACACTTGTTTCTATTTTTTGTGGATAAAAAGCCTCTGTTGTTTCTTTTGATAAATTAATTGGGATATTTTGATAAAATAAACTATTTAATACTTTCTTAGTTGAATCATTATTACCTTCATTTTTAATGTACCAATTTAAAACAGATAACCAAATGTCTTCAACAGCATACCCTCGCATATACCTAGATAATTGAGCTGTTAATGGTGCTCTTGTTTTGGTTGGCGTGGTAATAAAACGGGTTGCTTCTTTTAATTCATCAGGTTCTTGGAGTAACGTCGGTTTTTTCAAATTAGAAAAGAGATCATATAATCGGTCAACCATTTGTGAAGCTAATTTCGCACGACCTTCACTATCACTAATCGGATAACTTACCCATAAATAATCTGAAACAGATGTAAATGCATTATGCATATAAAACCAGTCATCAAGTAATTGTCTTCTACTACTTGAGGCAAGTTCTAATCCATACATTTTTAATGTTTCACGTTCTTGCTCATTAATCATTCCATCTACAGGTGGTGTTTTAGGCCAGACACCTTCGTTTACACCGAGTAAAAAAGCAGCTTTTTTATTTGTCACTCTTGAATGATCAATTGATGCGACAATAATATGGTCTAAGTTTGGCGGTACATGAGAGAATTCTAACGATTCAAGTCCCGCTTCTAAGACAGATTTAAATGTTGATTGGCTAATTAATTCATCTCCAGCTATTTCAACATACTCATCCAGTAATTGAATCAGTGCATCCCATACTTGCTCTTGTTCACGTGCTGTTTCGAGCGCACCTGACTCATCATGTAAGAAACGCGCATACTCTAATTGCGACGCGACATCAAATGATTCAAGTAAATTAAATAACACTTCACATTTATCTTTTACTGTTTTAGCTTGCCTAATCTTTTTATCAAATGGTCCAAGCGCTTCTGTTACTTGTTTTCTGTAACGATTAATTTTTTCTTGCTCTTTTAATTCATTATCCGTTTGGTTACCTACAGTAAATCCTTTAAATCTTTGAACAAACCAGTCTTCTTTTTGCAACCACTGATTTTTATATCTAATACCATATTCTAAACTATAATTTTCTAATCTATCGATTGCATCTTCTGTGAGCGGATCGGTTTCGTCAGTCTTTGGAATAAAACCTGTTTTTAAAAGTCTAAACATATCTTCATAACGCCAGTTACTTTCAACTAATTCAAATAATGAGTGGACCATCTCAATTAATGGGTGATTGAGCATTGATTTTTTTTCATCAATGAATACAGGTATTTTAAAATCTGAAAACACCGTTTCAATTAATGAATGATACGTACTTGAATCACGCATAAATATTACTAAATCATTGTAACGATAGTTATCTTCTCTAACTAATTTTAAAATCTTTTGAGCGACACCCTCTACTTCAGCACGTGTATGCACAGCTTCAGCGATTTCTATGGGTAGCTTTTCTTGACTATTGAATTCAAGTGTTGGACGTGTGTCAAAGTTAGCTTCTAAATGTAATAAAGCTGGATTATCTTTTAGAAAACTAGCTTCATTATCAAGTAATACGGGTGGTTCTTCAATGGCGCTTATTTCTTTAGCAATTCCCTTTAATGCGTGGTATGTTTCTGTTGTTTGATGAAATAAATCTAGTTCATCTGGCTCAGCTAAATGTTCTTTATCTACAGATAATGCAATTGTTACTTTATCAGCGACTTCTAATAATGATTCAATAATTAATAATTCTTTTGGTGTAAAGCGGTAAAATCCATCTATATAAATATGTGCCTTTTCCATAGAAGGTGCGTATTTTATTTGCTCAGCTAACATTTGAAGTTGGTCTTCACCATCAACATATTTTCCTTCTAGTTCTAAGGAAAACTCATTAAATATTTCGAACAAGTCAGTTAATTTATTTGATAACTGATTTTTATTTTGAATATTTTCAATTTGGTCAATTTGGTCTTTTAAGACCTGCGGGGTAATACAATGACGCTTAAACTCTGTCATAACTCCCTCTAATTCTTCAATAAATCCTTGCTTTTCAGTAGCTTTTTCAAATACTAAAAATGGTTCCTTTCGTCGTTCAATGATTTTCCTTAACATCATTTGCATTCCTGTAGAACTTATATGCTGTTTTGCTGCACCACTTGTTTCTTGGATAACATGCCAAGCAAGCCGCGAAAAACTAAATACTTGTGAACGAATACTTCCAGATAGTTCATCTTCTTTAAACAACGATTTTTCTTGCTCAAAAGTCATTTGTTCAGGAGTTATATAAAAAATAGAAGAACCTATTGGCCGTTCATTTAATTCATTTTTAATTTCTTCAATTATAAACTGACTTTTATTTGTGCTGACTTTTCCTAAAATAAATCTTAATGACATTTAAATCCCTCCACCGAACTAAATTATTTGAATGCATTTTATAATTACTAAAATAGCGAGGCATGTCGCAAGAATTAGGTATTAACTTACTTTAATTTAATTCTTTTTTATTTTTTGTTTCATTTTATTTTCTAAATATTTACCAAAACTCCAAAATAACGCAATACTAATTAAAATAATTATTGTTCTGATCGGGCTTTTAGCAAATTCACCGATACTAGAACCTATATATGCCATCGAAAATATCATAATTGATTTACCAAGAATAACTGCAAGGAAAAACTGCAATTTATTTACTCTTGAAATTCCGGCAACTACGTTAATCACTGAAGATGGCGAAAATGGAAAACATAATAATATAAACAAAGGACCAAAACCATGTTCTTCTACCCAGTCCGTGATTTTTAAGACAGATTTATTTTTTCTTATTTTAATAAATAAGGGTTTGTTTCCTAAATTACGAATAATTAAAAAAACTGTGATAGAGCCAAGTACACTTCCTATCCATGAATAAATAAACCCTTTTAACAACCCATAAGCAAGACTATTTGCAACTACAAACACAAATAACGGTAAGAATGGCAAAAAAGCTTCTATAAAAGGTAAAAATATTCCGGGAAGTGGACCAAGTTGTTCATATTTATCGAGTAGATCAAAAACTTTTTCGAATAATTCATGATTTAATAAATCATTTCCTTCGTTTTTTAAACTCAAAATAAATACTCCTCTATGTCACAGTTTAATTTTTCAACTTAATAAACCTTGCTAACTACTCTAGTTTAACATATTTATCTAATTACTTTCTATTATTCTTTAACTGATAATTATCTGATGATTAATTAATTATAGGATAAATAAAGTTCAGTTATTTTTCACATATAAGAATTTTCAAGTCCGGTATTTATGTTAATCTAAAGAGTGGAGTTGATATTAATGGACCAATCTAATAAATTACTTAGTGAGGCAATTCAGTTTATTAAAGAATGTTATGATGAGCTGGGTCTGTCTGAAGATATAAAATTTAAACGGATTACAGAAATAGAAGATGAAATAAACCTTACTGGAACATATTCTCACACTCATATGGAACTGACACATGGAGCAAAAATGGCTTGGCGTAATAACAATCGTTGCATTGGTCGCTTGTTGTGGGAAACATTACATGTAATTGATGCAAGAGAAATACATACAGCAGACGAAGCTTATGAAAAGTTGCTTGATCATATTGATTTTGCTACAAATGACGGGAATATAAAATCTACCATTACCATCTTTCCTGCACGCATAAATGAATATGACCCAATTAGAATTTGGAATCATCAGTTAATCCGCTATGCTGGTTATGAAATGGACGGAAAGATAATTGGAGACTCAACTTCACTTGAATTCACAAAAATGTGCGAAGAGTTAGGCTGGAAAGGAAACTATACTGATTATGATATTCTTCCGTTGGTCATTCAAGAGGTTGGAGAAGAACCTAAACTCTTTGATATTCCAAAAGATTTAGTTAAAGAAATCAATATAACACATCCACAATTTGATCATTTTAAAAGGTTAAATTTAAAATGGTATGCTGTACCGATTATTTCAGACATGCGCTTAGAAATAGGTGGAATTGATTACCCAATGGCACCATTTAATGGTTGGTACATGGGCACTGAAATTGGCGCAAGGAACCTAGCTGACTCAGACCGCTATAATGCACTTCCTAAAATTGCCGAGGTAATGGAACTTAATACAAAATCAAACCGATCTCTTTGGATTGACAAATCATTAGTTGAATTAAATATTGCCATATTACATTCTTACCAAAAGGCTGGAGTCACATTGGTCGATCATCATACAGCAGCAAAACAGTTTAAAGCTTTTGAAGAAAATGAAACAAAAAACTTGAGACCAGTTACTGGTAATTGGACGTGGCTTGTCCCACCTTTATCACCAGCAGCAACGCATATTTATCATAAACCATATAATAATAAAATTAAAAGTCCTAATTATTTTTATCAAATGAACCCTAATCAAAAAGATAATAAAATCAAACAATCTAAATAATTTCTAGGCGTCAAAAAAACCGTGATTAGGATATCTTTTCCTAATCACAGTTTAATTTTTATGACTTCTCTAACTTCTTTTATTCAACATATTTTTTAGTTTTTCGTTTATTTTCTACGTTTTTTTGAATTTTGATCGTCGGGATTTTGTGTGTACGTCCCTAATTGTTTAATGCGATCATTTAATAAATAACGAAACTGAGCAGTACGCTGAATTTGATTCATCAGTGAACCATAACTAATATCTAATGTAATTTTATCTCCGTTTTTGAAATGAACATCTGTCATTTGATTTTCAGTTGGTCGAATAAAATCAATATGAGAGTGGGCAATCCATGAACAATTTCTATTTCTTGGGGAAGTCGTTGGGAAGAAGTACATGCCACTAGCAGGATCAATCGAGATTGGGGCTTTGTGAGTAATCCCACAAATATCTCGCGTCCCATCGAGGCGACCTCTAAGGCTACTTCCAAAGTAGCGACATGCATGATCTATCATTTTTACTGGAGACTTTTCAATGAGGTAATCTGTTTCTGATTCAAATATTTGCGCATTAATGACACCGTTTTCATTTTCAACTGCTAAAATTGCCATTGTTAAAGGCGATACTTCATATGTGAATAATTCATTTTTATTTAACATTAATTAATATTCATCCTCCTAATATGTTAAATAAGAAGTTAGAGATTATAAATATGATAACAAAAAAAGGGTAAAAATACAATATTATCCATTAATTATGCAAAAATTAACTTTTAGTAAAAAAGTTCCTATGACTAGGAACTTTAATACAGCAAATCAATAAATTCCTTATTAGTTATTTTACCTAAATAATAAGGGATATCAAAATCTTGGATAGCTTCTGTCACAGCTTTTTTATCATGTTTTACACCAATTAATTTATTTTCTATTTCACTCACGTCACCTAGTCCAAAAAAATCGCCATATATTTTACAATTTTCAATAATCCCATTTTTAACGTCTAAACGAACATCCAACAATCCAGATGGAAATTTATAAGATGCTTTTTTATTATAAGCAGGTGACTTTCCATAATTCCATTCCCATTTTTGATAACGTTCTTCTGAAATTTTATATATATTAGCCCAGTCTTCCTCACTTAAAACAAATTCTGGAACATCTTTAATGTCTTCTACTTCAAAGATTGACTTTAAGATAAGTTCTTTAAATTCATTCATGGTCATTTCTTCTTTTAAATATTCTGAAATATTTGCGACTCTACTTCTAATTGATTTAATTCCTTTAGATTCTATTTTTTCTTGATTAACATTTAACGCTGATACAATATGTTCTATATTTGAGTCTAACATTAATGTTCCGTGACTAAACATTCTTCCCCGCGATGAAAATTGTGCATTACCTGAAAACTTTCTGCCTTCAACGAGTAAGTCATTTCTTCCGATTAATTCTGCAGGCACATCTATATTGTTCAACGCTTTTACTACAGGCTCAGTGAACTTGGCAAAATTATGAAAACTATCTCCATCGTCTTTTGTAATGAAACTAAAATTCAAGTTTCCTTCATCATGATAGACTGCCCCACCACCTGATAAACGTCTTACTACTTTTATTCCTTTTTCTTCAACATAATCTGTATTAATTTCTTCGATGGAATTTTGATTTTTTCCAACAATTATCGAAGGTTCATTTACATAAAACAATAAATAAGTATCTTCTTCCCCGAAATTATTTAAAACATATTCTTCTATTGCTAAATTTATATATGGATTCGTTATTCCTTTATTATCAATAAATTTCATTTTAGTAGCTCCTTTATATCTAATTATATTTTATAATAGGTGATTAACCTTTATCAGTAAAGTAAGATGAATTTATTTCCAAACTAATCCTTCTTTTGCTAATAAAATTTTATTTTTAAATACTTTGCTTGCTTCTGTTACTAAGTCTTGATTATTACCGTATTGTGGCAAATGACTTAAAAGCAATGTTTCTACATTTGCAGCCTTTGCAATTTGAGCTGCTTGTGTACTTGTCATGTGACCTATTTTTAATTCATTTTGGAAATCATATAGATTTGTATCTGTGATTAGTAAATTAGCATTTTTCGCAAATGGAATCCATTCATCTTGATATCCAGTATCTGCGGTATAAACAATCACTTTCTTTCCATCCGTAATCCGCATACCAAAACAAGTAACCGAGTGAAGTGTTTTTAAAAATGTAATTTCAAAAGGACCAATGTTCAATTTATCTTCTGCATCGAATGCAATCCCTTCGGTATGATCATCCGTTAATTTTTCAAATTCTAATTCATTTTCGGTATGACCATAAATAGGCGTTGTTTTTGTTATCCTTCCTAACTGTGCTTCTACGAGTAATCCATGTTGTAGTACACCAATATCGGCTATATGATCTGCATGATAGTGTGATAGTACAACAGCATCTATTTCTGTTATATTAATATAGTTTTGTATTTTTAGTAAAGCACCACTACCGAAATCGAGCACTATTTTTTTACCATTTTTTTCTAGCAAGTATGTTGATGTCGCTTCATTTGGTGCTGGATATCCACCCCTAAAACCTATCACTGTTAACTTCATTTTACTCACTCCAAATTTATTTTATTTGTTCTAATACAAAGGGTTGACTTTTATATCTGTGTTATAGTACAATTGATTTAGAACTTAAGAAGCCGAATATTTAGAATATTACATAATCCTTAAGGAGGACATATAAATGATAAACGTATTAGAATTCTTCAGAAACTTACCTAAGAAAGCATGCCAAACATGTGGTTTTGAAATGGTTGAACAAGCTGATTGTTATGTAAATGTTTGTGATGACTGTAATCATTTATAATCATCATACGCATTAATCGTTTTTATTCAACACATTTTTATTAATATAAGTCTATTTTAATAAGACTGCCTTTCCTAATTGATGCAATTACTATTAATTTAGTAATTGCTTTTTTTATTAAAAAAACAGACTATAACAAATGATTTTTTCATTGTTATAGTCTGTTTATTTATGCTAAAAATTCTAGTGCTGATTCTACTGCTTTTTCACCTTGTACAATACAATCTGGAACAGCTACGCCTTCATAAGAACTTCCTGCTATATAAACACCTGGTAGCGATGCATTTATTTCAGCTTTTGTTTCTCTCATTCGCTCTCTATGACCTACTGTGTATTGTGGCATCTTATTTTTAAACCGAGTCACAATAGTAAATAATGGTTTCTCAGTAATTTTCATTGTCTTATTTAAATCTTTCAACACTACGTTCGTTATTTCTTCATCTGTTAAATCGACAACTTCTTGGTCATCTGGACGTCCTACATAACTTCTAAGTAGAATTTTGTCATTAGGTGCGGCATGTGCCCATTTTTTATGTGTCCACGTGCATGCTGTAATTCTAAAATTACTATTTCTCGAAACGACATAGCCTGTCCCATCTAAATCTTTACGAATTGCTTTTTTATCAAATGCTAAAGCAACATTTGCAACTGACGTTTGTGGCATCTCTTTAAAATGATCAAAAAAACTATATTGGCTAAATATTTTTGGTAACGCATTGTGAGGCGTTGCCACAATTATTGAATCAGCTTGATAAACTGTACCATCATGAAGTAAGACATTATAATGTTTGTGTTTTTTTTCAATATGATCAACCTCACAATTTAAAGTGATTTCATCCTCATCAAATTGCTTACTTAATTCATCGACTAACGATTCAAATCCATTTGTTAATGCATAAAATACACCTGGACGATTTTTTCGTTCTTTTTTAGACAAAGGTTTTGGTTTTGTTGCTTGTAAACCTTTAATTAAACTACCATATTCTTGTTCAAGTGCATAAAAGTCAGGGAATGTAGCCATTAAACTCATTTTATCAAGGTCACCTGAATAAATACCACCTAAAAGAGGCTCGATTAAATTTTCGACAAGTTCGTCTCCAAAACGGTTTCTAAAAAACAAACCTAAAGATTGGTCTTTTTTTGGCGCAGACTTTTTCTTCACTTTATCCAATCCAGCACGTATCTTTCCAGCAGGCGAAAATAACCCTGATAATAAAAATGGCTTCATATGAATTGGAATCCCCATAAATGATCCCACAGGGATTTTATGTAACTTTTCATTCACTAATACATATGATTGACCTGTACTATTGCTAATAAGCTGGTTTTCCATCCCTAATGACTTAATTAAGTTTAACGTGGCTGGTTTACGCGACAGGAACGAATCAGGTCCACGTTCAATTGTAAAACCTTCTTTTTTTACTGTTTGTATTTTCCCGCCTAATCGGCTACTTCCTTCAACTAGTTTGATATTATAAGGCAATTTTTTAGATTCAATTTCTTTTTTTAAATAATAAGCAGCTGATAATCCAGTAATTCCACCACCTATTATTAATATGTTTTTAGTCATCAGTAGGTTTCCCCTTTTTAATTTAATACTTTTAAAACAACGTCACTTAATGTTTCGATAAATAACGGATCTGTATTAGGCATTTCTGGACGGTAGTATGCTGCACCAACGCGGTCACAGACTACCTTACACTCATAATCATTGTCATAAAGTACTTCTAAGTGATCTGATACAAATCCAACAGGCGCATAAACAAATGCTTCATATCCTGACTTCTCATGTAATTCTGCAGTTAAATCTTGAACATCTGGACCTAACCATGGATCAGGTGTATTGCCTTCACTTTGCCAACCAATTTCATACTTAGTAATCCCAGTTGCTTCAGATATTAATTTAGCAGTCTCTTTTAATTGATCAACATAAGGATCTCCACCTACTAATATCTTCTCTGGTAAACTATGAGCAGAAAGAATTAACATAGCATTATTTCGTTCAGATTCAGACATGCTCTCGTATGTTTTACTAATTTCTCTCGCCCAATATTTAATAAATCCATCTTCATTATACCAACTTGTAACAGATTTCATCTCAATTCCATATTTTTCCGCTTCTTCTTTCGCTCTTCCATTATAAGACTTCACACTAAATGTCGAATAATGTGGCGCTAATACAATCGAAACAGCTTCTTGTATCCCATCGTCACCCATTTGTTTAACCGCGTCTTCAATAAATGGATGAATATGTTTTAATCCGATATATAAGACAAATTCATATTTATCTTGTGAACTGTTTAACTTATCTTTTAAATGCGTTGCTTGTGAATCAGTAATATTAGCTAATGGAGATATACCTCCAATTGCCGCGTAACGTTCTTGTAAATCAAGTAGCGCTTCTGGTGATGGTTTTCTACCGCCACGAATATGTGTATAGTAGCTTTCAATTTCTGACTCTTTATAAGGTGTTCCGTATGCCATAACTAATAAACCTATTTTTTTTCTTCCCATTTTTATCACCATTCTTTATTTTTTTAAAAAAATGCTATTACACAGGTTAACGTATAATAACATTTCTTTGTTATCTTTTTGAGTAGACCTTAATTAATTCAGCTAATTTTTTAAGTGTTTCTTGTGTAATATCAGGTGTCACACCATGCCCTAAATTAAATACATGATGACCATCTTCCATTCCGTCATCTAATATTTGTTTTGTACGTGTTTCAATTGTATCCCAATCTGCAAGTAGTGTTGCAGGGTCTAAGTTACCTTGTAACACTTTCGTTATCCCCATCGCACGTGCTTCTGGAATCGTTGTCCGCCAATCAAGCCCAATAACGTCTACTGGTAAATCATTAAACTCCATTAGCAAGTGTTTTGCACCCACTCCGAATAAAATAAGTGGTACATCTAATTTTTTAAGTTCTGTAAAGATATAGTTCATCGTTGGTTTAATAAAAATACGATAATCTGATTCATTTAATGAACCTACCCATGAATCAAATATTTGAATCGCTTTAACACCAGCTTTTACTTGTGCAGAAACATAAGTTATAATCATTTCTGCTAATTTATCCATTAAGATAAACCATAATTCTGATTCTTTATACATGAATGCTTTTGTTTTTGCGTATGTTTTTGATGGACCTCCTTCAATCATATAGCTCGCTAGCGTAAACGGTGCACCACTAAAGCCAATTAAAGGAACGTTCAATTGCTCTTTTGTTAATAACTTAATTGTATCTAAAACATAATCTATGTCTTTTTCTGGTTCTAAAACACCTAATTTTTCAATGTCTGTTTTTGTTTTTATTGGATTATCAATAACTGGACCTATTCCAGATACAATCTCAACATCAATTCCCATAGCAGGTAGAGGCGTCATGATATCTTTATAAAGAATTGCTGCATCAATGCCATATTGCTCAACTGGTAAACGTGTAACATAAGCACACAACTCTGGTTGATGTGTAATTTCAAATAAAGAATATTTCTTTTTAATTTCTAAATATTCTCTTTGAGAACGTCCAGCCTGACGCATAAACCATGCTGGTGTATGTGATGTTTTTTCACCTTTATAAGCTCTTAATATTGTGTCATTAAATTCTTTTGCCATATATTAATCATCCTTTTATTTTATTATAATAAATTAATATGATCACTAGCTCTGTTCAATATAACATGCTTGTTTATAATTGAATGGTTTATACTGGTATTGTCACAAACTTGTTCTTCTTTTTCTACACTTATTACACATCTATTTTGATAACGGTACAATATTTGATTTATTTCCTTCTTCACCAGTCAGTGGATCATAAGGAACAATAAAGAAATCACGTTTTGAAAATAAGGGTAAATCTTCAACAATATATTCATTTTCATCTGCCACTTCTGCAATTAAATTATTCTCACCATCGACTTCTTCATACACTCGGTAAACAATTCGCTTATCTTCTGACTTCTCCCAAGAAAGTTTACCTTTAATTAACTGAAAACCTCCAAAAACACGTTTTCCTGATAACTCTATATTTTCAGGCAGTTCAACAGGCGTTTCTAAACTCATCACGTTTTCTGACTTATCAAATTGACTTTTAAGTTCATAATTTTGATTGATATCTGTTAAGATTTTTTTAGTTAAGCGTGTTGGATAATCACTTCCTGAGAGTAAATAATGATTAGCATCTGAGATATCATAACCCATCCAAAGCGAAGTGACATACTCTGGAGTGTACCCGACAAACCAAGCATCCTTATAAAATCCTTTCGCATTTGGATTCCCAGTTGAACCGGTTTTACCCGCTAATGCTTTTGGATAATATCCTCCTGAGGCTGTCCCGCGATTAACGGTTGTTTGTAATATTTCAGTCATGTCCCACGCTACTTGTTCTGAAAATACTTCTGTAGGTTTTTGATCTATTTCAAAAATAAGGTCTTTATCACGATCATATAATTCTTTGATGACAAATGATTCGACATATTCACCTTTAGCAGCAAAAGTCCGGTAGCCTTCTGCTAAATTAATCGGTGTTAGTCCATCTGTTAATCCTCCTAATGCAATATGAAGATCTTTATCACTAATGTCCATATTCATTTTCTTTAAATAAGATTTCGATGTTTTAACGCCAATTTCATTTAAAAGCCAGACAGACGATACGTTTTTAGACTTAACAATTGCTTCGTATAGAGATACTTTACCTTGATAACTATTATCATGATTTTTAGGTGCGTAGTCTCCCCAATTCATTTCTTGATCTGGCAACATAGTATACGGATTATATTTATCATCCATTAAGGCAGGACCGTAAACTGCAAGTGGTTTCATCGTCGAACCAGGTTGGCGATTTTCATTTACTCGGTTCATTTCGCTTATTTCAAATTCACGACCACCTAGCGCAGCAACGATTCCTCCAGTCTTATGGTCCATCATTACAAATGCACCTTCAGTTCCTTTAGTGTTTCCTGGAAAAAACTCTCCATTTTGAAAATTATTATAAGCAGCTTCTTGGAAGTCTGGTTTAAATGGAGTAACTAATTTATAGCCACCTTTTTTTAACTCATCAATTGATAAATCGTGTTTATTATGAGCTTCTTTTAAAACTAAATCGACATAAGATTGATTTGGCTTATTTGTTTTACTTTCAACAAGTTTGACATTTAAGTCTGTTTGTTTCGCTTCTTCCATTTCAGCTTCTGTTATTTTTTCATTTTCGTACATGACGGTTAGAACTAAATCTCTTCTTTTTTTAGCTTTTTCTGGATATTCAATCGGAGAAAATCCATTAGGTGCATTAACTATACCTGCTAATAGTGCGCTTTCTGATAACGTTAATTCTGAAGCAGGTTTTTGATAAAACTCTTGAGCTATTGTTTCAATTCCATATTTTCCTCTTCCAAAGTAAATCACATTAATATATTTTTCGAGTATTTCATCTTTTGTAAATTTGCGTTCTAAATAAAGAGCAACCATTACTTCTTTGGTTTTCCTTAACCACGTTTTATCATTTGTTAAAAACATGTTTTTAGCCAATTGCTGCGTTATTGTACTCGCACCTTCAACTTTACTTCGAGCTATAATATCCTTATAAACAGCTCTAATGATAGCTCTAAAATCTACTCCAGAATGTTCATAAAAACGCTTATCTTCAATAGCAATAAAAGCTTCTTTAAGTTCTTCAGGCATTTCTGCAAGGTCGATCGGTAGACGGTACTCTTCATAAATTTCCCAAGCGACTTCGCCGTCTTCATTTTCAATTGTCGTTGGACCTGTAAGATATAGATCGTCTTCATCGACAATTAGTTTCCCACCGTATAAAATTACAGTATACGCAATTAGAGCTAGTAAGAATATTAAACCTGTACTAATAAAGATAGTTTTCATTTTTGTTTTATTAGATTTATAATGACGATCAGAACGGAACTCCCTTTCAGATTCGTGATTATTCTCATTTGTTTCATTTATGTTTGTTAAATCATTTTTATCTTTTGAATCATTCATCTTTTCACCTCTAATAATGGTATACATATTCATTTTAATAATTAGACTTAATTAACTCTTTTTTATAATTACTTTTTCGCTTATACTAGATGTAAATAAATATATTAAGGAGTGAGTATCATGTATGCCCACATAACTACAGGAACTTTTAGTTTTTTAAAAACTCTAGAAAATAAAAATCCTTCTATACGTTTTTTATACATGCAACAAGGATTAAATACCTCAGCGTATTATGAATCCGATAAAAAAAAGTCAGTTTTTTCTACTGGAAGGTCTTATCAGATTATATCTGAAACGGGTCACTTAACTAATGAAGGCTATGTTACTTTAGATAATATCCCCGTAACGGACGATAGTATAAAAAGCTTTGAAATGCAATTTAAAGATAATAATCTTCCTGCATTCTCTATGCCTGGTTTTGTTGCTTATCGTTTATTAAAACCACAAAAAGGCAACATGTATACTTTGTTATATATTTGGGAGAGTCAAAGGTATTATAAGTATTGGAAAGAGTCAGATGAATATAAAGCATTTTTAAAAAAGAATGAAACACGGTTACCTGCTTATTTTGCAAATCGACCATTTACTCAAACTTATAAGATTATTGAAGAAGATAGTGATTAAAAAAGCACAAGGCACAAGTCCTAGATAACCTAGCTTACTTGTCGCACTTGTGCTTGTTTATTATTTAACGTATTCTTCAAAAAACGCTCGATATTCAGATTCTTCTGCTGAACCTTCAAATCTAACAACTTCTTCACCATTCTCATAATGAATGATTGTTGGAGTTCCTTCTAGATTATAATAAGCCATATCTCCAAACTCTAACATATTAACTTTTTTTAGATCAATATCTAACTCTTCAACTAATGGAACAACAACTGGTGTCGCCTCAATACAGTGGATACAAGTTGGGCTAAAGAAATACACAGTCATATCTTCTTTGTTCTTTAGTTCTCTATCTAAATCTTCTGGCAAAATAATATTTTGATATAATGGATCATCTAATTGATCGATTGTTTCTTGGTGAAGCTTCATATCTCCATAAGGGTTACCTTCATCTGCTACTTTTTTTTCATTTTTCATATTATTTATAACAACTAACCCTACGAACAATACGACAACTGCACCAATAATCAAAATCATTTTATTTCTCATTTATAATAATCCTCCTAAATAGAATAGACAATTTCTATGTTTTGAATAATTTAACGTTTATATAAAAAATAACTTGTTATTAGAATAACTAAAAAAGCACTTCCTGCTAAAAACGGAATAGTAATAAATCCAAAGTAATTAATATATTGTAAATTACAAGGCACTTCTCCGCAAAAATTATCAGCGTTTTTTAAAAATGGAGCTTTTTGTAACCCATAATGATAGACCGAAATTAAGATACCAATCCCGCTTAATATAATACCTGGTATTGCAATACTTACATTTCGTTTAATTAAAGCCACGCCAAATATTATAACGAGTGGATACATGAAAATTCTTTGTATCCAACATAATTCACAAGGTATGTAGCCAACGATTTCTGAATAATATAAACTGCCTAAAACAGCAATCAAACTTTGTGTCCACATAATTAGCAAGAGCGATTCTTTTTGTTTAGATAAGTTCATTTATGCACCTAACTTCATTATTTAATAAAGTGATTTTACTTCTAAGTAGTTATACGTTAAGTATTATTCAAATTACTTAAGTTAAGTCAATTATACCATTTTAATCTTTTTTTCTCACTCTTATATATTTTTTACTTAATTTTTACATAAAAAAACATACATCTTTACTATGCTTTTGTATACTTTAGATTAAGCATAGCAAAGATTGTATGTTTATTTTTACTGAACAACTGGTCGATTTTTTAAAGCTTGGTCGACTATTTCATGTTCAATATCATTTGCTTCGATTAACGGAAGACGAAGACCACCAACATGAACACCTATTTTATTTAATCCTGCTTTTAGGGCTGTCGGATTAGGAGCGATAAACATTGCTTTAAAAAATGGAAGTAATTCTTGATGTAACTCGCTTGCCTTTTTCACTTCACCAGCATTGAAGGATTGAATCATTTCTTTCATTTCGCTACCAACAATGTGACCAGCTACTGAAACAACGCCTACACCACCAATTGACATGATTGGTAAAGTAAATGAATCATCACCACTATATAGTTTAAAATCATCTGGCGTTTCGCGGATGATATGTGTCATTTGTTCTAAATTGGCACTTGCTTCTTTTATATATTTTATATTTTCAATTTCTGCTAAACGAATTGTTGTTTCTGCTTCTAAATTACATGCACTTCTTCCTGGAATATTATAAAGCATCACAGGTAATGTCGTTTCAGCTGCGATCACTTTAAAATGCTCGTACAATCCTTCTTGAGACGGTTTATTATAATAAGGAATAACTAACATAATTGCATCTACACCTAGAGATTCAGCTTTTTTTGTTAGTTCGATAGACGCGCTTGTATTGTGGCAACCTGTGCCTGCAATTACAGGTATACGACCTGCAACGTATTTAACAACATGCTCAAATAAACCAAGTTTTTCTTCTTCTGATAATGTTGGACTTTCTCCTGTTGTACCGGCTACAACAACTGCATCTGTACCATTTTCGATCAAGTGATCTAATAGTTCACTTGTTTTTTCATAATCTATTTCTTTATCTTCATTGAATGGTGTTACCATTGCCGTAATTAATTGACCTAATTCCATTATCTCCACACCCTTTAATGATATTAATAGCATTAAGGCTATTTCGAACTTATACGAAAAAAATGCAACAACGAGCTCTCGTTGTTGCATAGATATTATCATAGAAGATAATACTCATCTGCGTAAGATAGCCCTCCATATAGTTTCCTATATGACAGTTATATATTTATTAAATATATAACCAACTTTAAATGTGTGATCATTTAAAATTTCGGCAAATTCTCCTTTCAATAATTATCTTCAGAAACCACATTCCTCTAATTATCTACTCTTAGTCTTTGCGCCTCGTATTCACCTCAAGTGAATTTAGATTACTATTTAGTTAAGCTTAACTATAACAGATTGACTTTTTTTTTGCAATGAGAAGAGGTTTTCTAATCACAATGATTTTTGAGTTATTTTCTTTATTACTTTTAAATAAATCATAATAAATAATCCCCCAAACATAAAACCTGAGATGACATCTGTAAAATAATGAACATTTAAAATAACTCGAGAAAAACCAATTAACATGATTAATATTACCGTAAAAATAATGAATAATTTCTTTACTTTTTTATTTTTAATTATTTCTAGTAAATAATAAGTAAATAAACTATAACAAACAGTGGAAATCATTGCGTGTCCTGATGGAAAGCTATAGCCAGTCGCGTGTACCGCTTCAAGTAATGAAGGACGAGGTCTTAATACAATTAATTTGATTAATTCATTCAATAAATAACTTAATAACGTACCGTTTATAAATACTAAGCTGGGCTGAAGTTTTTTACTTTTAAAATATAAAAAAACAGAACCTACTACAGTAAATGGAATCAGTATTGTTCGAGATCCTAAAAAAGTTATATAATAAAACACTGTATAGACACCCTCAGGCAAACTTATGGCAAGCTTCATGATTGTTTGATCAATTGAATTATTTGGATATAAAGTTATAAATCCAATTAATATTGTTAAAATTATAATTAATAAAATAATTACTTTTTTATTCATAAAATCAACCTCATTGTTTTCAGTTTTAAATTCTATGATACAATTATAGATAAATTAAGAGGAGGTATTTAATGTTAGAGAAAATAAATGAATTAATTGATCAAAACTATGATGAAATGGTAAATATTAGACGTTACTTACATCAAAATCCTGAATTATCTTTTCTAGAAGATAAAACTGCAGAGTATATCGCTGACTTTTATACAGAATTAAATATTCCATTTGAACAAAATGTTGGTGGTAATGGAGTTGTAGCAACTTTAAAAGGTGGTAAACCTGGTAGAACCATTGCTTTACGTGCTGACTTTGACGCTTTACCTATTCAAGATGAAAAAGATGTAGCTTATAAATCAAAGGTACCTGGTGTCATGCATGCTTGTGGTCATGATGCACATACAGCAAGTCTACTTGTCTTAGCTAAAATAGTTAATGATTTCAAAGATGATTTACCAGGCACACTTGTATTTGTTCATCAACATGCTGAAGAAATTCCACCTGGTGGCGCTAAATCTATCATAGAAACTGGTATACTCGACGATATTGATGCCATTTTTGGTAACCACTTTTGGTCACAGACAGATGTCGGTAAAATCCATACGAGAAGCGGGAGCTTTATGGCTGGTGCCGACAAATTTAGTATCCAAATTAATGGAGCTGGTGGACATGGTGCTTATCCACATCAAACAAAAGACTCGATTGTTATCGGGGCATTATTAGTAACGCAGTTACAAACTGTCATTAGTAGAAGACTCGATCCTTTAGAAACAGCTGTTTTAACAATTGGTGAATTTAATTCAGGTACTTCTTTTAATATTATTGCTGACCAAGCTAATTTAACAGGAACTGTTCGTTATTGTAATCAAGATATACAAAATCAAATTATTAACGACATGCAACAGATAATTGATGGGGTAGCCAAAACATATGATGTGGAAATTACTTTAGATTACGACAAAGGATATCCACCAGTAATTAACCACCCAACAGAAACAAAAATAATCTTAGACGCTGCAAAAAAAATAACTGAAGTAAACGAAGCGATAGAAGTAATGCCACAAATGGCTGCAGAAGATTTTTCATATTATTTACAAAAAAAACCTGGTGCTTTCTTTTTCACAGGAGCAAAGCAAAAAGGTAGTTCTTATCCACACCACCATCCAATGTTTGATATTGATGAAACTGCACTACCTATTGCAGCAAAAGTTTTAATTGGTGCTTACTTTGAAGCCCAAAAATAAAGTAAACGAGAGATACCCTCTTAATATTTCTTGAGGGATCTCTTTTTTATTCTTTGATTAATTTATTTTTCACAAAATAGTTATTAAATAAGTAAGTAAATAATAATCCACCTATGAACATTAAGAAAAAACCCTGAAAGTCTAATAAAACAATAAAGATTAAACTATAAATAACAGTCTGGATAAGAGTCAATTTAATTAGGAAACTTAAAAATTCAGTTCGACGATTTTCTTCACTTACAGGATATAAATCTAACCACATACTTGTTCGATTATGATGAAACAAAGCAGTCAATTGAAAATTACTCATATAAATAAAGAGAATTCCCATAATAATTTTTATTAAATCACTTGGAACAAAGTAAATTATAATACTACCTAAAATAATTAACCTTATATACATACTAATGTAATCATTGCTTCTAATAAATATTAAACGATCTAAATAAGCAAAACTTTTTGTTTGTTTAAAAGGTATTCTACTTTCTAATATTTTCGTTAATATCTTTCTATGCTTTACTTTTGCTTTTAAATGAGGCACTTCAACAAACATACTCGCCATTCGGTAAAATAAATGCATACGATTTAAATCTTTTTCTACGAGTACATCCCAAGCTAATCCAGATTGTTTTTTTGATAAACTGTAATTATAGAGTGCCACTAATGCAAATAATATTAAAGCCATTCCTAAAATAATAAACGATTTTAAAATTAAACTTATAAAGATACCACTACTTAAACTAAATCTAATAAATGTATCTAAACGACGTATATTTATTTGTCTAATTTTTAACATCCACCAACTAATCGACATGTTAAGGTATTTAAAAATTAGCATAATAAGTAATATAAATAAAAAACTTTTACCACTACGGTCAGGATATGCACTTGTATACATCGGTCCAAATGCTGCTGCGACAATGAAAATCAAATATAATTGAATAACAAAACTATAAACCTTCGCACGTTTAAAATAGGGCTGCATTTTATTTTCTGCTACAGTTATAAACACTAAATCAGGCTCTTTTAAAAATGTTTGAATTGGTGTTAACGTCACAACGAGCCCAAATGCAATTCCAATAATAAATGCATAAGGAAAACTATCTGATAGCGTGCTAAGCCATTGTTGATAATAGACAGCTAATACTGAGATTAAAAATAATAGCGCAATTGTTGTATGTCCATTTAAAATATAACGAAGATACCGGCTGAGTGTTTGGATATGTTCATCGAATCGTTGTTTAAATAAAGCTTTTGCGTCAAACATTAGATTCTTCCTTTGTTAACTGAATATAAAGATCATCTAAACTTGCACCACTCATGTTAAATTCTTCTCTGAGTTCTTCCATCGTACCAGTAGCTCGAATTTTACCTTCGTGAATAATAATAAACCGGTCACAATATTTTTCTGCTGTGGCAAGTATATGTGTGGACATTAAAATTCCTGAACCTGCCGCTTTCATTTCTTCCATCAACTCTAAATATGACTGAATTCCTAGAGGATCAAGTCCGACAAAAGGTTCATCTACAATATATAGTTCCGGTTCAATTAAAAAAGCACACATAATCATTACTTTTTGACGCATTCCTTTTGAAAAATTTACTGGAAACCAGTGTAATTGTCTTTCTAATCTAAACTCTTTTAAAAGGCTTGGTAAACGTTCTTCAAATAAAGTTTCCGTTAATCCGTAAGCCATTGCTGTTAATTTTAAATGTTCATATAAAGTAAGTTCATCATATAGTATTGGTTGCTCTGGGATGTAAGCCATTTGATTTCTATAAATAGACGGATTATCTAAAAATGTTTTTCCATTAATTTTAATTTCGCCTGACCTTGCTTGCATGAGCCCAATTACATGTTTAATTGTCGTACTCTTTCCTGCACCATTCAAACCTATTAACCCTACAATTTCGTTTCGATTAACTTCAAATGATAAATCAAAAATAACATCTCTATGTGTATAACCACCTGTAAGATTATTTACTTCTAATAATTTTGTCACTAGACATTCCTCCTAACTATTCTATTTTAACATTTATTTTTTGAATTGAAATAGAATAAACAACGAATAGCTATTAAACTAACTAATATGGACATATACTTGTTTATCAATTTATGATAAACTTAGAGTTGAATACAATTTTCATTAAGGAGATGTTACTAATGAGACACGATGACTGCCTTTTTTGTAAAATAATTGATGGAGAATTGCCTTCTGCCAAAGTGTATGAAGATAAGTATGTTTATGCATTTATGGATATTAGTCAAGTAACAGAAGGACACACACTTGTCATACCTAAAAAACATACAAAAAACATTTACGAAACAGATGAAGAAACAGCTAAAGAATTTTTTGGACGTATTCCAAAAGTAGCTAGCGCTATAAAAAAAGCTTTTAATCCAGTCGGACTAAATATTTTAAATAATAATGATATTTTAGCAGGTCAAACAGTATATCACCTCCACTTACATTTGATTCCACGTTATGATGAACATGATGGTTTTGGGTTTAATTGGCAAATGAAGCGTGACGATTATTCACAAGAAGAACTTAATGATCTTGCTAAAAAAATTAGCAAAGAAATTGACTGATTAGTTAAATTTATATTAGGGAGTGGAGCGTATATGTCAAAAGGAAAATCAATATTACTTGGGATACTTGTTGGAACTACAGCGAGTGCGGTGGCTACTTTATTAACTACCCCTTCTTCAGGTAAAGATGTTCGCGTACGTATAAAAGATCAAAGTTTTGAATGGAAAAATACAATTGATGAACTGATTCAAGATGGTCTAAAATTAAAAGACCAAATCGCAAAAACTTCAAAAGAAGGCGCGACTTTAATCAATGAACTTACTCAAGAAATGAAAACTTCGATTGAAGAATGGAAAATTGCGATCGAACCAAATCAAGAAAATATTCATGATTATTTAGAGCAAATCGAAACAAGCATTAAAGATTTAGAAGCTAAGCTTACAGAACAAGGTAATCAAAAATAAAAACAAACCTATCTGAAGTCAGATAGGTTTGTTTTTTACATTGTTTTTACTCATGTTCTTATTAGATATTGATTTATCTATTACTTTAGATGTGTTACGCTATCATGAGGATGTTTTAAATATAGTAAATAAATAGGAGTGTTTGTAAATTGAAGAAATTGATAATAAGTGGAACACTAGCAATTGGTTTATTAGGTCTTACTGCATGTGGTGGTGGAGATTCTAAGGCGGTTGTAGAAACAAGCGCAGGTGATATTACTAAAGAAGAATTTTATGAAGAATTAAAAGATAAACATGGTGAAGAAGTTCTGACTGAATTAGTTACTATGACTGTTTTAAATGATAAATATGAAGTCGATGAAAAACAAGTTGATGCAGAACTTGAAAACATCAAAGAACAAGTAGGCGAAGATTTTGAGCAGACTTTAGCAGCACAAAACATAACCGAAGATGACTTACGTAAAGATATTAAAAATGGTCTTTTACAAGAAGCTGCAATTACTGAGGATATTGAAGTAACTGATGAAGAAATTGAAACTTATTTCGAACGACAAAAATATCAAATCGAAGCTCAACATATTTTAGTAACTGATGAAGATCTTGCTAAGAAAGTTGCAAAAGAAGCAAAAGATGGAAAAGACTTCGATAAATTAGCTGAAAAATATTCAACTGATGAACAAAACGCTAAAGATGGTGGAAACTTACCTCCATTTGGTGTTGGTGAAATGGCGCCAGAATTTGAGAATGCTGTTTTTGAAATGAAAGAAGGAAAAATCAGTGATCCTGTTCAAAGCGACTTTGGTTTCCACATTATTAAATTAAATAAAAAGACAGAATCTGATGAAGACTTTGGTAAATTAGAAGATCAAAAAGACGAAATTCGTCGTGAAATTGCATCTAATAAGATTGACCAAACTGCTGCAATGGAAAAATTAAGTAAACTAATGGATGAAACAGATATCAAAGTTAAAATTAAAGAGTTTGAAGGATTATTTGAAGCTCCTGAAGAAGCTCCTGTAGAGGAAGCTCCTGCAGAATAATAATTAAATATAGTACAAAAAGATCAGATTGTTCATGATGAACAATCTGATCTTTTTTTATTTTTCTTCAAATGTTGGTTTATAAAACGCACGATTCTCTAAAGCAAAAACTCTTTCTGTGAATTCACCTGGTTCAACTTGATCTAAAGCTCTATCCAACATATTCATCTTTGCATCAATAATATCGATAAAATGAAGCATTTCTGCTTCTCTAATCATAGGCGGTTTAGGACTTCCCCATTCAGCCTTACCATGATGACTTAATACAATATGTTGCAAAATAACAACTTCTTCACTTTCTATTTTAAGCTCTTCGGCAACCTCTTCTATCTCTGAGACCATAATCGAGATATGTCCAAGCAACGTCCCTTCTACTGTATAACTCGTAGATATTGCTCCTGAAAGTTCGTGTATTTTACCAATATCATGTAATATTACGCCTGCATATAATAAATCTTTATTTAATGTCGGATAAAGTATACATAATTGCTTCGCTATTTTGAGCATGCTAATAACATGATGTGCAAGTCCTGATACATACGCATGGTGATTTTTTGATGCTGCAGGATATATATATAATTCTTCTTCGTATTTTTTAATAAACGCACGAACAATCCTTTGAATATTAGGGTTTTTCATTTCAAAAATAAATTCAGTCATTAATGCTTTTAATTCTTCTACTTCAACTGGAGCGGTTTCTAAAAAGTCAGATATTCTCACATTATCTGCAGTTGTAGCGATACGGATTGTTTTAATTCTAAATTGAGCGCTTCCTCTGAATTCATTAATGTTTCCTGTTAACTTGACAACTTTTTCAGGTAAATACATTTCTTCATCTTCAGGTGTTGCTCCCCAAAGTTTTGCATCTATTTCCCCTGTTTTATCTCTAAAGATTAACGTTAGAAAAGGTTTACCATTGCTTGCTATTCCTTTTCTTACATCTTTAATTAACATAAACCCTTCAAAATTATCATTAATTTTATAATCTTTAATTCCTTGTGCCATATTAAACCCTCCTTACTACCAGTTTATCACATTTATTGATTTGTTAAATCTAGAACTTTACCGTCTGTTAATTCTAATAAATGCTTTTTACACGTAAACAAAATAACTTGTTGTTCTTTTGTAATTTCTTTTAATAATAACATAATAGCCTTTTCACGTTTATGATCGAAGTGCACAAATGCATCGTCAATTAAAAATGGAACTGAATATTTTTCACTCATTACTGAGCTTATAGCTATTCGTAATGATACATATAATTGATCAATTGTTCCTTGGGATAACTGATCAATTACAAAACGTGTGTGAATATTAGTTTCGACAGAAAACGGTTTTCCTTTTTCTGGAGGATAAATTGCTATATATTTACTTTTAGTAATTATTTTAAAATAAGTTGAAGCTTTTTTAATCACATCTTTCATGTACTTTTGATGAAAGGAACGTTTTGTTGCTTCAAGTGTATCTGTTGCAAGTTTCATAGCTGCCCATTCAAAAGCTAATTCTTTTGCTCTTGCTTTTTTATGAGTTACTTTGTGAAATACATTGGAATATTCTTCTGTTTCTTCCATCTGACTTAATTCTGCTTCTAATGTAGCTAGTTCTGTGCGTACTTCTTCTATTTCTTGATCATACTGAGTAATTTCTATTTTTAATTCGTTATTTTTTTGATCTAAATCATAATCATCTTGATTTTTTTGTAATAATTGTTTAATTGTAGCTAGATCAAAACTCGTTTCAAGTTGACTATAATAAGATGATAGTTGCTCATTTAATCGGTTTTTTTCTTCTGATTTATAATATTTTTCAATATATGCTTCTTCATTTTCTACTGAAGCTAATTTGAAGAGAGCTCTTATTTCAGCTTGATAATAATTGATTTCTTCATCAAGTAAACTTTTTTCATCTCTTAATTTAGCAATTATCTCTTTATAATTACTAATTAATTGATCTGCTTTTTTATGAGCTTCTATGTGGGCAACTAACTGTTCATAATTCATTATTGATAAATTATTTAATATATTAGATAACCTTTGTTCGTATGCATTTAAGATTTCATTAACTTGTATGTTTTTTAACTCTTTCTCTGTTAAATAAGTTTCTTTTTCTTTTAACTGTTTTAATATAGTTAATAATTCTGTCCAATGAATTGGGTCAATATTATTTAAAAAATCATATTCTTTTCGTTCATCCAACACGCGTTCGTTAAAGATACTTTCTCTTTGCTTAAACATTTCAGAACGTTCATTAATTTGGAGTTGTTCGCGAGTTATTTTTTGTTTTTCATTTTCTAAAAACTTTAGCTGCATGTAATAGTCATCTTGTTTTTCTACTTGCTTTTTTATTTTTATATATTCATCTTTTGTTAAACTACTACTTTGATTTGCAACAAGTGAATGAATTAACTGTTCATTTTTCTTTTCAAAGTAATTAACTAAATAATATAAACTTGCTATTATTATAGCAATACCGATACTACTATAAATAAAAAGTGAACTTGTAGTAATAAAAAATAATATAACAAGTAAAGTAACGACGCCCAGTCCACCTTGAACTATTTTTTTCTTAGCTGATTGGTTAATTTTATGCTCATTAAATTGCGTCGTTTGTTTGGTTGATTGTGTATAATTAATCAGCTGTTCTTTTAATTTATCAAGTTCTTCAAGTGCTAGTAATTTGTGCTTTAATTGATTCGTTTCTGTTTCAATCATTTCAAGTTCATTTTCTAACATTAATTGTTCTGATTCAATTTCTTTTCTTATTTGACTTAATTGAAGCGCTTCTTCTTCTATACTTTTCCATGTCTTAGCAAGGTAATAAGGTAAGCTCAAAACTTTAAATGATTCTATATTTAAAGGTATAGCTAGATCATTTAAACCTAATTCAATTTCGTTCGCTGTTTTTTCCAATGTCCTTGTTAATTCTTCTGATTCAACTAAATAATGTTCATAGTTATTTCTATCCTTTTGAAGGTTACTTGCTAGATCATACATTTCCTTTGAAAGAATTGATTTTTCAAGTTTTTCTAACTCTTCTTTATAATTTAGCATGTTTTTTTCAATGCTTGCTTGATTACTTAATAAAGGAATAAGAGATTCCTTATACTTTTCTAAACGCTTAATCCCCGCTTCAGGAAAATCAAGTGTTTCAGGAAATTTTTGTAATTCTTCTTTGGTGCTCTTTAATTCATTAATTGCTGGGAGTAAGTGGCGTTGTTTACTGATAAAATCTGCCTCTATACGTGTTGCTTTAATTTTTTTAATTAAATTTTGTAATCTTACCTTCTTACTCTTTTGTTTTTCTTTCATTTCTGCGTAATAACTTTCTTGTTTTTTGAGCTTTTGTTCAATCGAAACAAGTTCTTCTAGCTTTGTTAATTGTTTATTAAGTGTTGGAATTCTACCTGTTTTTTTAAATAACTTACCTGTTTCACGTTCAATATTACGTTCAGCTATTTCTATATTTGTTGCTCCTGCTAAACCTACATTGAATAAAATATTACCAAATTCTTGTTCAGTAATATCTCTTATTTGTAAAAGATCAACTGCTGAAAATGAATAGATCGACATAAAGGTTTGTTTTGTTAATCCATTTAAATAAGTCGTTAATACTTTTTCTTCATTGGAAGTTTCAGTAGGAGAATAAATTGTCAACTGTTCTTTAGTCCGCTCAACACTAACCTCTTGGTTATTTGCATCTAAAAACGTTAAGATCCCACCAAACTTACTACTTTCTATTGGTTGATGGGCTACTTGTTCTTTAGCTGTTTGACCAAAAAGTATAAACATAATAAATTTTTGCAAGGTTGTTTTTCCTGATTCGTTTTCTCCGTAAATTACATTTAATTCATTTTCATTAAAAATTATTTCCTTATCTACCCACTTACCAAATCCATATATATTAGCCCGAGTAAATTTCATTTCTTCTCACCTCGGTTGTAAAATTCTAATGTAAGTATTTCTTGTGCTCTGTTTTTTAATTGTTCATTATCTATATCATAAATCTCAGGGTGTTTTCTTGCTTGTGGGTGTGTTAATAAATCACTTATTGATGTCTCTACTTCTGATTCTTCCAAATGAAGCAATAGCTGATCAAAGAAGTAATTATTAGAAAAGAAAGTACCTGTGTTTAACTTTACTTTATATTTATATATATAACTCGAATGTAAATCATTAATAAGTTGGATTAACTCACTCAACCTATCTGTTTTCTCCCACTCTGTTATCTCATCCGTTTGACTATTAATCGTCAGATGGATTAACTCAAGTTCGTCTTCAAACAATTGATGATTGATTTTTTCTTTTAACTGGTGTAACGTATCCTCTTTTACTAAATCAATGACTATTGATTTGAATTTGATGATTCCAAGAGGAATAAATTTAAATTGTGTTTCATTTTTTGTTAAGTTAACTAAGTAACATCCTTTATCTCCAGGTTCATTCCGATGACGTCCTTGAATATTTCCTGGATAAACAATTGGCGGTGACTCTGATAAAATTTCTCGCTTGTGAATATGACCTAGCGCCCAGTAATCAAATGGTTTGTCTTTTAATTCTGATATTTTAAAGGGTGCATAAGTAGCGTGCCCATGAGATGTATCAGCTGATCCATGTAATGTTGCGATATGATAAGATATATCAGCATTAATTTTTTGGTATTCTTCTATCTTGTTTTCGGTAACTTCTCTTGTTTCATAACTAAATCCATAAATGTTAGCTAATGCTTGTTCATCTTTATAATAAGTAAAATGACTTACTTTTTCATTTGGAAAAACAAATACATTCTCAGGATAATCAATTGGATAAAGATTACCTTGAATAAAATCATGATTTCCATAACTTAAATAAACATTAATATTATATTTATTTAACCTATCAAAAGCTTCCTTTAATCTGACTTGTGCTTTTAAACTCTGTTTATTATTATCAAATAAATCTCCTATAATTAAAACAAAATCTACTTTATATTTAATTGCTTCATTAACTAAATTATTTAATGCTGTAAATGTACTTTCTTTTACTTTTTCAAATAATTTCTCATCTAGGTCACTTAAACCGAGAAACGGACTATCTAAATGTAAATCTGCGGCATGAATAAATTTAATTCCTTGAGACATCTGTGTAACCACCTTTTAATCATCGCTTTTATTTATCCTATCACGTAACATTAATGCGAGCAAACGTTTGCCTTTCATTCGAAAAAAGACTACTAAAGTTTATTTTTAGTAGTCCTTTTTATCTTTATTTTTCTTTTTTTGATAGACTAAACGCATTTTTAATATCTTTTAGCGAGCGAGATGGCCCATACATCAAGACGCCTCCACGATAGATTCTTGCACCTAATAAACCTAAAACAACAATTGTTCCGATTAAAATACCAATTGATACTAAGATTTCCCATAAAGGAACACTAATCATCCCAATACGTAAAAACATGATCATTGGTGAAAAAAATGGAATAAATGAACTAATTGTTATAAATTTTGCTTCTGGCATATTTAAACCAAACATTGCGATGAAAAATGCGATGATGATTAGAATAAACATGGGCATTAATAATTGCTGTAAATCTTCGACACGACTAACTAGTGAACCAAACATCGCTGCGATTGTTGCGTATAAAAGGTAACCTAATAGAAAAAATAAAAAACCATATAAAAAAAGCGCTGGGCTTACACTTCCTAAACCGATGTCTTCTAAAAGACCAGGTTTTATTCCTTTAAGTTTAGGAATAATTGCAATCGTCCCGCCTATAACTACAATTCCTACTTGAGTAATTCCTAATAATGCAATTCCAATAATTTTAGCAAACATATGCGTTACAGGTGATGCACTTGAGATAAGTAACTCCATAACGCGCGATGATTTTTCAGTAGCTATATCAGTTGCAATCATTTGCCCATAAATAATAATTGCCATATATAAAATAAATATCATGACGTAAACAATCACGCGAGCTAAATCGAGCTCTGCGTCTGTTTTAGCAGATTTATCAAGAGCAAGCTTTTCTATGTTAACTGGCTCGTTTAATTCGAGTAAAGTCGCTTCATCTATACCTGCTTGCTCTATCAGCAAAGAATCTTTAATGATTTGTAAGTTTGCTTCAAGTTTAGTTTGAAGTTCATCAGTTGTAACACTTTTTGCGTAATAAGTAACATCTGGTAAAGTGTTTGCTTGTTCTTTTAAAACGAGTAACGCTTCATATTCTTCGTTTTCAACTGCTTTTTTTCCTGCTTCTAGTCCTTCTTCATACTCAATTAACTTTATCGTTTCGTCACTAGCTAAATAATTATCAAGTTCAGTATAAATTAAAAGCGATTCATTAATAACGATAACTTCAGAAGCTTCTGAATCAGAATCAAAGATTTTAATAATTGAATCTATGTTTGCAACTGCTAAAACGAGAAGTAACAGAATAGCTGTTGTGATAAGGAATGCTTTAGATTTAAAGCGTGTCCAATATGTATGCCCTAAGACTAATAAAAATTTATTCATAATGAGCACCTACTTTTTCTATGAAAATGTCATTTAAAGTTGGTTCTTCTAAATCAAATTTCCTAACAAACTGCTCACTTTTTAATTCAGAAAAGATTGCCATAGATACTTCTTCGTTTTCTATTTGTAATTCGCAACCATTTCTTAGTTGGTTGAAAGCTGTAACTCCTGGAAAATTTTTTAAGTATTCTAAATTTGCTTCTGCGTGAATAATTAAGTTCTTTTTTCCATAATCTCGCTTAATATCATCTAAATTTCCTTGAACGACTGCTCGACCATTTTGTAAAATACATAAATTTTCACACATCTCTTCAACATGCGACATTTGATGTGAAGAAAAAATGATTGTTGTACCAGACGCTTTTAAATCATAAATTGCTTTTTTTAACATTTCAACATTTAAAGGATCCAGCCCTGAAAACGGTTCATCTAAAATAAGTAATTCAGGTTTATGTAAAACACTTGAGATAAATTGGATTTTTTGTTGGTTTCCCTTTGATAACTCTTCTACTTTTTGGTTTAAATAATAAGGTATTTCGAATTTATCTAACCATTTTATAATTTCTGCTTCTGCACCACGTTTAGTCATACCTCTTAAACGGCCAAGATAAATTAATTGTTCCTTTACTTTTAGATTAGGATAAAGTCCTCTTTCCTCAGGTAAATAACCTACTAAATGACTTGTTTGGTAATTTATTTGTTGTCCTTTCCAAGTAATTTCTCCAGAAGTCTCGTCGATTAAACCTAAAATCATTCTAAATGTAGTTGTTTTTCCTGCACCGTTTCCACCAAGCAAACCGAACATTTCTCGTTCAGGTATCGTTAACGTTAAAGGGTGAACGGCGGTAAAATCCCCGAAATCCTTTGATACTTTATTTATCTTTAACCCCATACTGATTCTCCTTTATAATGCATGTGACTTGTTAATTCAACATTGTAAACGCTATACATTTAACTTTCATTTATTTGTTTTTCATGACATAATAGTTTTAAGATAACATCATTATTAGGAGGTGTCTAGATGAAACACTATAACCTTACTGCTTTTGAGCGTACAGGTGTAAAAGTAATTGACGAAGCATTTACTGCCCAAAATGATGAAGAAGCTAAAGCTTATACGCTCAGAAAATTAGAGCAAGAAGGTTTTTCTGATTTACCACATCGCTGCGTTACTGATAATGCAAAACTCGTTTCTTTCCAGAGATAATAAATCCCCCTAAACAAAATGTTTAGGGGGTGTTTATTATTATTACTATTTATTTCATTGAAGCTTCATATGCTTCTTCTAAAGGCTTCATAATAATTGTACTAACTTCTTGAATTAGCTGATTTAATGCATGTTCATTTGCCATAAAACCATTTACAATTTCATTTTCCTTTAAAGTCTCAAATTGTTGGCGTGATTCTTCTATTTCAGCTTCAGTCACTTCAAGTCCTTGAGATTGTTTTTCATTTAAACTAATTTGAAAATCACGGAACCCTTCATAAAGCCCACGTGCTTCATCATCTTCTAACATTGCTTTAAATGATGCTTCAAATGCTGTGAACGCTTCTGATTCGCGTAATTCACTTTGTACTTCTAATGATTTTTCTTCTAATTTAGACATAAGACACCTCCATAAAATATTGTATGCAAATTACTATAACAGACCTAGTAATTTCTGTATACTGATTTAGTTTTTTATAATGTATGTGTCATATCTTCTGGGACAACATATTCATCAAATTCTTCTTCTGTTAAAAGACCAGATGCAACTGCTGCTTCTTTAAGCGTTGTATTTTCATCAAATGCTTTTTTAGCAATTTTAGCTGCATTTTCATAACCGATATGTGGATTGAGCGCTGTTACTAACATTAAAGATCCATTTAAAAATTCATCAATTTTTTCGTAGTTAGCTTCTATTCCACGTACTGCACGTTCTTCAAATGACTTCATGCCATCTGCTAATAATTGCGCTGATTGTAAGAAATTATATGCGATAACAGGTTTAAATACATTAAGTTCAAAATTCCCTTGGCTAGCTGCAAAACCAATTGTCGCGTCGTTACCCATAACTTGCGTAACAACCATCGTTAATGCCTCGCTTTGCGTCGGGTTCACTTTCCCTGGCATAATTGAACTTCCTGGCTCATTTGTTGGTAAAGTAATCTCACCTAAACCAGAACGCGGTCCACTTGCTAACCAACGCACATCGTTTGCAATTTTCATTAAATCAGCTGCTAATGCTTTAAGCGCACCATGAGCATATACTGCTTCATCATAACTTGTTAACGAATGGAATTTGTTTTTCTCAGAACTAAATGTGCGATTTGTTGATTTGCTTATCTCAACACACACACGGTCTGAAAATTCTGGATGAGCATTTAGACCTGTTCCAACTGCAGTTCCACCAATTGCTAAGTCTTTTAAATGTTCAGTACTTTCACCAATCATCACTTCTGCTTTTTCTAACATACGATGCCAACCACTCATTTCTTGACCAAGTGTAATTGGTGTAGCATCTTGCAGATGAGTACGTCCAATTTTAACAACATCTTTAAAAGCCTCTACTTTGACAGCGATAGAATCCTTTAATATTTTTACTGCTGGAAGAACTTCATCTTCTAACTTTAATACCGCAGCAACATGAAGTGCTGTTGGATATGTATCATTTGAACTTTGAGATTTATTAACGTCATCATTTGGGTGTAATACAAGGTCACTTCCTTGTTCTTTTAACCATTCATTTCCAACGTATGATAAAACTTCATTCACGTTCATATTTGATTGTGTTCCGCTTCCAGTTTGCCAAACAACTAATGGGAAGTGTTCATTTAATTCCCCTGCAACTACTTTATCAGCTGCATAACCAATTGCGTCTGACTTTTCTTTTTCTAGTAAACCTAAATCATGATTTGCTTTTGCTGCACTTTTCTTAAGTATTGCAAATGCTTTAATAATTTCTTTAGGCATTTTTTCATTTCCGATTGGGAAATTTTGTTTACTTCTTTGTGTCTGAGCACCCCAATATTTTTCAGTAGGTACTTTTACTTCACCTAACGTGTCTTTTTCTATACGATAACTCAATTCAATTCCTCCTTGATAGGTAATTGATTCAACTCACCCACTATTGTAACAAATCATATTGATTTAATGAAATGTTTAACTTAAATAGTGAGAATTTTCTTTAATTACAATCGTTTAAAAGTATAATGACACAAAATTGTACTTTTTCACTTAATTATTTCGTTCTAAAACATCTATAATAGAAATAATAGATTTTATAAAAGGAGTAAAGATAATGCCGATGATTTGGACTCACATATTATTTTCCGAAGAAGTAACTGATCGTACCGAAAAACTCGCAAACTTTACTTTAGATGAAAATTATTTAATTCTTGGAGCACAAGGAAATAACTTGTTAGATTTCATTCCTTTTTATTCACAAAATAAATTATTCTTTAAGAAGCAGCTTCTCACATTAACTAGTGAAAATAGTGAAGAAAATTTTATTAAATTTATTCACTCAATCTCTTCCACAAACAAACAAGTAACTTCATATATTATTGGTTATATTACTTATTGTTTTTTAGAAAAGGAAATGAGCAAATATCTAAATCATTTCAGTAAATTAACACATACAAGTGTAAATGTTCTAAAAACGAATATCGATACTTTAATTATGCATAAGTATTATAATCTAGACACAAGAAAAGTCCCTGTTTTAAAAGAATTTAAGTTAAAAATACTTTTAGATTCTAACATCAAAAAATCAATGAAAATTATTAACCCTCATTTAGCAAAGAATCTCCAAAAAGCTTATTTACACACTTTAATAGGTTTAAGATGGCTTTTTGACCCATATGGTTGGAAGTCTAAAATGTTCCCTTCTTACACACCTTTATACGACATTCATTTGAAGTTAAATACAAGTACTGATTTATTAAATGAAAATCATGTTGTTTGGGATGAGATTAATAACGATTCACGCTCTTTTATAGATATTTATAATCAAGCTATATTTAAATCAACAGAATTTTTGAATTTGCTTTTTATATTTTTGGAAAAAAAGGATCAAAAAAGTTTGAATACTGCAATCCATTTATTAAAAACTTTAAACAAAAAAAGCTAATTAAACTAAAATAATTTAGTTTAATTAGCTTTTCTTAATAGAGTTCATTTATATTATTGGTTTTTAAATTTTTTATATTTTAAGCTATATTCAGTGAACATTTTTTTATTTGAAGTATCTAAAGCATAATTTATTTGTTCGAGTAAGTAATTTTCATTCCACCCATAGCATAAATTATCTAATAATAACCGGGCTGTTAATTCCATATGAAACGGTGCCTTTTCCTGATTTAGTTGATTAAGTTCTTGGTTTGGTTGACTATCTTTATATCTTTTCATAAATTACGCCCCCTTTTTACTTCCTAAGTCTATTATGCAGAATTTTCTGAATAATTGCAAGGCGTATTTACATTGTTATTAAATAAACTGCTATAATTGCTCCTACGACAACAAAAACAATATTTAATCCTAAAAATGCAAGTATAATAGCGACAATTCCTCCGATAATGCCAACACTGGGATTATTATCTTTAACATAAAGAATTCCAGGAAAAATCATTGCCCCTAGCGCAGCATATGGTATCGCTGATAACCACCGATTAATCCAATCTTTAAAAACAAACTTTTCAACAATAAATGCAGGAATTATTCTTGGTATCATTGTCACAAGTGACATACCTATAATGATAATAAAAATCACTTACTTTCCTCCTTTAACAAAACAACACCACTCAAACCACCGATCAAAGTGCCTAGCACAATTGCCCAACCATCGCTCATAATTTGTGAAAAGAAATAATTAACTGTCATCGCAATAACAACAATTAAAATAACTTTAGTGTTTCGTTTAATCGAAGGTACAAGTAAACCAATAAAGAGTGCATATAAAGCAATTCCCATACTATTGCTTAATTGTTCGGGAATAATATCTCCAACAAGCCCCCCAATTAAACTTCCAATCACCCAAGTTAAATAAGCAGTTAAAATAACCGTAATAAAAAATACATACCCTTTTTTATAATCAACTTTATCTATATGAAGTGCCGACACAGCAAATGATTCATCAGTTAGACCGAGTCCTAGTGAAACTCTGCCCTTTCGACCAATAGTTGACTGAACTTGATTCATAAACGATAAACTCATAATAAAATGTCTGAAATTCAAAACAAAGGTTGCTACGATTATTTCTAAGGCAGAAGCACTACTAATAATCATATTCGCACCCATAAATTGGCTTGCACCTGCATAAACAAAAGCACTCATCATCGTCAATTCTAAAATAGACATACCAGCTTGTTTAGCTAGTATGCCAAATGTGAGAGCGACAGGAATATAACCAAAAGCTATGGGAAGTGATGTTTGAATACCTAATTTAATCATTTCTTGAGCAGAATAACTATCGTAATCTGCAGCTTTTTCACTTATCTCTCTCACTTTTATCATCCTTAAATTTTAGTCCTGTTCTGTTAAAATTAACGGACCATCTTTCGTAATCGCAAGTGTATGCTCATATTGAGCTGAACGACTTTGATCTTGTGTACGCGCTGTCCAACCATTGTCATCCATTTGACTATGCCATTTACCTTCATTAATCATTGGTTCGATTGTGATAACCATACCTTCTTTTAGGCGTGTACCTTTATTAGGTAAACCAAAGTGTGGTATATGTGGAGGTTCATGCAATGTTGGTCCAATACCATGACCTGTAAAGTCTCTCACAACTGAAAACCCTTCTTTTTCTGCATAAGTTTGAATCGCATGACCAATATCCCCAACACGGTTACCTACTTTCGCTTGTTCAATACCAAGGTATAGTGCTTTTTTTGTTACTTCCATTAAATGTTTACCTGCTGGGTCTATTTCACCGACAGCATATGTCCACGCAGAATCAGCTAATCCTCCATTTAGATTAACAACCATATCAATTGTCACAAGATCACCATCGACTAATTTTTCATTTCGCGGGAAACCATGACAAATTTCATCATTAATTGACGCACACGTTGCATATTTGTAACCTTGGAAACCTTTTTGTTCTGGAGTTGCCCCATGCTTTTTTAAAAAATCTTCAACGAATGTATCAATCTCCATCGTTGTAATTCCTGGTTTTATCATTTTTGCAATTTCTTTATGTGTTTTAACTAATAAGTCACCTGCTAATTTCATTTGTTCTATTTCTCGTTTACTTTTACGTGTAATCAAACTAATATCTTCCCTTCCTTATTTCATTTAAACTTTCTTTATCTATACTTTATTTTACGCGTTTTTACAACAAAAAGCTAACCAACACTATTTATAAATAGTATTGGTTAGCTTTTTAATTTAATCATTTACTAAAATGGCATTTGATTTAACCACTGTCCACCGTCCATGGTAACGACTTCACCATTTATGTAAGCGGCATCATCTGAAAGTAAGAAAAATGCTAGTCCAGCAATCTCTTCTGGCGTACCAAATCTTTGTAACGGTACCGATTGACGTGTTTGCTCAGCCATATCTTCTGATAACATTAACTTTTCTGCTCCACCTGTGCGTTCAATTGGACCTGGTGCGATTGCGTTTGTGCGAATTCCGTAACGTGTTCCCCACTCAACTGCGAGTGTACGTGTTAAACTTAATACGCCTGCTTTTGCTGCTGCACTATGGATTACTCCTGCTCCTGCATCCCAAGCGTATGTTGCAACCATATTTAATATTGCACCTTTATGTTTTGTTTCAATCCAATGCTTTCCTACAGCTTGGCTACAGTAAAATGTACCATTTAAAACAATATCTATAACAGAATTCCATCCATTTGGTGATAAATCTTCTGCTAAGGCAATGAAATTACCTGCTGCGTTATTTACTAAATAATCAATTTGTCCAAAATTTTCAACTGTCTCACTGACCATGCGATCGACATCTTCTAGGTTCCTTACATCCATTTGGAATGGGTATACGGTTCCTGTTGCTGTTTTTTCTATTTCTGCTTTAGCTTCTGCTAATCTTTCTTCATTTCTTCCAGTCATCACAACGGAAGCGCCTTCATTTGCAAACTTTTGAACCATAGCTTTACCCATACCACTTGAACCACCTGTAACAATAACAACTTTATCTTTCATTAGTAATCTCCTCCTATTAAGTTATGAATGAGTATTCATTCTTTAATTACAATTAGTTTATCAAACTTAACGAGAAAAAGACATACTTTTCATAAAGTATTAATGAATTTCATAATATATTTTTTTGCTTATCACTATTAGAGTAAATTCTTAACCTTTAAAATGGTGATAAGCAATTTTTATCATTATAAAATTCATTGTATCTAGTTAAATATAATCGGTTATATTATAAATTTCACCATTTCTTATTTCTGATTCACTTGTTAAGATATCTAAAAAAACTCCAGCTACAACATCTGTATCTTTTAATAAATTACTTTTTTTATAATTTTTGAAGTTTTCAACTTCAATAAAAGCATCTTTATCTTGAATTCGTATATGTTTTTGCATATCTGTATCCATTATTCCTGGGCTAAAAGCAAATATTTTATTATATGTTTTTAACACATTTTGCTCTATACCAACAGTTTGTGTATATGCATTAAGGCTTGCTTTCGAACTACTATAAGCACTCCAACCATAAATTGCTTTTGTAGCTGCTCCACTTGTGATATTTGCAATTGTCAGTGTATAATCTGCTTTTTCACTTAATTTTAAAAAATTATTCGTAATCATCATGGGAGTCAGTGCATTTATTTGAAAATGTTTAATTAATTTTTTTGAATCTACTTCTTTCGCTTGATTCATTGGTTCTAACATTCCAGCATTGTTAATAATATATAAACTGTTCACTTCATATTCACTTAATATTTCATTTGCTTTAATTATCATTTCTTCAACTTCATTAGCAACTGTTAAATCAGTAGTTAAATGAATATAATTCACATTATATTCTTTTGCTTTAGCTTGTAACCCTAAATTTTTTGTTCGTGATACACCGATGACGTGGACATATGACTCCAATAAAAACTCCGCGATTGATTCTCCTAACCCTCTTGATGTACCTGTTATAAGTGCAAACTTCATGTCCTTCACTCCTTTTTGAATGTATTCCAGTAATAAACAATTGTTTCCATACCTAAATCAAAACTATTTAGTGGAAAACTTTCATTTGGTGAGTGCAAACGATCATCTGGTGTCCCAAATCCAAGTAATACAACCGGATGCTCATATAAATTATCCAACCATTCAACAACGGGTATTGAACCACCCATACGCACAAATACAGCTTCTTTTTTAAATGCACGTTCATAGCTTTCTGCTGCTTTTACAATTAATGGGTCTGTTGGCTCTACTTTATATGCTTTTGCAGATAGCTTTTCTTTCTTTACTTTAACTTTAACACCTGCTGGCTTATACTTTTCGATATGCGTTTCTAATAAATCTTGTATTCTTTCTGGGTCTTGATTCGGGACAATTCGACAAGTTATTTTAGCTGTTGCAGACGTTGGGATGATTGTTTTAGTCCCCTCGCCTTGATAACCCCCATAAATACCATTTATTTCAAAAGTAGGTCTTGCCATTGTATGTTCTTTTGCTGAGTATCCTTTTTCTGAAATTGTTTGAATCGCACCTGTTGTTTCTAAATAATTTTCACCTTGAACATTTTTAATGAGTTCTCTTTCTTCTTTTGTTAAATCTTCAACACCATCATAAAAGCCTGATACTGTAATCTGTTCATCTTTATTTTTCATAGTTGCAAGTAATTGGGCTAAAGCCATTGCTGGATTTTTTACCGCTCCACCGTAAATACCAGAGTGGAGATCATAACTTGGTCCAGTTACTTCAATTTCAATTCCAGTAAACCCTTTTAACCCGTAAAGAATTGTCGGTTGATTTTCAGCAATCATACCAGAATCTGATATTACTGTAAAATCAGCTGCAAATTTCTCAGGGTAAGCATTTAAGTAATTATGTAAATTTTCGCTTCCAATTTCTTCTTCACCTTCAATACACACCTTCACATTGAGTGGTAATTTTCCTTCAGTTTTCATAAATGCTTCAAAGACAGCTAAGTGCATAAAGACTTGCCCTTTATCGTCACTTGCACCACGTGCATAAATTCGACCATTTCTTTCTTCTGGTAAAAAAGGCTCACTTATCCACTCTTCATAAGGATCTGCTGGTTGTACATCATAATGACCATATAATAATACAGTTGGTGCATCCTTACCCGCTCCCATATATTCACCATAGATAATTGGATGTCCATCGGTTTCAATCATTTCTAGATTAGAAAAACCAATTTCATTTAAATAGTCATAAACGAACTGTCCTGCATTTCTAACATCTTTTTTAAATGTTGAATCTGTACTTACACTTGGTATTTTCAAAAAATCATATAATGCTGCTAAGTTTTTACTTCGATTTTCTTTTAAATAATTTAATTGTTGTTCACTCACTTAAATCTCTCCTTCTTTTTACCTATATATGTCATGAAAATAATCAATTGGAACGAATAAACCAACTTTTCCTATCTCTTCTTCATCTATTGTAGCAAATATTACACCAGTAACTTTTCCATCTTTATTAATTATTGGACTTCCACTATTACCTCTATAAACAGGAGCATCAATTGTAACAACTGGTTGATCCCAATCTTTAAGCCTTACTTCTTCTATTAAATTTCCTTTATTTGCAATGCCACTAAATTTCAGTGGATTACCGATAAAATAAATTAATTCATCTTGTTCATATTCTGGATTTTTAGCTAACTCTAAATAAGGAGTTGCTTCGCCAATATCTATTTTAACAACAGCCAAATCAATTTCCGGATAATCTTCAACCACTTTTCCAGTAAACAAACCATGCTCAGGAACACCGACAGTAACTGTGTCATTTCCTTCAATGACATGGCTATTAGTTAACATTAATCCATCATTTGAAAATAAAAAACCTGTCCCTTTACTATCCCCTGTTTCAATCACTGTCACGGATTTTTTATATTCTTTTATATCATCTTGTTTTGATAGTTCAGTAGATGTTATTAAAAATTCAATAGCGGGAATCGAAAGTGTTTGTGGTAAAAGTGCGACAATATTGAATGCTAATGCAAGAGAAATTAACCAAAATGCCCATTTAGGGAATTGTCGCTTTGGTTTACCATGTTTTTTTTGATAAGCCTCTCTTGCGAACGCCGCTTCTCTTGCTTGCTCTACTAACTCTAACATCTCTTCATCATCAATATCTTCAATTAAGTCAGTATCTATGATATCATTATTTTTTTTATCCATAATACCTCCGGATAACATTTAATTATCTTTATTATACCATTTTAAAAAATTCTCTCATATCGTTATCTTCCAATTCATTAAACTGCTTTTTCAAAAAAAAATATGCTATAATTAGTTAATTACTAATATTTAAATAAATTAAATATCATAAAAAAACTTGGAGTGATTCATTTGTTTTTAGAAGAAATGTTAAAGTATAATGAGAAATTTGTTGAAGGTAAAGAATATGAGAAATATAAGTCAGACTCATTACCTAATAAGAAGATGGTTATTTTCACTTGCATGGAATCAAGACTTGTTGAATTATTACCAAAAGCTTTAAACATTCACAATGGTGATGTTAAGATGGTTAAAAACGCAGGTGCAATTATTCGTAAACCGTTTGACAGCATTATTAAAAGTTTACTTGTTGCAGTTTATAATTTAAATGCAGAACAAATCATTGTAATTGGACATCATGACTGCGGAATGTCTAATGTTGATACTCATGCGTTATATGACAATATGAGAAAAAAAGGAATTAGTAAAGAAACACTTAATGCGATTGACTATGCCGGTATTGACATTCATCAAGAGTTCCATGGTTTTGAAACTGTTGAAGAATCGATTAATCAAAGTGTTGATATTATTCGAAATCATCCTCTTTTACCAGAATATGTGATGGTTCATGGACTTGTTATCGATCCACATACAGGTAAAATAGATATGGTTTATCGTGATCCTAAAAGTGAAGGATTAGAGTTCTAATTTCAAAAAAACATTAACTAAATTATAAGTTAATGTTTTTTTGCTGTTTCTTCAATTATTTTTACAACTGTATTAAACGAATCTACTGCTTCGTTTTGTTTCATTTTGCGCGTTAATACTGGTCCATTTGAGACTAATTCATCTAATGATTTAATGAGTGATTCATCTGTTAAATTCTCTTCTTCTAATATATGTGCATATCCTTGTTTTTCAAATGATTTAGCATTAAAAATCTGATCTCCTCGGCTTGCTCCAAGTGATAATGGAATAAGTAACATCGGAATATTAAGTGCCAAAAATTCAAATATGGCATTAGAACCAGCGCGTGAAATAATATAATCTGTTATCGCAAATAAATCATTTAATTCATCATTAACATATTTATATTGCACGTATCCTTCTTCTTCAATTGCTTCATCGATTCCATCGTCACCACAAATATGAATTATTTGATATTCTCCAAGTAATCTAGATAAATTTTTTCGTATAATTTGATTAATTTTACGGGAACCACCACTACCGCCCATCACGAGTATGATAGGCTTCGTATTTTTTAGTCCAGTTAACTTATAGCCATTCGTTTCGCTACCTTCAGTCAACTCATTTCTAACTATAGCACCTACATGTGTCGTTTTCTTTATTGGTAAGTAATTTATTGTTTCTGGAAATGTTGTTAATATTTGTTTTGAAAAAGGAGTTACTAATTTATTCGCAAGCCCCGGTGTGAAATCCGATTCATGAATAATCATCGGAACTCTTCTAAACCAACCAGCAATACTCACTGGAACAGATACAAATCCTCCTTTAGAAAATATCACTTGTGGACGGGTACTTCGAAGGATTTTCCATGACTGAAAAATTCCTTTTAAGATTTTAAAAGGATCTTTAAAATTTTCAATCGACATATAACGTCTTAATTTTCCTGTCGAAATCGGATGATAGGTTACATAATCAAAATTCTCTATTAACTCTTTTTCAATTCCTGATTTCGATCCTATGTAGTCAATTTTCCAACCTGCTTTATGAAAATGGGGAATGAGTGCAATGTTAACAATAACATGTCCAGCAGTTCCACCACCTGTAAATAGTATCCGTTGCTCTTTCATACAATTCGTTCTCCTCTAAAATCATATTAAATATTATTATAGCTAATGAGATACTTAATTGATACTAATAAGACAAAAACACTTCTAAATTTAGAAGTGTTTTTACTAATAAAAAATTATTCTTCTTGAATTTCTTCTGCAGTTTCTTCTGTATCAGAAATTAAACCTGACAATAAATGTACTCTTAAAATAATTCCTTGTAATTTATTATCTTCATTTATAACTGCTAAAGGATACTTGGTTTGCAAAGATTTAGGTATTAAATCATGCACGTACTCTTCTTCTCCTACAATTTCAATATCTCTTCTTAATATATCATTCACTGTTTGATTTTGTTTAATTGCTTTAACAGCATCATCAATTGAGACAATTCCTAACAAATTTTCTGCCGCGTCTGTTACAAATAAACTCGATACGCTATGTTCACGCATTTTATTAACAGCTGTATTTACTGTCTCTTCTAATGAAACAGTGACACGTACTTCACTCATCACATGTTTTGCTTGAAACACTTTTGACCGGTCAATATCTTGAATAAAGTCAACAATGTAATCATTTGCTGGCTCTTCAATTATTTCTTCAGGAGTACCTACTTGGACAACATGACCATCCTTCATTACCGCTATTCGGTCACCTAGCTTGAATGCCTCATTTACGTCATGAGTGATAAAGACAATTGTTTTCTTTAATTTTTCTTGTAAATTTACTAGTTCTGATTGCATTTCACGTCGGATAAGTGGGTCAAGTGCACTAAATGGCTCATCCATTAATAATATATCTGGATCATTTGCAAGTGCACGAGCTAAACCTACACGTTGTTGCATTCCACCTGATAATTGGCTGGGATACTGATCTTCATAACCTTTTAAGCCTACAAGTTCAATATTCTTTTGCGCTATAGCTCTTCGTTCTTCTTTTGACATTTTCCGAATTTCTAAACCATATTCAACATTAGCTAAAATTGTTCTATGATCAAACAAACCAAAATGTTGAAACACCATCGCTATTTTTTCTTGGCGAACTTTCTTTAAATCATTTCCAGTAGCTTTAGCTATATCTTCACCATCAATATAAACTGAACCTGCCGTTGGTACATTTAATAAATTAAAACAACGTATTAAGGTCGATTTCCCACTACCTGAAAGCCCCATTACTACGAATACTTCGCCCTCTTTTATATCTACAGAAGCGTCATATACACCTACTGTATGACCCGTTTCATTTAATATATGATCTTTAGATTTACCTTCTTTAATCATTGGAATAATTGATTCAGGATTTGGACCAAATATTTTCGATACATGTTCAAGTTTTATTTTTGTACTCATTTATTAATCCTCCGATGCTTTTGGAATCGGTCAGCAACACCATTTGTAATTCTATCGATAATAATGGCTAAGAAGACAATACTAATTCCCGCTTCAAAACCGAGCGCTATATCTATTCTATTTATTGAAATAAGTACTTGTTCTCCTAAACCTGATGCACCAACCATTGAAGCTATTACAACCATTGCCAGTGCCATCATTGTTGTTTGATTTACACCCGCCATAATTGTAGGTAATGCTTGTGGTAATTGGACTTTACGTAACATTTGCCATCTTGATGAACCAAATGATAGGGCTGATTCAATTACCTCTTCATCTACACCTCGTATGGCAAGTTCTGTTAATCTGATTACAGGAGGTATCGCGTAAATTAAAGTTGCGAAAATAGCTGATACGTTTCCAAGACCAAAAAAGAAGATTGCTGGTATTAAATATACAAAACTAGGCATCGTTTGCATTGCATCCAATATAGGGCGAATAATATTTGATGCTAATCTATTAAACGACATCAATATACCAATTGGTAATCCTATTAGCAATGATAGAACCACTGCTGTTACTATAATTGCTATTGTAGTCATCATATCTGCCCATAACCCAAAAGTTCCTATAAGAAAAATAAATAGACTAAATACTATTCCTGAGATAAGTGATTGAAAATACCAACCAAGAGCTAAAATTATTAATATAAATAACCACCAAGGTAACCAAACTAAGAAATTATCAATTCCATTAATTGAGCGAGATGCAATAAAAAATATTAAATCAAAAAAACCTGCCCATGATGATGCTAAAAAATTAACAAAATCTTCAACGTATTTTCCTATAGCTGTTGTAATATCCGGGAAATTTTCCATATTTCACTGCTTTCGCAGTCTCACATCCTTATCTTAAATTTTATATGTTTATTTTAGTATTAATAAATATAACATAATAGAATAAAATATTGTTTTTTTATTAAATGAAAACAGACATCTAATTATATCAAAATCAGATGTCTGTTTTGATTCTTATAGTGCTTTTTTTACCTTTTCAGCAACTTCATCTGAAACCCACGCCGTCCAAATATCTTCATTTTCTTTCATCCACCAAATTGCTGCTTCATCATTTGTTGCATCATTTTCTTCCATATACTCTAAAGCAGTTTCTGTTAATGCACTACTTGTTTCATAATTTTTAAGAAACTCTACAACTTCAGGAGCTTGTTCTGGTAAATCTTTTTGAACTCCTACTTCAACATCATTAGGTGGGAATGCTGTGCCACTATTTTTTTTCCAAACTTCTTCATCATATGGCTCTTCTTCTAATAATGTTAAATCATATTTTGCAGTAACGGCTGTAGGTGACCAGTAATAACCAACCCAACCTTCGCCTTTATTATAAGCATCGACTAATGACGTTACAATCGCAGCATCCGAACCTGGTGAGAAATTGGTAAATGTTTCACCTAAACCATAAGTTTCAAATTTTTCAGTAATGTTTTTTTCTAATTCCCAACCGCTTGGCGCATTAATAATTCTTCCTTTTCCTGGCTTTTCAGGATCTTCAAACACTTCAGGATATTTCTTTAAGTCTTCAACTGTTTTTAAATCAGGAGCTAGAGGTTCTATATCTCTATCTGGATCTCCTTCTATTACATATGTAGGAACGTAAAGACCTTGATCATTATCATCAAAGTTAGTTGATAAGCGCTCAATATCTCCTGACTCGATTGCTTCTTCATATATTTCTATAATATTATCCGTCCATATCTCCATATAAACCTGGATATCTCCATCACGGAATCCTTGGAATGTTGTTGCTGTAGAACCTGAAATGACATCAGTTTTATAATCAAATCCATTTTCAATAATCGTTTGTGCGACACTATTATGAAATCTAATACTATCCCAACCAGCATCTGCAAAAACAATCGTTTCTATTTCTTTAGCTTCATCACTTGAACTATTATCACCACACGCTGCAATAACTGTTAATAACAATACTCCTATTAATGTCAATAAATATTTCCTCATTTTTATATCCCCTTTATTTATTATTATTTACTTAATTTTATAAAGCTACTTTAACTTTTCTTTCACATTCTCAGGTACCCACTCACTCTAGACATATTTATATTCATTCATCTACCACAAGCGGTTACAATTGTTAATAATAAAAGGTTTTAAGTATAAATAATCATTGCTTCAGTTAAAATTGTTCCCTCCTAGTCTCTGTATATCTGTAACTAAGTCTACTATCTATAATAACTAAGTTTTTCATTTATTACAAAAGGTGTAACATGGATAAAAATTGAATATTCTGTCATATAACAGCATAATAATTCTTTAATGTTCTATTTATGAAGTTATGATGATGTATACTCAAGATTACTCAATATTTTGATGTTTTTTAGCTAATTTCTGTATTTTATGCAATATTAAATTTTATATTCAATAAAAAAATCTCGCTGAACATAATTGTTCAGCGAGATTTTAATGTTTATATAAATTAACCTTGTAGTAGTAAATCATATGGATCTTCAAGCATTTCTTTTATTCTCACTAAGAAACGAACTGCTTCAGCTCCATCGACGATTCTATGGTCATAAGATAACGCTAAATACATCATTGGACGTACTTCAATTGAGTCATCCGGCATTACCATTGCACGTTTAACTATGTTATGCATACCTAGAATACCTACTTGCGGTGCATTTAAAATTGGCGTAGATAGCATTGAACCAAAGATACCACCATTTGTAATTGTAAATGATCCACCTTGTAGTTCATCTAATCCTAATGAATTTTCTTGTGCTTTTCCACCAAGTACTTTAATTTCTTTTTCTATTGCTGCAAAATCTAATTTATCTACATCACGGATAACAGGTACAACTAAACCACCTGGTGCTCCTACTGCAATTCCAATATCATAATATTCTTTAATGAGTAAATCTGTTCCGTCAATTTCAGCATTAAGATGCGGGAATTCTTTTAATGCTGCTACACTTGCTTTTGTAAAGAATGACATAAATCCAAGTTTAATATCATTTTTAGCAACAAATTGTTCTTGACGTTCTTTACGTAAATTCATAATTGCTGACATATCTACTTCGTTGAACGTAGTTAACATTGCTGCTGTTTGTTGTGCTTCAACTAAGCGTTTAGCAATTGTTTGACGACGACGTGACATTTTTTCACGTTTTGTTGGTTTAGCAAATTCTGGTTCTTCTACTGCTGGAGTTGATGCTTGTGATGTTTGAGCAGGCGCATTAGCTGCTGCTTCAACATCTTCAGGACGAATACGACCTAAAGGATCATGCGGGCTTACTTGACTTAAATCAATATCCAATTCACGCGCACGTTTTCTAGCAGCTGGTGAAGCAACAACGTCACTATCTGTTGAAGTTGTTTCTTCAGTCTTAACTTCTTCTTTTGATTTTTCTTTTGGCTCTTCTTTTACTTCTTCTTTTGGTTCTTCTTTTGCTTCAGGAGTAGCAGCACCTGCTTCAGCATTCTCATCAACTTTTCCGATAACGTCTCCTACTTCTACGTCATCTCCTTCTTCAAAAAGTACTTCTACAAGTACACCTGAGTAATCTGAATTAACTTCTACGTTTACTTTATCAGTTTCTAATTCTAAAATTGGATCACCCTGTTTTATTGAATCACCTGGTTTTACAAGCCACTCTGCTATTGTACCTTCTGTAATTGATTCTGCTAATTCTGGTATTTTAATTTCTTTCACTATTATTTCCTCCCTTTGTTGGATTAATTGCATCTTTAACAATTTTATCTTGAATTAATTTATGAATATTAGGATCTCCAACTGAAGTTGACGCACGATTAGGCTGACCAACATAACGAATTGGAATACCTTTTCCTACAATATTGCGTAATTCTTCTAAAACGAAAAGCCATCCTCCCATATTTTGCGGTTCTTCTTGAACCCACACAACTTCTTCCAAGTTTGGTAATTGCTTTAATTCTTCAATGAGTTGTTCTTCAGGGAATGGGTATAACTGTTCTACTCGTAAAGCTCTTAACCAGTCAAACTTTTCTTCTGAATCTAGAATTGCAGATTCTATATCTACCATTACTTTACCAGTTCCAAGTAATAAGCGTTTTGCATTTTTCTTACTTACTTTTAAATTAGGTTGATTTCGTAATGCCAAGAACTTACCTTCAGTGAATTCTTTTGGCTCAGAGGCAACGCGTTGGTCACGTAATAAACTTTTTGGTGACATAACGACTAGCGGTCTAGCTTCTTCTTTTCCTTGCATCTTTGCTTGTCTACGTAATAAATGGAAGAACTGCGCTGCTGATGTAACATTTGCAACAATTAAATTATTTTCTCCTGCCATTTGTAAGAAACGTTCAAGCTTAGCACTTGAGTGTTCTGGTCCTTGACCTTCATAGCCGTGTGGTAAAAGCATAACCATGTTTGACTTTTCGCCCCATTTAGCACGCCCTGATGAGATGAATTGGTCTAACATAACTTGAGCAACGTTTACGAAGTCTCCAAATTGCGCTTCCCAAATAACAAGTGTCTCAGGTGATTGAACGCTATAACCATATTCAAATCCTAGAACCGCTGTTTCTGAAAGTGGACTATTATGAATATCAAATGATGCTTTTCCATCTTCTAATCCATGCATTAAACAATATCTTTCGTTTGTTTTTATGTCATATAAAACTAAGTTTCTATGTGCAAAAGTACCGCGTTCAGAATCTTGTCCTGTTAAACGAATTGGAATTCCTTCACTAATGATTGATGCATATGCTAATGCTTCACCAGCACCCCAATCAGCTTTATTACCTTCTTCAAGCATTTCTTTTCTACGGTTAAATACACGATCTAAACGTTTGAAACGATTAAAGTCTTCTGGTAATTCAAGCATGTCTTTATTATATTTTTTTAACTTTTCTAAAGGTACAGCTGTTTCATAATCATCAATACTTTTAATAAGAACATTTGGCATTTTTACTTCAGACATACCTACTAAGTTGTCTTCAGTCATACTATCATAAACATTTTGTAATTTTGTTTGTGCTTGTTCTTTATATACTTCATAATCCGCTTCTTGAATAATCGAATCTTGAGTAAGTCGATCAGCAAAAATTTTAGTGACAGTTGGGTGTTTATCAATTTCGTTATATAATTCAGGTTGAGTTGATCTTGGTTCATCCATTTCGTTATGACCATAGCGTCTATATCCGACTAAATCGATTAAACAATCTTTTTCAAATTTATTTATATAATCAAATGCTATCTTAGCTGCAGATACACAAGCTATCGGGTCATCTGCATTTACACGGATAATTGGAATTTCGTAACCTTTAGCAAGATCACTTGCATAACGCGTTGAACGACCTTCTTTTCGATCTGTCGTAAAACCAACTAAGTTATTTGCAATAATGTGCATAGATCCACCTGTACGATAACCTTTTAGCCCACTTAAGTTAAGGGATTCTGGTACAATACCTTCACCAATAAATGCGGCGTCACCATGAATTAATATACTCATTGCTTTTTTTAAATCAGATACTGGATACCCTTTTTTAGTTCTGTCATCTTGTTCAGCTCTTGCTCTTCCTGTTACAACAGGATTAACAAATTCTAAATGCGATGGATTGTGAGCTAACGATAAACGTGTTGATAAATTATCTTGTTTATAGTCTTTAACGGCTCCAAAGTGATATTTTACGTCACCTGTCCACCCATAATAAATCCCTTGTGAACCGTGTGAAGGTATTAGGGTCTTGTCTGGTCCGTAATGGAATTCAGAGAAGATTTTATCTAATGGCTTTCCTAAGACATGAGCTAATACACTCAATCTTCCACGATGCGCCATACCCATCATAATATTTTCTACTTGCTCTTTATTTGCTAATTCAACAATTTTATCCAAAACAGGAACCATTGACTCTAGTCCTTCGATAGAAAATCTTTTTTGCCCTACAAACGTTTTTTGTAAGAAATGTTCAAAACCTTCTACTTCAATTAACCTATTTAATAAGTCTTTTCTTTCAGCTTCTGTTAGCTTTACTTTATAATTTCCAGATTCGATTTCATTTGAGAACCAATGACGCTCTTCATCACTATTTACATGATCATATTCAAATGATATCTTACCTGTATAACGTTTTCTTAATATTTTAATAACATCGTAACCTGTCTCAGCAGTTTCAGGTGCCTTATCCCATAACCATTTTGCTGGTATTTGAACGAGGTCCTCATCTGTAATATTGTATGTGTTTGGATTTAGTAAATTAGTCGTTTCGTCCCATCCGCCTACAGCATATATATCTGCTTCTAAATGCCCATAACGTCTAATAGCCTCAGCATATTTAATCGCTGAAGTTAGTTTTTGGGCTTGACTGAGTGAGAGTCCACCATTTTCAATTTTTTCTTGTCCTTGACTTTGTTCTAGTACTTTTGGTGCACCATGTTTATTAAAGAGATCTCTTAATGAAGCATCTACTTCTTCTGGATTTTCTTTAAATAATTCATATTGCTCTTCTATATATCCCATATTTGGACCAAAAAAACTCTTCCAAAATTTTGTACCGTTATTTGTAGAATGTGTCACGTCTTAATACCCCCATTTAGATATTGACTTTATATGATTTATATTCTTTTTACACTCACACTCTATTATAGGACTGTCTACTTAGTTCAGCAACTAATAAGTATTATAACTCATAATGCAACACAATAATCCAATTTTTACGATTGATTAAACACTTTTTTTATTTACACCTCTTTAATATTGGAGCATTATCATATTTTAATGTATTATAATAATTAAGCATTATTTTTTAAGCTAAGAGGAGGAGGCTTTTTATGAATCTTGCACTGATTTTAGTTGTAAGTGTTGTGTTCCTAATATCTTGTTTAACTTCAGGATATGAATCAAAAGCTGGTGTTCCTAAGCACGATCAATAATAAAAATCATGTAATTTAAAGGTGAAAATACCCTTTAGGTTACATGATTTTTTATATCAAGTTATTAAAATTTTGCTGTCTCAACACTTCATAGAGAATAATCGTCGCACAATTCGATAAATTTAAAGACCTTACCTTATCCGTAGTTGGTATCCGTAAGCACTTTTCTTCTTTACCCTTAATAACTTCTCTTGGTATTCCTGTTGTTTCTTTACCAAAAATAAAATATTGATCAATATCTGTTCGACTAAAATCAAAGTCTGTATATTGTTTTGTTCCAAAATTTTCTATAAAATAATGCTCTCCGTCCGAATGCTCTGCATAAAATGAATCTAATGAATCATATTCATGTACATCGACGTTTTTCCAGTAATCAAGACCTGCTCGTTTTAACATTTTGTCGTCCGTTGAAAATCCTAAAGGATGAATTAAATGTAGTGTCGTATTTGTCGCTAAACAAGTACGTGCAATATTTCCGGTATTAAAAGGTATTTCTGGTTCATATAAAACAATATGTGTTCCCACTTAAGTTCTCCTTACATCTTCTTTATTTTTAAATGCCAAACCATTTTCCATTTCAATTCGCGCTTCTTCATTTTCTTCTTTTTTGAGTGCTTGTTCAATTGCTATATATGATTTTTCTGTGCCTATTTTCCCAAGTGCCCAAGCAGCAGTACCTCTGATTGCAGGTCTAACATCATTTTCTATTACTTCTATTAAATCATCGATAGCTGTTTTATCTTTATAATGAGCAAGCCCGATTATTGCATTTCTTTGTAAGGGATTTTTACCTCTCCAAAATCCAGCTACATGACCAAACTTCTCTCTAAACTCTCGATTTGATGCATTTAGCATTGGTTTTAATTTGGGCTTAGCAACTTCTGGATCTGGTTCAAATTCTGGATGATTATGAAAATCGATTCCTTTATTATAAGGACAAACTGCTTGGCAAGTGTCACATCCATATATTCTGGTTCCTAAAACTTCTTTAAATTCATCTGGCAAGAAATGTTTTGTTTGTGTTCGAAAAGCTAAACATTGTTGTGAATTTAATTGTCCTCCTTCAACAATTGCTCCTGTTGGACAAACGTCAATACATTTTCTACAACTTCCGCAGTTAAGAGCTAAGGGCTTATCTGGTGCAAATGGAATACTAATCAGGATTTCACCTAAATAAACAAATGAGCCAAATTCTTCTGTGATGAGCAATGTGTTTTTACCTGTAAAACCTATCCCTGCACGTTCTGCTACAGCACCATCAACTAATTCTCCTGTATCTACCATAATTTCATATCTTACATCAGGCTCTTGTTTTTTTATAAAAGTCATTAATGCTTCTAGTTTCTCTTGTAAAACAACATGATAATCTACTCCCCAAGATGCCCGGCAAAAAATTCCACGACGATCTTCTTTTGTACTCTTTGGTGGTTTTTTTATACGAGAAGGATAGGCAAGAGCAATTGATATAATTGATTTTGCTTCTTTTAATAACACCTTTGGTTCAGTACGTTCTTCATTTGTCCCTTTTTCAAAACCAGAAGCATAATTATTTTTTTGTTGATTTCTTAACTGTTCTTTTAATTCTATAAAAGAATCAGCAGATGTAAAACCTATTTTATCAATTCCTAAACGTTCACTTTCTTGAATAACTTTCTTCTTAAGTAATTCAGTACTCACTACCATTCCTCCTCTCCTATTTCTCTTGTTATATCTTAACATATTTTATCGTTTACTTTCCTATAATTTAATTGTAAACTAAAGGCTCAAACTAATGGAGGTCGTATTTTATGTCAGCTCATACAATTATAATGACTCAAGGTAAGTTTATGCACCGGGATAGTTTAACATTTCCTTTTGAAGAACGTGGTTTACAATTTGGTGACGGTGTTTATGAAGTCATCCGGATTTATAAAGGTAGATATTATTTACTTGAAGAACATATTGATCGTCTCTATAAATCTTTACAAGCTACTCAGATAACTATTTCTCAATCAAAAGCTGATTTAAGCTACTTATTAGAAGAACTGCTTTTAAGAAATAAGATTATCAATGACGCTCATGTATATCTTCAAATAACGAGAGGCTCTGCTGAAAGAGTTCATTTATATCCAGAAGATACTAAACCTAATATTTATGCATATGTTAAAAACACACCACGTCCACTAAAAAACTTAACAAATGGTGTTGCAGCTATTACTTATCCAGATGAACGCTGGAAAAACTGCTATATTAAAAGTCTGAATTTGTTACCTAATATTTTAGCAAAACAAAATGCTTTTGAGCAAGGTGCGCACGAGGCTATTCTACACAAAGATAACGTTGTTACCGAATGTAGTACTTCGAATGTCTTTTTAGTAAAGAATAACGCGATATATACCCATCCTGCTAACAATTCAATTTTACATGGTTGTGTAAGGTCTGCAGTTAAAAAATTTGCAGCAAATCTAGATATTCCTTTTAATGAAACAATATTTAAATTAGATGATATTAGTAGTGCCGATGAAATGTTTTTAACAAATAGTATAGATGAAATTATGCCAATCGTTAAAATTGATCATAACATCGTAAACACGGGGCATCCGGGTAGCATTACTAAACAATTACAAATCGCTTATCAAATGGATGCTAAAATATAATACCTTTTAGAAAAGAGATGGTGCGATGTTTAATAAAACTAAAATTTTTAAATTGCTTTTTATCTTTTTAGTGATTTATAGATTTTTCAAAAATCAGAACTCTAAGCTTACTAAATCAACTTATAAAGTTAAACACACGCATATTCCAGAAAGTTTTTCGAAATATAAAATTGTCGCTATTTCTGACTTACATAATAAATCATTTGGAAAAAATAATACGCATTTATTAACGAAAATCAGTAAGTTAAAACCCAGTATTATTGTTATTACGGGTGATTTAATTAATGCATATTCACCTAATAGTGAAGTTGCTATAAACTTAGTCAAAGAAGCAAAAAAAATTGCTCCTGTCTATTTTATTAGTGGTAATCATGAAATAAGATTATTTGATTATCAATTATTAAAAAAAGAATTAATTCAAGCAGGTGCAATCGTTTTAGACAATGCTAAAACAAATATCATACGAGGTCATGATTCTATTCATTTACTTGGACTTGCTGATCCTAAAAGTTATTTTAGTAGTTATCCTTATTCACTCTTAGCAAACGAATTAGACAACCTACTCGCTGGAGTGAAACCTGACGACTTTACACTTTTACTCGCTCATCGACCTGAACTAATGCCAATTTATGCTTCTCGGTCAATTGACCTTGTTTTAAGCGGTCATGCTCATGGTGGACAATTCCGCTTACCTTTTATCGGTGGTGTGTTTGCTCCTAATCAAGGCTTATTTCCAAAATACTCATCTGGTCAGTACACAAAGTCAGGTACTTTAATGATTGTTAGTAGAGGACTTGGTCCAAGCTCTTTTCCTCTTAGATTAAATAATAAACCAGATCTTGTAGAAGTTATTTTATATCCTTCACCAAAAAACTAAAAGAAATCCAGCAATTTGTTTACTACCTCCAGGTCAAATAAAAGGGAGGTAGTTTTTTTGCTTGAATTTCTTTTAGTTATCTAGATATCGATCAATATATTCATTTATTTTATTTTGATAAGCTTTCTTTTCAATTATATAAGACTCGCCATGCCCCGCATTGTCAACAGTAAACGTTTCATAGTCACTCGCTGTTTCTTTACTTAATTTAAGTGCCATATGAGTCGGGACAAATGTATCTTGTTTTCCGTGAATATAAAGAATCGGTATTGACGCTTTTTTAACTTGGTTTTTAGTAGAAGCTTCTGTTAATGAATAACCTGCCCTAATTTTTGTAACAACACTAAGTGTTGGTAAGATTGGTTTACCTGGTAAATTATACATTCGTTTCATTTGATAGGCGAACATATCATATACTGAAGTGTATGGGCTATCTGCAATAATTAATTTAACTTGTTCTGGCAACTTTTCTCCACTCGCCATCAGCATGGCTGAAGCACCCATAGATAAACCGTGTAAAACTATCTCTACATCTTTACCTTCCTTTTCAATTAGCACATTTAACCAATCTATAATATCTAAACGGTCGTGCCAACCAAAACCATAATAATCTCCCTCACTTTTGCCATGACCTCTTAAGTCTGGAGTGAAAAGATTAAAATCCAGCTCTTCATGGTAATATTGACCAAAAAAACCCATGTCTTTTGCAGCTCCTAAATAACCATGAGCAAAAACAACTAACTTTTTTGATTTTTCTTTAGCTGGTAAATAATATCCTTGTAAATTTAAATTATCATAAGATTGCATTTCAAGCTTTTCAAAATCTTGATTATCTGTCCATATAACCCAATCGCCATTTAAGAATTCACCTAAAATTTCTGGGGCTACTTCTAAATCTTCGTTATTTTGTAAATATTCTTTTGGTCCTCTTTTAATAACTAAATTGTAAAAAAATACGCCTACTAGACTATTAATCGTAAAGACAATGACTATTATACTAATTAACCATTTTAAAAAACTTTTTCTTTTCATTATTCACCTCGATGGAAACGATTATTAAAGCTCATTTAATTAATAGCCTATTAATTATTATTTATCTGCTTTTTTTATTTCGATTTTCCAATTGATTCCTGTTTCAACATGATATGCTTGAGCAAATGAACCTTGATTAATCGCTATACCCATCGAGTCTACAGAATTAACAAATAGTATTGCTTCTCCTAAACGGCTATCTGCAAAAGAACGACCATAACTTATTCTGTTTTTAAATATTTGGCGATCATTTTTAATTATTGTTACTTCTAATAAATCACCAAAATTAACACCAATCGAAAGAAACAACTCTCTTCCGATATTAGTCCAAATGTTACCAAATCTAACGTCTAAGATATCTATTTTTCCATAGACAACGCCTGAATCAATGTAAGGCTTTGGATTATGGAGTGTGATAATTGATGTTAACTCTAACTCAGGTCCTACCTGCTCAAAAGAAATAACACCTGAGGCAAGTCTTGCTCCTGTATATGCGTATACATCACGACCATGAAAAGTATATGATGCTCCTGAATGAGGTAATCGATTCACCTCTTCATCTATTTCTCGAATTGATTGAATACCAACTTCCCCTGCAATATGTGTCAGTGTACCGTTATTTGGTGTAATAATATATTGGTTTTCATTTGTTTTTACAACAACGCTTTTGCGGTCAGAACCGACTCCTGGATCGACGACTGAGACAAATACTGTTTCTTCAGGCCAATATGTCATCGTTTGATACAAGCGATAAGAGGCTTCCCAAATATTATATTGTGGAATTTCATGGGTTAAATCAAAGATCCCAAGATTTGCATCAACATTTAAGGCAACGCCATACATCGCACTCACTGCACCATCTGATAAACCAAAATCTGTTTGTAATACTAATTTTTTAGTCAACATTAATCATCCTTTTTGTTTAAACATAAAAAAACACGCCTCTACCGATTATCATCGATAAGGACGTAGTAATATAAACGTGGTACCACCTTAATTCACTGTATTCACAGTCTTTACTTGTACGAAAGCATAAAGCTTTTATACTGTGGTAGTTGATAACGGATACCAATTCCCGTTGCTGCTTACTCATACTTTTTTCAGCAGAAGACTCTAAAGACCATTTCAACTTCTTATTTTTTACTTCTTTTCACCATACGAAGCTCTCTTTTAAAAAATAATGAAATTTACTATCCTTTGTCTACATCTTTAATATATTTTTAATGTTTTTAGATTAGTTAATATTATACGTAGTGATTTCACGTAAAGCAAATTTAACTAAAAGCACGCATTATTTAATTAAAAATGCGTGCTTATTTTTTATTCTGCTACTTTAACTGCTTCAATTTCCGACCAATCAAAAGTTCCTTCTTGAATTGCTTTTCTTCTTTCTTCAGTAATGATATCTGATGGTGGATTCTCCATTTCTGGGAAATCATCAGCGTGTCCAGCAAAGACAGGACGGTCTTGCATTAAAATAAATGCTCCTAAGTCAACTGCTTCTTGATCAGTTAAATCATATTCATCACCAATTGGCATGTTATTTTGAATGTAACCTGTTATCTTAGTTAATCTACCCATACCTGCTCCATCATTAAATGAGTTTTCTCCCCATAGTGCAGGTCCAGTATTAGCTCCTGTTCCACTTCCATCTGTAGCATGACACGTTAAGCAGTTTTTCTCTTCATATAATTCTTCTCCTGCTACAACGTTTGGTTCAGGTATTTCTTCTTTATTACTCGGTGCTGCCCAAGGACGTTCTGCTGTCCCTATTTCATAACCTTCTGATAAAAATGTCATATAAGCAATTAAACCGCGCATTTCTTCACTATCAGTTTCCATCATCTCACCATTCATACTACGAATCATACAACCGTTTACACGATCCTCTAAAGTGAATGTAACGTTTTCACGTGGACGATATTGTGGATAATCTGCTACTACACCGACTAACGATGAACTAACTGATAAACCACCATCTGCGTGACAACTTTGACATGACAGTTCGTTACCAACGTGATCTGGCATAACGACGTTTGTTTCATTAAAGACTTCTTCACCATAAAGAATTGCTTCTGTTTTAGGATCTTCAGGATCTAAACTGTCGATATCCGGTGTAATTGGATAGACTGAATCCTCTTCTTCTTTTGGTTTGTCTCCTTCAGTTTCTTTTGCACTTTCATCTGACGAATTAGAACAAGCACCAATAATTAGGATTAATAATAATGCTGCAAATAACCATTTAAATCGTTTCATTTTGGTTCCCCCCAAATTTTTACATTTTAAACTATATTCACTATAACCGATAATGAAAATAAAATTAAGTAAAATTTGTGGAAATTTTAAATTGTTTCTTATTATTCACTTTTCTGACACATAATTGTCAGAATCTTTGAATTATATTGCTTTTTTCTCGTTAATAAAGAAGGTCAAGATGAGACCAGCGAAGGTCACAGCTGTCATCACATAAAACGATATATTAACACCATGAATAAGTGCAGCTGTATCAGTACTCGAACTTGGTTCTAATGCTGCGACAGTCATAATTGTAATAAACATTGCCGTTCCGATTGATGCACCGACTTGACGCATTGTATTAATCATTGCTGTTCCATGGGACATTAAATGGATTGGTAATATATTAAGGCCGGCTGTTGTCGATGGCATCATTACCATTGAGATACCAAGCATTCTTACAGCAAACGCAATAATTAAATACCCTAAGCTAGTGTCTGACGTTAGATTAGTAAATAATAAAGTTGTCGTTGCCATAATTGCCATTCCAGTAATGAGTAACCCACGCGCACCAACGCGGTCAAAGATTTTTCCGACGATAGGTGAAGCAAACCCCATTAATAATGCTCCTGGTAAAATCATAAGTCCTGATTCTAATGCCGTAAAACCAGCCATTAATTGCATATATATGGGTAAAAGTGTTTCAGCTGCAATCAATACTGTAAAAGTAATTGTTCCAATAATCGTCGCGAAAGTAAACGTCCGATATTTAAAAACTCTAAATTCAAGCATTGGTTGTTTCAGTTTCATTTGACGTAAAATAAACCAAGTTAATGTAATCACACCAATAACTATCGCTGTTAAAACAATTTCATTTGACCAACCGTAATTCCCAGCTGAACTAAACCCGTATAATAAACCCCCAAATCCGAGCGTTGAAAGTAATATTGATAAAAAATCCACCTTAGGGAAACTTCTTGGTATAACATCCTTCATAAAATAAAATGCTAAGACAAGATCAAGAATAGCAATAGGTAATATAGCATAAAACAATGAGCGCCACGGTAAATATTCAATAAACCACCCAGAAAGTGCCGGACCTAAAGCGGGCGCAAATGAAATAACTAACCCCGCCATTCCCATCGCAAAACCTCTTCTTTCAATCGGAAAAATTATCATAAAGACAGTCATCATTAAAGGCATAATAACCCCTGCCCCAATTGATTGAACAATTCTTCCTACCATTAACATTGGGAAACTTAAAGAAAGTGCACTAATAAACGTTCCTAAAATAAAAATCATCATTGATACAGCAAACAAACGTCGGGTTGAGAATGTCTCCATTAAAAACGCTGTGATTGGAATCATGATTCCACTAATTAACATAAAAATTGTCGTTACCCACTGGGCAGTATTTTCAGTCAATCCAAGTTCTTCCATTATATGAGGTGTTGCAGTTATAAGTAGCGTTTGGTTTAAAACTGCTAAAAATGCGCCTAATAAAAAGACCGCAACAATTGGTCCACGATTTAATTTAGCTTTTTCAAGTTCTGTTGTTGTATTTGTCATGCTCATTTACCTCTATTCTATAATATCTTATAACAGTATAACGTTTAAAAATATAAAATGATAACAAAAAGAAAACCATTACTCAATTGCGAGTAATGGTTGATATTGCTATATGTATAGCCACAATGCCGTACTTATTAGAAAGTTTAAACCACCACTTATTCAAAGTGGGTGTTCGCAGATACCTTCATGTTTTCCACTCAATCGAGGCACAACAATCGGGTAACTATTTAAAACTCCCTTATAGATCTTTAGAGGTTAAACTTAAATGTATACGTACATCGCAGCTACTTATATCATAAGCCTTTTTTCATCTTTTTGCAAATGAAGAATCTAGTAGTTTACGAATCAACCGTTTGATGTATACTTAAAGGAAGGAGAGATATAAATGAAAAAAGTTATTTTTGGTAATCATGAAGATAACACTTTAAGACAATTTGACAACTGTTTATCACACGGTAATGTTGCAGGTGGCGTTTTATGTGCTGATGGACATTATGGCTATTCGCAACCTGTGGGCGGTGTTGTTGCTTATAAAAATCAAATATCCCCTTCTGGTGTTGGTTTTGATATTGGCTGTGGAAATAAGGCGATTAAAACTGATTTAAAATTCCATGATATTAAAAATAGTATTCCACTTATTATGGATGATATACAAAGAGCGATTCCTTTTGGCGTCGGAGAGTCTATTGGTATTCATAAAAACCACGCTATTTTTGAAGATCCGCTTTGGGATGTTTTCTTAAATATTGGACAACACGAGCATGATGACTTGATATCGACTGCTCGCTCACAACTTGGAACTGCTGGTGCAGGTAACCATTATATAGATATTTTAGTGGATGAAAAGACAGATGATGTTTGGATTGGTAACCACTTTGGAAGTAGAGGATTTGGTCATAAAACAGCAACTGGATTTATGAACATAGCATTGAACAATAAATTTTCAGATACTCTTCCAAATCAATCGATGGAAGCAGCGCCTTTATTGTTTGATTTGCCCAGTGAAGTTGGAACGATGTATTTTGATGCGATGACTTTAGCTGGTAAATATGCTCAAGCTGGACGCAACCTTACTTTAGAAAAAGTCTTAAATATATTAGGCGGCAAGTCTCTTTTAGAAGTACACAATCATCATAATTATGCTTGGAAAGAAACTCATTTTGGTAAAGAGTACGTTGTGGTCCGTAAAGGTGCGACACCTGCGTTCCCTGGTCAATTAGGTTTTGTTGGCGGTAGTATGGGTGATATTTCTGTTATTTTACAAGGTATAGATTCAGAAAAAAGTCGCGATGCTTTTTTTAGTACCATTCATGGAGCTGGTAGAATTATGAGTCGAACTCAAGCTGCTGGAAGAATGAATTGGAAAACAAAAGAACGCCGAGGTGGATTAGTCACACAAAAACAGATGGATCAAGCACTTAAAAATTATGGGGTAGAACTTAGGGGTGGTGGACTTGATGAAAGTCCATTTGTTTACCGAAAACTAAGAGACGTCTTACAAGCACATGAAGGCACAATCGATATTGTAAATGTTCTGAAGCCAGTTGGTGTAAGTATGGCTTAATGTTAAATGTTATTTCTTAACAAACATATTTTTTTGTGTATAATATAAATTAATTAAATTATAGTAGGAGTTTTGAACAATGCATCTAGAACCAACAGTAAAACCAAAAAACAAAAATATAGGAAGACTCGTTGTTAAATGTTCGGATAAACCTGGAATTGTTTCAGCTATTTCACATTTTTTATATAAACATAATGCTAATATTATTGAATCAAGTCAATATTCCAGCGATCCTGAAGGCGGTACTTTCTTTATTCGAATTGAATTTCATTTAAATGACTTAATAAACAAAAGAAAAACAGTTGAAGATAATTTTGCGCCCCTTGTTGCTAAGTTTGCTATGGAACATTATTTCTCTTATGGTGATCAAATAAAACGAAGCGCTATTTTTGTATCTAAAGAAACACATTGTTTACTCGAGTTACTTTGGGAGTGGCAAAGTGGTGATTTAGAAACAGATATCGCACTTGTTATTAGTAATCATGAAACTGCAAGAAGTACTGTTGAATCTCTAGGTATCCCTTTTTATTATATTCCTGCTAATAAAGATATCAGAGCTGAGGTTGAAGCAAAACAAATCGAATTAATGAAAGAGCATAAAATTGACTTACTCATTCTAGCTCGTTATATGCAAATATTAACACCACATTTTGTTTCTGAGTTCCCTAATAAAATTATTAATATTCATCATTCTTTTTTACCCGCTTTTATCGGAGCAAATCCATATGAAAGAGCTTTTGAGCGTGGTGTAAAATTAATTGGTGCAACATCACACTATGTGACAAACGATCTTGATGAAGGCCCAATTATCGAACAAGATATTGAACGTGTTGACCACCGTGATGCTGTTGTTGACTTAAAGAAAACAGGTCAACAAGTTGAGCGAAGAGTACTTGCAAAAGCTGTGAAATGGCACTTGCAAGATAGAATTATTGTAAAAAATAACACGACAATTGTCTTTCAATAAGTTATTAAATAGTTAAAAACAAGCACATCAATGTGCTTGTTTTTTTATTTTTCTTTGTTTAATTAAATATTCAAGTGTACCTGAACCTACAAAAACACCCATCAATATTAAAATAACGCCTATATAATGATTTTTTAAAATAGGTTCTCCTAAAAATAACGCGGCACCTAGTATCGCAAAAAAAGTATTTAAATTAATAAATATAGCTGTCTCTGCTGGACCTACATTTTTGACTGCGTAATTATAAGTCATATGACCAAATGCAGTTGCTATAAGTGCACTGAATAAAAATATACTTCCTAGTTTCCAATTAAATACGAGCGATATTTGTGTTAAATCTCCTTCGATTACATAAGCAAACATAAATATAATAGACGATCCAATAACTAGCATATAGCCTGTTAAAAGCCTTGGATCAAATGATGGATTTAATTTACTTATTAAAATAAAACTAAAGGCTTGCATAATCATCGAAAGAAAAATAAATAAGTCACCTATAGATATAGACGCTAACCCACTGCCGCCTACCATTGACGTTACCATTATTCCGATAAAACCTAAGAAAAAACCAAATAACCTGAGCCTTGTTATCCGGTCTTTAAGTAATATACTTGAAAATATCATTGTAACAAGCGGTGCTGCTCCTAAAATAATTCCTGTATTTACACCTGTGGTTATTGTTAAACCTAGAGCTAAGAATGAATGATGAAAAACAACATTAAAGATAGTAATGATTAAAAGTGTTTTTACTTCTTTCTTATTAGGCACCTTAAAAATTCCCATCATATATGAAATAATTAAAACACCTATTCCGGCAGTTAAAACTCGGTAGGCTGTTAATGTTATCGGTGGCACGTTATTAACAAGTGTTGATAATGCTGATACATTAAAACCCCAAATTGCCATTACTAAAAATAATAAGGCATATATCTTACCCAACTAATCACCTATTCTTTAAAACTAATATTAACAAGTTTAACAGCATACAGACTATTTTCCAAATCGTTACAATTTAACTTAACCCTTAAATTTTGATTTCTTTTCTTTTACTTGAAGAAGGAATATTTAATTCATCTCGATACTTGGCTATCGTACGCCTTGAAATTGCAATGTTTTGATTTATTTTCATTTGTTCAGCTAATTTTTGGTCCGATAGTGGTTTATATTTATTTTCTTTTTTTATCATTGACTGTAGAATATTTTTAACTTGTGTTTGTGAAGTATCTTCTCCCGTGCTTGTTGATAGCCGGGTTGAAAAGAATTGTTTTAACTCAAATGTACCTGCTGGTGTCTGAATAATTTTATTATCTGTCGCCCGACTCACTGTCGATTCATGCATGTCGATTATTTCAGCTACATCTTTTAATGTTAATGGATTTATTTTTTTGAGTCCCCCTAAAAAAACGTCAGTTTGCTTAGTTAAAAGTACATTCATAATTTTTATAATTGTACTTCTTCGTTGTTCAATACTATTTTTTAACCATTGATATTTTTTAAACTGATCTTTCACATAATTATCAAAATGATTAGATTCATTATTTTTCTGTGTATAATTTTGATTAAATGTTATATTGGGAATATAGTGATCGTTTAAATTTACAATGAACTGTTCACTTTCTTCATCAAATTCCACAATAATATCTGGCGTAAGATAAGTTGCTTCTACACAATTAAAATTCCCTGCAGGTTTTGGATTTAACGAGCGAATAATTTCAAATGCCTGATCTATTTCTCGCATGGATACATCTTCTTGTTTAGAAATAACATGCCACTGCTTATTAGCTAGCTCTTTTAAGTATGATTTAACTATTTTTTTAGCTAATATTTCATCTGGGTAATAAAATTTTAATTGAATCTGTAAGCAATCCGCTAAATCGGCTGCCCCTATTCCTATCGGTTCTAATGACTGTAATTTCAAAACCAATGATTCAAAAGCTAATTCACCTAGCTGTAGGTCCTTTGCTAAGTCTTGTTTATTAAAAGTAATATAACCATTCTCATCCAAATTTAAAATTAAATACTTTAACTGCTCTTTTTTTTCTTGTGATATTTTTTTAAACTCAATTTGCTCAATCAGGAATTCATGTAAATTTCTTTCTTTATTAGCGACAAAATCTAGTGGATCTATATAATCATCATTTGATTGTACTGTCTGATTTCTACTTTTGGGATAATCATACGTTTCATTTTTTTCAACTAATTCAATTAATGGATTTTCCAACTCTTGTTCTTTTAAATAATCATATAAATCTTGAGTAGAATATTGTAATAATGTAATTGCTTGCCTTAACTCCGTCGTCATAACAAGGTTTAAATGCTGTTTTTGCTGCAGTACTAATTTCATTAGAGACCACCTCCCACTGTAAGCGCGTTCATAATAGTCTATTAGTTATTATTTAATAAGGTTACTAACACTTTTAAAATTAGAATATTTAGCTGTCTCCATTAATTCGAATAAACACATTTCTACTGAAGTCGATTTAGCACCTAAACTGTTTAATTTCTTTATTCCTATTTTCTTATTTTCTTTAGTTCGCGATGAAACTGCATCTTCTACAATTTCGATTTCGTAGTTGTGAGCAATTAAGTCAGCACCTGTTTGGTAGACGCATACATGAGATTCAATTCCAGTTAATAAAAATGACTGACATTTAGTTGCTTCAATAGCTTCTTTAAACTCTGCATTTTTGTATGCACTGAAGGTTATTTTTTCAATTGGTACATGTTCTTTCAGTAAATCTTGTATTTCTTCAACAGTTGGTCCTAAACCTGCTGGATATTGTTCCACCCATATTATTGGAATATTTAATATTTGAGCTCCTTTTATCAAGTTACAAATATTTTCAATCACAGATTCACTTTCATATACTAGTCTAGCTAATTTTCCTTGAACATCAACAACAATTAATCCTGTTTGAGATTTTTTTAGCAATGATAGGCCTCCTCAAGTCATAATTTATAAAGTTTTTTTGTATTTTCTAATATTTGTTCACCTATTTTAAATTTGTTCTCTTCTTTTATTTTGGCAATTTTATCTATTATATCATAAAGTATTTTTGGATGTGTCATCTTATTTTTATTGTGTTCATATTTCCATGGTCCGTCAGTTTCTATCATGAGTAATTCTTTTGGATAGTTTTTTACAAGTTGTCTTGTTCTTTCTTTAGTAAAAATATCTGGTGTAACCGAAATAAAGTATCCTTTTTCCTTCATTATATTCAATGTCGTATCATCAGTTTTACACCAATGAAAATGAGCTTGATGATAGTTATGTTTTTCTAATAAATCACAAACTAATTTAGTATCTTCGTAAATAGCATGTAAATTAAGTGGTTTATCTAATTCTTTTGCTAACACAATAAAGTGTTCTAACAATTCAAGATAAGGTTTTTTATTAAAATCAACATTGTTTTTTCGGATATAAAAAGGAAGGCCGACCTCCCCAATTCCATAAATAAATTTTTCATGTTTTTTTATATAGTTAGTCAGTTCTTTTAACTCTGATTTAGTGAGAAGCTCTTGTTCAGGATGGTAACCGGCACAAGCTTTGACCTGTGAGTACTTTTTAGAAAATGATATTACCTTCTTTAAAGAAGCTAGATTGTTACTAACTGAAATAAGTCCTGTAATATGATATTTTTCTAAGCTATTAAGAATCTTTTCACGGTCACTTCTACAATAAGTATCTATATGGATATGCGAATCGATTACACTTACCACTATAACCCTCCTACTTTTTATTTCTTTTGTGATTTTAATATGTCACGAATCTCAACTAATAATTGTTCTTGTGCGTCTATTCCTAATGTGTCTTCTTCAACTTCTTCTTTTTTACGTCTTAATATAAAACGTAAGGCTAAAAATATGGAGGCAGCAATAATTAAAAAATTCACGATAGTTTGAATGAAAGCACCATACATAACTGTCGCACTCCCTACTTCAATTGCTAAGCCACTAAAATCTGTTCCACCCATTAATATACCAACTAAAGGCATGATTATATCTTCTACTAACGAAGTAATAATTGCTCCAAATGCAGCACCAAATATTACTGCAACAGCTAAATCAATTAAATTTCCTTGAAAGGCAAACTCTTTAAAATCTTTTAACATACCGATTCCCCTTTTGTCACAGTGTATTTATTCTATTTTACATTTTTTCTTTTGTATGTGCAATCCACTCCCTGTTATAGTACAGATGAATTGTCATCTATAACAGTTTATGTTATAATCAGAGGGTATATAGCTCTTTACTACTCGTTTTATATTATATATAGTTAATTATATCTTAAGGAGTGGACCCGTAACTTTGTTTAAGGACAATCGATTTAGAGGATTAACCACTAACGATTTAAAAAATGATTTAGTTGCCGGTGTAACAGTCGGTGTTGTTGCCATTCCATTAGCAATGGCATTTGCAATTGCATCTGGCGTTAAACCAGAATATGGAATTTATACAACAATTATTGCAGGTCTAATCGTTGCGCTATTTGGAGGGTCACGTTTCCAAATTGCCGGACCTACAGGTGCATTTATTCCAATCTTACTCGCAATCGTGTTGCAATATGGCTATGAAGATCTTTTAATTGCTGGATTTTTAGCCGGTATCTTATTAATGATTATGAGTTTCTTTAAATTAGGAAGCCTCATTACTTATATACCCAGATCAGTCACCATTGGTTTTACATCAGGAATAGCAGTTATTATTTTCTCAGGACAAATTGAAAACCTCTTAGGTATTGAAGGTGTGGAAAAGAAACAATATTTTCATGAAAATATAATGGAAATTGTCAATAATATAAGTACAATTAATTTATTTAGTATTTTGATTGCACTTATTGGTTTTGCTTCAGTTTTACTTATCCCTAAAATATTTCCAAGAGTACCTGTTTTACTTGTCGCTTTGATTGTGCCAACAATTATTAGTGTACTTATATTTCCTGGAAAAGTAGCTACAATTGGATCTGCTTTTGGTGGAATATCACAATCACTTCCTGCCTTTAGCTTTCCAGACTTTACATTTGATAAATTACTTTACCTTTGGCAACCTGCCTTTGTTATTGCTATGCTTGGTGGAATTGAATCTTTATTATCTGCAGTTGTAGCAGATGGAATGACTGGTAAACAACATAAATCAAATAAAGAACTTTTTGGTCAAGGTTTAGCAAATATTATTACACCTTTATTTGGAGGTATTCCAGCAACAGGAGCAATTGCCCGAACGGCGACAAATATTAAAAGTGGAGCAGTGAGTCCGTGGTCTGGTATTTTCCAAAGTTTATTTGTTTTACTCACGTTACTTTTATTTGCGCCTTATGCATCTCATATACCACTTGCCAGTATGGCACCTATCTTAATGGTTGTTGCTTACAATATGAGTGAAGTAAAATCGTTTGCTCACATTATTAAAATGCGTTCTGGCGATTCGCTTGTTTTAGTGACTACTTTCTTGTTAACAGTATTTGTTAACTTGACTGTTGCAGTTCCTGTTGGACTGTTACTTGCAATGATTTCATTTGTTAAGCGAATTAGTTCTGTTTTAGAAGTAGACGAATTGAAAATTGATGAATCTCCAGATGATAGTGATAATGAAAATAAGTTAGAAACTAATGCATGTCCTCAAATTGCTAGTTTTACAATTCAAGGACCGTTATTTTTCGGAGCAGCTGATCGTTTTGAATCTGCTTTAACACGGTCAATTAATGAACGCCCGTCTGTTTTAATTTTAAAAATGAAATACGTTTCATTAATCGACGCTACTGCTGAAGCAAACTTATCTTCATTAATTAATGATTTTGTTGATTTAGGTGGCACTGTTTTAATTACTGAATTACCTGAGGAACCTCTAAATATGTTAAAAAGAAGTGGGTTATATGCAAATATTGGAGGCGAATACTTTTTTGAGAGCACAACAGATGCTATCGATTATGCATTAGATATTATTAATGTAAATAAGTGTCCAAGGTGTTCACGGATAGGCGCTACTTCTTGCCAGGTCTTTAAAAAAATAAATAATTAAGATACTTATCCCCTAAACCTCTTTAAAGAGTGTTAGGGGATTTTACTGTATACTTATTTGAAAGGAGGGATTTAATGTCTTTGAATATAAATGAAATAACACTTAATCGTTTAAACATGACTTTAAAGCATCCATTTAAAACGAGTTTTGGTGTGGTTCAAGATAAAGATTTTTTTATAATTGAAATAAATGATGATCAGGGCTTAACTGGATATGGTGAATCTGTTGCTTTTTCTAGCCCGTGGTATACAGAAGAAACAAGTGAAACGACCTTACACGTTATGCGCGACTTTTTAATCCCTTTACTACAAGAGACACCTATTTCTCATCCAAGTGAGGTGACTGATGTATTTAGAGTAATTAGAGGTAATAATATGGCTAAGGCAGCTATTGAAACTGCCATCTGGGATTTATATGCCAAACAAGTAAATCTACCTCTACACCAATTAATTGGAGGTAAACAAATGCAAATTGCTGCTGGAGTAAGCCTTGGTATTGAATCTGACACTACTAAATTAATCACAAAAATTAAAGAACATATAAATAAAGGGGTTAAAAGAGTTAAAATAAAAATAAAGAAAGATCATGATATTGAAATCATCAAACAAGTACGCGAGGCTTTTCCAAACTTACCACTTATGGTCGACGCTAACTCTGCATATACGTTAGCTGATATAGACCATTTAAAAAAATTTGATGACTACAATTTATTAATGATTGAACAACCATTAGGTCATGATGATATTTTCGAACATTCTATTTTACAAAAACAACTTGCTACACCACTTTGTTTAGATGAAAGTATTTATTCATTAGAAGACGTTATTTTAGCGCATCAGTTAGGGAGTTGCCAAGTAATCAATTTAAAATTAGGACGTGTTGGAGGTCTTAGTGAGGCAATTAAAATCCATGATTACTGTGTTAAACATAAGATTGATTTATGGTGTGGTGGTATGTTAGAAGCTGGGATTGGTCGTGCTCACAACATTGCCTTATCAACTTTACCAGGATTTAATTTACCTGGAGATACAGGCGCTTCTGCTCATTACTGGTTTAAAGATATTATCAAACCAGAAGTAACTTTACTTGATGGTGAAATTGAAGTAAATAACAATATCGGTATTGGTTACGAATTAAATAGTGATCATTTCCATGAATATGTAGTGGATAAAGTAAGTTATCCTTTTAATTAATTTAAAACAAAAAAAAGATAAGAGATTAATCTCTTATCTTTTTTGATGTTTTAAATTTATTCTGCACCAATTCCTGTATGTGATCTAACTGACATTTCAGCGAACATTGCATCTTTATCTTCTGGCTTCGTAAGTAACGATACGATTACAGCGATTAAGAATCCTGCTGGAATTGATACAATACCTGGGTTAGTTAATGGGAAGAGTGCTGCATCCCCCATAATTTCTGGTCCAATTAGAATTAATATAACTGTAATTGAAGTACCTGAAATCATTGCTGCAACTGCGCCTGGTGTATTAAATCGCTTCCAGTAAATTGAGAAGATAATAACTGGTAAGTTAGAACTTGCACCAACTGCGAATGCATATGTAACGAGTTGGGCAACGTTAAAGTCTTTCGCTAATATTCCTAGAACAATTGAAACGACTCCAATTACAACTGATGTAATACGTGCAACCTGGAATTGTTTTTTATTATCAACTTTTCCACGCATAATAACGTTCGTATAAATATCGTGAGCGAATACTCCAGCACCTGTAATAACAAGTCCTGCTACTACTGCAACAATTGTTGCGAAGGCTACTGCTGAAATACCTGCCATAAAGATTTCTCCACCGACTGTTCCGGCTCCCCCACCTAATACTTGAGCAAGTAATGGTGCGGCCATGTTTCCTCCACCACCAGCTGCGTTAATTGCTTCATCACCAACAAGAGCTGCTGATGCAAAACCAATTACTGCGATAACAAAGTAGAACGTTCCAATAATAACCATACCCCATACTACTGACGAACGTGCTGCTTGTGCTGTTGGTACTGTAAAGAATCTAACGAGTAAGTGAGATAACCCAGCTGTACCCAAGATTAATGTTAATCCAAGTGATAATAAATCAATCGGATCTTTATATAAGTTACCTGGATGTAAGAATGGATTACCATCTACTTCTATTTCTGTTAAATCGCCAAATAGTGTAGATAAGTTAAAGTTAAAGATTACTGCGATAAACAGTAACATAACTACCATTGCACCCATTAATAAAATTGCTTTTATTATTTGTACCCAACTTGTTGCTAGCATCCCACCTAGTGATACATAAATCATCATTAGTACTCCAACAATGACTAGTGACAGCTCGTAAGGGATTCCAATAAGTAAGTTTATGATTGCTCCTGCACCAACAAGTTGTGATATCATATAAAACATTGTAATTGCCATCGTTACAACAGCTGCTGCTGTTCTAACAGGTCTTTGATTTAATCTGTATGAAATTACGTCTGCTACCGTAAAGTTTCCTGAGTTTCTAAATGGTTCTGCTACGATATATAAAACAATCACGTAACCCATTAACCAACCAATAGAATACATAAATCCATCATAACCATATAATGCTACTAAACCTGCGATACCTAGGAATGAAGCGGCACTTAGATAATCTCCTGCAATAGCTAAACCATTTTGGAATCCTGTAAGTGATCTACCAGCTGCATAGAAGTCACCTGTCCCACTTGTTTTCTTTGACGCTAAATATGTAACGTACATCGTCAGAGCGATAATGACTCCAAATAATGCTATACCAAATATTTTTGCTATATCCAATGTTATACAGTCCCTTCTCCATCAGTGTATTTCTCTACAATTTCATCTACTAATTTATCATAAGAACGTGCTTTGATAACGTATACAAATGCAAGTGCCCAGATTACGAGATAGTATGATACGCCGAATAAGTAACCTTTTGTTAAATTACCTATAAGTGGTTCTGCCATAAAATCCTGTGCATAAGCTGACATGACTATAAAGAATAGATAGTATGCTATAAACAATAATGGTACTGGGAAAATAAAGCGATATTTCCTTCTTTTTAGTTCCTTAAACTCATCCGTTTGCTCAATCTTGATATATTCATATTTTGTATTGTACTCAGCCATTACTTATTACCTCCTTATTTGAATGTAAACGCTTTAATTTGTGTAGAGTAAAGTATAACAATTTGAGTTCCTTTTTTAAACTTTATCGCTCGAATTGCCATTAAAAGTCACTGAGTGGTCTATTTAAATGATCAAGTGTACTTTTTAATTACCAAATTTCTCAAATAAACCTTTTCTCGCTGATCTACTCACAGGTATCGTTGTTTTATTTTTATCTTTTAAAGTAATATTATAGGCACCATTAAACCAAGGCGTAATTTCTAATATTTGATTTAAGTTTACTAAATAACTCCGGTGCGTTCTAAAGAAAGGTTGTCCCTTTAGTTTCTTTTCTAGCTCTTGTAGAGTTAATTTGCTCTCGATTACTTTTTCTTCTGTATATATCTCTAACATTCGATCAGATGGTACTGCATAATAAATAGAACTTGGTGAAATAACAATCATTTTTTCACCATCATCAATTAGTAACTTTTTTATTGCTGAAGAATCAACTTCAACTTGCTTTGGTTCAATCTCTTCAATTGAATAGCTTTTTCGATTTCTTAATCTTTCTAACATTTGCTGAAATCGTATTTGATCAAAAGGTTTTAGTAAATAATCAACTGCTTCGATATCAAATGCTTCTACTGCATAATTATCATAGGCAGTTGTAAATACAATATGTGGCGGTGTTTTAGTTGTCTTTATTATTTGACGTGCTGCATCGACACCTGTCATTCCTGGCATTTCAATATCCAAAATGAGGATATCAGGTTTATGTTCAAAATAAAGCTCAATTAACTCTTCACCTGATTCAGCACTTGGACAAAGCTCAATATCTTTTTCTTTTTCTAACATATACATTAATTCATCTTTTGCTAAATATTCATCTTCAGCTATCATGATTCGCATTTTCATAAATTATTATCCCCCTGTACAATTGGTATGAAAAAATAAACTTCACTACCACCCGTATCAACATTTTGAAATCTTAATTTACAATTTTCACCTAACAAACTAATTAATCGTTGATTCACATTATATAACCCTACTCCACCATTGTTTTTTTCCAATTTGCGATGTTTTGCTAATTCATTTATTTCTTCTTCAGTAAATCCTTTTCCGTTATCAGTTACACTGACACGCACAAGGTTATTTTCTCTTTTTACAGTTACAGATACAATCCCATTTTGAACAATATTATTTAAACCATGTTCAATCGCATTTTCCACTAAAGGCTGAATTGTTGATGGCGGAATTAACACATGGAATAAACTTGAATCAATTTGTACGTTGATTTTCAAACGTTTACCAAACCGCGCTTCAATAATTTCAATATAAGACTCTAAATGCTCATATTCACGCTCCAACATGATTAAAGGCTTGGAGACAAGATTTAGATTAAATCGCATGAAATTAGCTAGTTGAATCGTAATATGCCTTGCTCTTAATGGATCAACTCTAAATAAAGTCGCTATTAAATTTAAAGTATTAAATAAAAAATGTGGGTTAATTTGTGCTTGTAGAGCTCTGAGTTCTGTATCTAAAATATTCGCTTCCATTTTTTCATGAGATATGACATTTAATTGATTCGAAATAATTTGACCAATTCCTCTTGTTAGAACGTGTTCAACTGGTCTAATATGTTGTGCTTTTTTAAAGTAAAACTTAATTAAACTTACTTCACCTTGTGTACTAATTATTGGGACAATAATTGCCGCTTCTAATGGACAATCTTCATTTATACATTCGATATCTTCTTTTGAATAAGCTACTTTTACTTCTTTATCTTCAAGTGCACTTTTGGATAATGGTGTAATAATTTTTTTTCCTGCTTTATGATGATTTTCACCTAATCCGACATGAGCAAGTACATAATCTTCATTTGTAATGGAAACTGCCGCAACTTTTAAACGCCGATAAAGTAAACTTGCTAAACCTTCTGCCATCTCAGTAGAAGATTCCTTCTTTAGATAAGGTAAAGCTTCTTCTGCAATTGTCAGCGCCTGCTTTGTAGCTAATGCCGCTTCATTTTCTTGTTCTCTTAAAATAATACCAATCATCGCCGTAAATATTGCTATTCCGATACTATTAGATAGAACTAATGGTAAACCGATTGAGTTAACAACATCTACCACATCTTGTTTATCAGGATGTAAAATTAATAATAACTGCATTTGAAGTATTGGCGGGAAAACACCAATAAATAAAGCTTGAATTGGCGAAATAACACGTTCCTTTGAAAAAAATGCTCCTGTTAAACCGGCTAATAAACCTGATATTGGATTAATTAAGAGGTTTGAAAACCAACCAACCCCACCTAAAAAAAATAAGTGTACCCCAGCAATAACACCAGCTCCTAGTCCTACTACTGGTCCGCCTAATAATCCAGCAATGACAATAGCAACTAAACTTAAACTAATTATCATTTCATGATCTTCGACACCGAAAATTAAACCATGAGTAATAATTTCATTTCCATTAATCACAATCCCTAATGTCGAACTGATCATTCCAAAAACACCAAAAAGCAAAATGTTAATAAAAGTCATTCTAGGACTCGCTTCTTTATAGATTAAAGATCTAAATCCAGGAATTCGAGTTAGTACAAATGCAATAATTAATAATAGTCCAATTCGCTCAACTAAAATAAAGGATAATTCTTTCATTTAAGTACCTCTTCTTTCACAATTCCTGTTTGTGATTTTAAATAAAACTCATCAAAATCAAACTCATCATTTGGTTGTGTTAATAACGAACCTACAATTGCACTAATAAAACCTAGTGGTATTGTAATAATTCCTGGATTTAATAGATTAATAAGTGGTTCTCTTTCAATCCAACCATTGACTGGATCCATTATATGAGGTCCAATTGCTAACAAGACTACTGAAGCAATTAGCCCTGTAACCATTCCAATAATAGCGCCTGATTTAGTAAATCTTCTCCAATAAATTGTAAGGATAATAACTGGGAGATTACTCGATGCAGCTACTATAAAGGTGAGTGAAACTAAAAAGGTCACATTTATATTTTCTAACCCTAAAGCAAATACAGTTGCAGTAATACCTATTAGAAATGCAGATAGCTGAGCTGCTCTTAATTGTTCTTTTTCAGTAGATTGTCCTTTTTTAATAATGTGGTGATAAATATCATGTGAAAAAGCAGTTGTTGATGAAATGACCAATCCTGCTACAACTGCTACAACTGTCGTAAAGGCAACTGCAGAAATAAACGCCAGTAAAAAATCTCCACCTAATGCTTTAGCAAGTAGTGGCGCCGCTAAATTTCCTGTTGAATCTGCTTGAATTAATGCATCATAGCCAATTACCGCAGTTGTTCCAAGACCTAGTATTAAAGTCATCAAATAAAAAACACCAATTATCCAAGCGGCTGTTATGACTGATTTACGTACTTCAATTTTATTTTTCACAGTGTAAAAGCGTATTAAAATGTGTGGTAATCCTGCTGTCCCAAGGATTAAAGCTAAATAAAGCGAAAACACCTCTACTGGATTTGATAAAAGTTGTCCTGGCATAAAAAATTGATCTCCTAGCGGTGTTCCTAATTTAACTTCTTCTATTAAATCAAATATATTCCACTTGAATTTTGAAAAAACAGTTAATGCTAATAAGAATGTACCTGATAATAAAAGAATTGTTTTAATTATTTGAACCCATGACGTTGCCATCATGCCACCAATTGCTACATAAACCGTCATTAACCCACCTATAATTAAGACTGAAGTTGAATAATTTATATCAAGTAATAATCTGATAAGTAATCCTGAAGCAACTAATTGCGGAATCATGTAAAAAAGAGATATAACAAAAGTACTAATCGCCATTAAAAATCTTATCTTTTTTTCAGGAAATCTCGCAGCAATAACATCTCCTAACGAATATTTCCCGAGATGATGCACTGGTTCTGCGACGAAAAATAAAACAGCTAAGTAAGATGCTAAAAAACCAATGGAATAAATAAATCCATCGAATCCACTAATCGCAATTGCCCCTACAATGCCTAAAAAAGATGCTGCACTTATATAATCACCTGCAATAGCAAGTCCGTTTTGTATACCCGTTAAAGATCCTGATGCTGCATAATATTGATAAGTTGTTTGATTTTTTTTAGCAGCCCAATAGGTAATAATTAAAGTACAAATAACAATACAGATAAAAAAGAAAAAATACGTTAAGTTCATTCTTTAGACCTCATCTTTTCAGCTAGCTTGTCAAACTGTTTAGCTTTTAATAAATACAGATGGGCTACGATTAGCGTCATAATAATTTGTAAAAATGCATATAACCAGATTAATGGTAACCCCCATATAATCGTTGGAGTATTGATGAACTCAGGAAATAAAGCTAATGAAATAGGTAAAGAAAAATAAAAAATAACAAGGAATATTAGTAAAGGGAAAATAAATCTTTGTCTACTCTTTAACCACTCTTCATATAACTTATTTATGATGAATCACTCCTATTATTTTATAAAATTCCGACTATTCACTATACACTCAAAAGCCGAATACCTAATTTCTGTTAGGTATTCGGATGCAACTATAGTTTATTTAAATGTGTCTCCTAAGTGTGTAACGATTTGTTTTTTTCTTGATACAACACCTTCAAGTAAGGCACGATTAGCTGCAAGCTTTACTTTAAATGCTTCTTCAACATTTTGAGTTGCTTTTCCTATCGCTAACACATCTGAATTACTATTGATTATATCTGTTACGACGAGTAAAAATAAGTCGAGTTCTTTTTCTTTTATTATTTTATTTATTTCTGCTTCTAATTCTTCTCTTCTTTCAAAGACTGTTCCTGTATCAATTGCGTTTACTTGAGCAATAATGACATCAGACTCACCAAATGAAAATTCTTTGGCATCCATTGTTAGAAGTTCTACAGCTGTTTTATCATCTAAAGCAGTTCCAGCTTCAAGCATAGCTAACCCATATTCTTCTACATTAATTTCTGCGATTTCACCTAACTCTTTTGCTGCTTTAACATCTTCTTTCGTACATGTTGGTGATTTAAATAATAGTGAATCTGATATAATTGCCGACAACATAAGCGTTGCAATTGTTTTTGAAATTTCTTTATCATTTTCTTGATACATTTTATAAAGAATAGTTGACGTACACCCTACTGGTTCAACTCTAAAATATAACGGATCATTTGTTTCGAAATTTGATATTCTATGGTGATCGATCACTTCTAATATTTTAACATCGCGAATATTATCTACTGATTGTTGAAATTCATTATGGTCTACTAAAATAACACCTTTAACATCTTCTGGTACTTTAGTAATTAATTCTGGTGCTTTTACGTCTAAATAATCTAGTACATATTCTGTTTCTTTATTTAATTCACCTAATCTTACTGGTTTAACGTTATCACCCAATTGAGTTTTTAAGTCTGCATAAACAAGTGCCGAACAAATTGAATCTGTATCTGGGTTTTTATGACCGAAAATCATTTTTTTATCCATTCATACGCTCCTTACAAGCTCATATATTCAATATTATATCTTTATCTAGTTTAGCATATTTAGATTTAGATGTTAATTTAATTAGACTTTAAGTTTTTTTATTTACAAATAGGGTAGCTATTCATTATAGTAAGTGAAATGATTAGAAAAAAAGGATGTTTATTATGAAAAAAATTGTCATTGTTGGTGCGGGTATTTTAGGAGCTTCTCTCGCGTATGAATTATCTAAAAAGAATTTAAATATAAGTATTATTGAAGCCAATTTTGAAGGTGCAGCAACAACAGCTGGAGCTGGTATAATTTGTCCTTGGACAACAAAAAGAAAAAATAAGTTATGGTATCAACTTGCTGAAAACGGGGCTAAATATTATCCTTCACTTATTCAATCACTTGAAAGTGATAATGAATTAGATCACGGATATTCAAAAGTTGGTGCACTCTCACTTAACGCTGCACATGAAGAGATTCACTTACTTAAAGATAAACTCACACATTTACGAAAAAAAGCGCCTGAGATAGGCGATTTACAAGAACTAGACATAGAAGAAACGACGAAGCTGTGTTCATTTGCAGATTATAAGTATTATTCTTTATTTATAGAAGGCGCTGCACAAATAGATGGAAATAAACTAAAAAAATCACTGTTAAATGCAGCAATAAAAAATGGCGCAAAATTAATTCGTGGTCAAGCAACTTTACATCAATCATTTACTGAAAAACCTGTTTTAGAAATAAATAAAAATCCACTTAGCTATGACTCTCTCATCGTTACGAATGGCGCTTGGATGAAGGACTTTTTTTCTCAGCTACAGATAAACTTAAGAACTGATTTTCAAAAGGGACAAGTGATTCATCTTAAAAAAGAAAATATTAATACGAGTCAACTCCCCATTATTATGACACCTGATAGCCAATATATACTCGGATTTCCAAATCAAAAATTAGTCATTGGGCCAACACGTGAACCTATCAAAGTAATGGATACGTCAATAACCGCGCATGGGGTTTTTAATATTTTAAATAAATTAAATGAATTTGCACCACTTTTACTTGATGCAGAAATAAGTAAAGTTAAAACGGGTTTTAGGCCAAATACGTTTAATCGCTTGCCTGTTTTTGGTCCTTTACCAAAACATTCAAATATTTTCCTTGCCAACGGACTTGGTGCTTCTGGATTAACAACTGGACCTTATATTGCAAAATTACTTAGCCAAATCATTTTAAATGAATCTACTGATATTCCAATCGAACCGTACTCTGTTGACCAACTCATTCAATTAAGTTAAGTATTTGCTTGTCGGCGCTCAACAACGCGCGTAAGCCTTAAATATGAAAATTCAAAAATCGGACTTTGAACAAATGTAAAAATAAATGTGAAGATAAAAACCGGCCCACCAATAAACAAGCCGATTACAAGAATAATAAGTTCTGTAGCTATCCTCACACGACCAATCGAGTAACCCGTCTTATCTGAAATAGAAAGCATAAAACCATCACGTGGTCCTGCCCCAAGTCCGGCAGCATTATATATGCCACCTCCAATACCCATTAATACAATTCCTAAAATCATGATGAGTATATCTAAAGGAAGTGCTGAAGGTTCAGGCAGTAAATCTGTCCATAAATAAAAATCGACTAAAATACCAATTAAAAATAAATTTAAAAATGTACCTAACTTAATATATGTATGATCAAGGACAGCTGCAATCATAACTAAAATAATACCAATTAAAATACTCCAAGATCCAATACTTAAACCAACAATATCAAATAAACCAACATTTAAAACATCCCATGGATGAAGTCCTAAATAGTCCATTTTTATTGCTAAGCTAATTCCAAAACTAAATATTAAAATACCAATAGTAAAAATAATTAATCTATATACAAACAATTAAAACACCCACCTAATTTTGAACTATGTCTATTATAGCGATTCAATCTTCAAAATCACATAATAAGCAATTACGCGAGATCATTCGAGTTAAAATATGTAAATTAAAACGAATAAACGTTTACTTTTTCGTTTTTTAAAGTAAAGTAGATACTATAGAGACCATCCTTATAAGGAGGAGTTCAAAATTAATTCAAACTACAAAAACATTTTATTAGCTCTTGATGGTTCAAAAGGCGCTGATAAAGCATTCAACAAAGCACTAGATATCGCAAAGAGAAATGATGCAACACTTATTTTAACTCATATCGTAGACACAAGGGTCCTAGCACCCATAGCTGAGTATGATAATGAAATTATTAATGTTGCAGAAGTAAGAGGTAAAGAAATATTAGCTACTTATGAAAAAAAAGCGCATGAAGCCAATGTTACTGATATTAAAATTATTTTAAAAAGAGGGTTACCTAAATTAGTTCTTACAAAAGAACTTGTTCCCCAAGAAAATGTAGATTTAATTGTGATGGGAGCAACAGGAGTCAATGCTGTTGAACGTTTTCTAATTGGAAGCGTATCTGAAAATGTAGTACGCCATGCAACTTGTGATGTATTAATTGTTAGATAAACTGCGAAAGGCATTGTTAAATAAAATTTTATTTAGCAATGTCTTTTTTGATTCTATCATTTAATTTGTTTACTGAAGTTTCTGTTTTTATTTAAACTATTGACTTTTTAATAGAATACCTTCACACTTTATGTTTATAGTCTTTTATTAGTCATTTATTTTAGAATACAAAGCAATAGTATTTAACATTTATAAATTAGAAGGGATTAAATTATGAAAAAAATTACAAGTGTATTTTGGGTTTCAGTTTCAATTACTTTATTATTAGTTTTATTCGGGACTTTTGCTGCTGAAACATTTGAAAGTGTCACTCAGCAATTACAAATTTTTATTACAAACTATTTTAGTTGGTATTACTTAATTGTAGTTGTCGCAATTGTTTTGTTCTGTGCTTTCTTTATTTTTAATTCTGTTGGTTCAATTCGTTTAGGTAAACCTGATGATCGTCCACAGTTTTCTCTTCCAACATGGTTTGCAATGTTATTTAGTGCTGGAATGGGTATTGGGCTCGTCTTTTGGGGTGCTGCAGAACCATTATCACATTACATAGATCCTCCACTTGCTGATGGTGAAACAGCTGCTGCATATAAAGAAGCCCTCACATTTTCGTTTTTCCACTGGGGGATTCATGCATGGGCAATATATGCAGTCGTTGCACTTACTCTAGCCTATTTCCAATTCAGAAAAGGTTATCCAGGACTGATTTCATCTACATTAAGACCGCTATTTGGTAAATGGATGGATGGTATCCCTGGGAATCTTATCGATATTTTAGCTGTTATGGCTACGATCATCGGTGTTGCTACAACATTAGGTTTTGGAGCAAAACAAATTAACGGTGGACTTTCTTATTTATTTGATATTCCTATCACATTTTCTGTCCAATTAATTATCGTCATTATCGTTACTGTTTTATTTATAGCTTCAGCTTGGTCAGGACTTGGTAAAGGGATTAAATACTTAAGTAATACAAACCTAGTACTAGCAGTTGTTTTATTAGCTCTCGCATTTATACTCGGACCTTCGATTCTTATGTTAGACTTATTTACAGACTCACTCGGTAAATATATAACTGACATTGCAGAAATGAGCTTTAGAAGTGCGCCTTTTGATGATGCTGGTCGAGCATGGATCAATAGTTGGACAACTTTCTACTGGGCTTGGTGGATTGCCTGGTCTCCTTTTGTCGGACTTTTCATTGCACGTATTTCAAAAGGACGAACCATTCGTGAATTCTTAATCGGTGTTACATTGGTTCCTTCATTTATTGGGTTCATTTGGTTCACTGTCTTTGGTTCTTCAGCAATTGAAATTCAAAAGTCAGGCGCTGTTGACTTGAGTGTACTTGAAACAGAAGAAGTACTCTTTGGCGTCTTTAGCCAATTTCCTTTAGGAGCTGCCTTATCAGTAATTGCTTTAGCTTTAATTCTTTCGTTCTTTATTACATCTGCAGACTCGGCAACTTTTGTTCTTGGTATGCAAACAATGAACGGATCACTGACTCCGCCATTCCAAATTAAGATTACGTGGGGAATTGCACAGTCAGCTGTCGCGCTTATTTTACTATACAGCGGTGGATTAGATGCTTTAGAAAACATACTTATTATCGCAGCACTGCCCTTTTCAGTTATTATTATTCTCATGATGGTTTCTTTATCCAGGGAGTTAATGGCCGAAAGAAAAACGCTACTTTCAAATAAGAACTCTAAAAACAAAAATGAATAAATAAATAAAATGCGACTTTATGAATAATCATAAAGTCGCATTTTCTATACATCAATCATTTTTTTATTTTTTTCAACTCTAAAAGTATAGGAGTTATATTTAATAAAATCAATATTGTCATCAAAATCCATAATACTGTTTCCTTTGTGGGAACTACATCGGATAAAGCAGACCAATCCTCCAATTTTACCCAATCGGACACCATATTATATTCTGCCATAATTGTTAATGCTGTAAATGATAATCCCATCGCCATTCCTAGTTTATAATCTTTACCTATTCTATACATATAAAGGTTTATAAAAGTAGCGACTATGGCAATACTCCCTAATATTATCCACATAAATTAAACTCCTCTTCTATCTTTTCTTGTTCCTAAACAGCATCCGATTACGATTATCTTATTTTATTGTTAATCATTGGAGTTTTTATTATTATTACTTATTAAATTTAACTTTTAGAAGATAAAGAACATCATATTTTTCTAATTCATTCATCTGACCTTCAAAATCTTCATAAATATCAGAAGAAAGACTACTCATAATTTCATCACTTGAATATCCAATACCTGCTAACAACTGCTCACTTTCAGCCAGATCGACTTTTCCTTCTAGAGTACTCCAGGTGCTAGCCATATTTGCCGAGGCATTAGAAGTCAGTTCCAAATTATTTACAGAACTTACACCCCCGTTGTTACTAATACCAAGATTGAATGTTCGATTCTTTTCCCCGTCAATTAGATAAGCATTTGTGAAAATAATAGAACCATTACGATTCTTTACATCTGTTGTTAAAGAACTTACTTCTTTATCAATTAATTTTCCTGATTCATACTTTTCAATCCAGACTGTTACTTCTGTATACTCACTATCAACTTGGAAATCAAATACAAACGACTTATCTGAAGTAGTCGACAATATTGCATTTTCTCTTTCAGTTAATTCACTAACAGAAATCATATTTGTATTATTAGCGCAACCACTCACTACAAACATTAAAAGTGCGACTAATGTAAACAATCTTTTCATTGTGGCTCTCCTCTTTCATCAATTAATTTATTTAATTTTGAAATTACTGATTTTTATTCTATTCAAATATTATACTACAAATTATTTATCATAGTCAGAATTTAGTTAATATATATAATTAAATTTTATTTCACTTTTTTTATTATTCTTTAAACATAAAAAGCCTCGTAATTCCTATAATATCTAGGATTACGAGACTAATTTTATTTACATCAAACGTTTTAATTAATTCTAAGTATACCAGTGGCCGGGATCGAACCGGCACTCCCTAAGGAACGGGATTTTGAATCCCGCGTGTCTGCCAATTCCACCACACTGGCTAGTATATTAATTTTAAAGATAAAAAAACCACCAGCATTTGCTTGGTGAAAAGAATATGGAGGCGGCAACCGGATTTGAACCGGTGGTAAAGGTTTTGCAGACCTCTGCCTTACCACTTGGCTATGCCGCCAATTATAAAGAAATTGGCTTTGCCACCAATTATTAAAAAACTTGACTTAATCGCCATTAAATAAATTAAAAAGCGGAAGACGGGATTCGAACCCGCGACCTCCACCTTGGCAAGGTGATATTCTACCGCTGAACTACTTCCGCATAATAAGCTGGGCTACAAGGATTCGAACCTTGGATGACGGGACCAAAACCCGTTGCCTTACCGCTTGGCTATAGCCCAATATAATAAATGGGGCGACCGAAGGGATTTGAACCCTCGAGTGCCGGAGCCACAATCCGGTGCGTTAACCGCTTCGCCACGATCGCCATTTAAACTAAGTGCAAATATAAATTCAAGGTTACTTGACAGGGGTAGAAGGATTCGAACCCTCATCGACGGTTTTGGAGACCGGTATTCTACCATTGAACTATACCCCTATTTAATAAGAGTGGTGGAGGGCAGATTCGAACTGCCGAACCCGTTGGGAGCGGATTTACAGTCCGCCGCGTTTAGCCACTTCGCTACTCCACCATGTTTTTATATTTAATTGCTTTATAAAGTGGCTCAAGACGGAATCGAACCGCCGACACAAGGATTTTCAGTCCTTTGCTCTACCGACTGAGCTATTGAGCCCTATACAATTACGATCCGGACGGGACTCGAACCCGCGACCTCCAGCGTGACAGGCTGGCATTCTAACCAACTGAACTACCGGACCATATATATTTAATAATACTTTAAATTCTATATTTTGCAAACAATTTAATACATAGAATAAAAAATTGGTTGCGGGGGCAAGATTTGAACTTGCGACCTTTGGGTTATGAGCCCAACGAGCTGCCAGACTGCTCCACCCCGCGGTGTAATGGTGGAGGATGACGGGCTCGAACCGCCGACCCCCTGCTTGTAAGGCAGGTGCTCTCCCAGCTGAGCTAATCCTCCATAAAATATCTGGTTTATTAAATTATTGGTGACCCGTACGGGATTCGAACCCGTGATACCACCGTGAAAGGGTGGTGTCTTAACCGCTTGACCAACGGGCCATTTATGTAATAATGGCATAAATTCTATATCTTTTCAAGAACGGAGAGCAAGGGATTTGAACCCTTGAGACCGTAATACGGCCTACATGATTTCCAATCATGCTCCTTCAACCAGCTCGGACAGCTCTCCAAATTGGCTCCACAGGTAGGATTCGAACCTACGACCGATCGGTTAACAGCCGATTGCTCTACCACTGAGCTACTGTGGAATGAAGGATAGTATCTCTTTTAAATAAATTTAATCATTTATTTTAGCGACAATCTCTATTATAGCTTATTTGATTTCAAATTGCAATTATTATGCAATTAAACTTTTGCTGTTGAAGAAAATAAAGTTAACGCTCTTTCAACCGAGCCTTTATATAATAGCATGCATTCAGATAAATAACAAATGAAAGCTCTTTTTTTCTTTCTTTACCCCTTCCTAAGCATTTATCATCATGTAAATAGTGATATTTAAAATTTAATTACTTTTTTGATTTTTTTAAAATGTGTTATAATAACAAAATCTATTTACTGTTTTATTATTTTAAGGAGGATAAAGGAATGCGGGTTTTGACAAACTTTTTTGATCGTATTGTACAAAAATATTTACCAGATGCTTTTTTATTCGCAGTTATTTTAACAATCATTGTTTTTATTATGGGAGTTTCTTTTACTGATAGCTCTCCTATTGAAATGATTGAATTTTGGGGGTCTGGCTTTTGGGATTTACTGGCATTCACCACTCAAATGGCATTGATTGTTGTCACAGGATACGTACTTGCTAATACACCTATTGTAAAAATTGCTTTAGTGAAATTAAGTAGTTTAGCAAAAACACCACCACAAGCTATTATGTTAATTACTTTTATAGCTTCGTTAGCTTCAATGATTAATTATGGATTTGGTTTAGTAATCGGTGCTTTACTAGCAATTCAAATTGCTAAACGCGTACCTTCTGTCGATTACCGGTTACTCGTAGCAAGTGGTTATAGTGGATTTCTTTTGTGGCATGGAGGACTTTCTGCTTCAATTCCACTGCTTATCGCCACGCCAGGACATTTTTTAGAAGAAGAAATAGGGTTAATTTCTGTTACTGATACTTTATTTAGTAATTCAAATATTTTTATTATCTTATTTTTACTCTTTACTTTGCCATTTTTAAATCGACTCTTATTAAAATCACGTGAAGGTTTAGAAGTTCAAGATCCGATTACATGGGAAAACAGTGTCGTTGAACAAGAAGAGTTAATTGATGAACCTATTATTACGCCCTCTGACAAATTAGAGAACAGCCGTATTATCTCTATTTTGATTAGTATTTTAGGATTTGGGTTTATTATTTATCACTTTAAAAATAATGGTTTTGATTTAAATATTAATATTGTTAACTTTATCATGTTATTTTTAGGTATCTTGTTACATGGTACACCTAAGAAATTCTTACATAGCGTTAATCAAGCGGTTAAAAATATTGGTGGCATTATTATTCAATTTCCTTTTTATGCGGGAATTATGGGAATGATGGTTGCTTCAGGCTTATCACAAAGTATGTCACTTTGGTTTGTTAGCATTTCAAATGAATTTACATTTCCTTTATTTACATTTTTAAGTGCTGGAATTGTTAACTTCTTTGTTCCTTCTGGCGGAGGTCAGTGGGCTGTGCAAGGTCCAATAATGACTGAAGCAGGTTTAGCAATCGGTGTTGATACTGCGAAAACAGCAGTTGCCGTTGCATGGGGAGATGCTTGGACAAATATGATTCAACCTTTTTGGGCACTGCCTTTACTTGCGATTGCTGGACTAAAAGTAAGAGATATTATGGGCTTTTGTATTATCATTTTAATCTATAGTTTCTTTCCGATTGCAATCGGTCTGTTATTCTTTTAAACAAAAAAAGCTTCTTATTATAGAAGCTTTTTTTCGTTTATTTATATAAATATCTTAAACCAATACTTTAACTGGCCACATTGATTGTTGTTCGGCCATTTCCCAAAACATATATTCAAAATTACTGGTTTGAACAACTATTTCTTCAAGCTCTTTTAATTCATCTTCTGGCTTATCTTTTGCGAGTTCATTAAGTAAATCTTTACAATCATTTGCAATCTTAGTAAATCCAACAGATGAATACATTTTCACCCAGTTACCATACAATTCATGTTCAAGAGCGCCTGGCCACTTAGCTAGCCTTTCACCAATATAATTATAGCTCCAAGCACATGCTAATACAGCAGCCGTCGCATTTTCTACACCACCAAGCTGCGCTTTATTTAACATATAACTTGTATAAGCAGTCATTGTTGCTGACGGTTCTGTTGCTTCTAGCTCTTCATTTGAAATGCCAAACTGTGCTGCATATTCGCGGTGCAAATCCATCTCATAATTCATCGTACCGTGAAGTAAATCAGCAAACATTGTCATACTTTTTAAATCTTTAGATTTTGACGCGCCTATCGCAAAAATACGTGAATATTCAATTAAATAAATATAATCTTGTTTTAAATAATGTTTGAACTTTGCTTCATCAAGATTGCCTTCTCCAATACCTTTTACAAAAGGATGCTCTAAATAAGCATTCCATAAAGGTTCAATTCGTTTAAATATTTGATCAGTAAATTTTTCTTGCATGTTTTATCTCTCCCTTTTTATTTTCTAGGAGTTTGCCAAAGTAAAAAAGACCATTCCCTGATAATAGGAAATAGTCGAAAAGATATGATTAGTATTTTACGATTAATCAATCGACACTTCCCTACGCTAGTACAAACTAGATCAGGTTCAAAGGGTCATAGTATATATTCTCAGCAAAATTTGCTCCCCTAGTGTTTGAATGTAATATTCAATTAACTTTCATTCAACCATAAATAACTTACCGAGTCAACTCAAACTTAACTTAAACGCATCCATGGCCTGCTTGCGTGCCAGTCTAATTGTACGTTTTTATTAAACAAACCACTTAAATTTTCATTCGTTAACACATCTTTATTAAACCCTGAATCATATACCGTGCCCTCACTTAGCAATAAGGTATGTGAAAATAACGGAATAATTTCTTCTGTATGATGTGTAACATAAATAATTGTTGGCATATTGGCTGCTTTAGACATGTCGTTTAATGCTTCTAATAAATCTTCTCTTGCAATAAAATCTAAACCTGTTGTAGGTTCATCTAAAATAAGCAACTTTGGATTTGCCATTAACCCTCTAGCAATAAGGATTTTTTGTTTTTCACCATGCGAACACATTTCATATCTTTTACCATATGTATGTTCGCAGTTTAATTGTTCCATAATTTCTCTTGCTTCTTCATATACCGCTTCTTCTGGTTCTTCGTATAAAAATCCAAAAGTCTTTTTAACACCACTCACAACAATATCTTCAGCTAAGTAACGTCCATTCATTCGTTGTTCTAATGATGAACTGACCCAACCTATATTAGTTCGCATTTGATATATATCTGTTTCACCAAACTTCTTCCCTAGTACACTTACCTCACCTGTTGTTGGCCATGAATAACCATTAACCATATTTAAAAGCGATGTTTTACCTGCCCCATTTAATCCAAGAATTGCCCAGTGCTCACCTTCTTTTATTTGCCAATTAATATTTGATAGAATTTCTTTTCCATCTCTTTTCCAAGATACATTTTTCATATCAATTACATGAGTCATCTCTACCCTCCTTTTGAAAGAATATAAAAATGCCTTCTACTAATTATAATTAGTTAGAAGGCATGTATATTAATTACCGAAAAATTCTTCAGCTTTTTCTAAAAATATTTCTTGATCTGGTGTTAAGTCGTACTCTTCAACAATTGCGTCTACAGGGCACACTGCTACACAAGCACCGCAGTCGATACAAATGTCTGGATCTATATAAAACTGGTCTGGTCCCTCTTCGATACAATCTACTGGACACACGCTTACACACTCACCAGATTTTTCATTCTGACATGGGTCTAAAATAACGAAAGCCATACAATATTCCTCCTTTACAGCTTAAAAACACTTATATCTAAGCTTTTATAATAAGCCTTATTTTCTGTTAAGTATTTCTAGTTAGTATTATACAACTTTTTAAGAACTTTTGCACGGACTCTTTCTACTTTTTTGTTAATAAATGTCTATTCTTTGTCTTTTAATTTTTTTAACGCTTCTGCAAATGGGTTATTTGTAAATTCTTCATCGTCTTTTTTTAAGTATTTATTAATATCTTGTTTAGATACACGTGATTTTTGATGTTTTTTTCTTCGTTTCTGAAAAGTTGCCATTTTTTCTCGATGTCCACACGAACAAGTAAACATCTCACTTTCACCTTCGCCGTAAAGTTTTAAGCGTTTTTTACAATTTGGACAGCGCGCATTTGTATTTTTATATACATTGCGTTTATGATTACAAGAACGGTCTTGACACCTTAACATCTTACCATTTCTGTTTTCAATTTCTAACATAAACTTATCACATTTAGGACAACGTGTACCTGTAAGATTATCATGCTTATAGGTTTCTTCCATTTTTTTAATATGTTCTACGATGTCTTTTGTGTATGTTTTTATTTCTTTAATAAATACAGTTTTATCTAATTTACCTGCTTCAATTTGCTTAAGCTTATTTTCCCATTCAGCTGTTAAAGTTGGCGACCGTAAAGCTTCTGGAGCGAGTTCTAAAATCTGTTCACCTTTTTTAGTTAAGTGAAGAGACCTTCCACGCCTTTCCATATATTGTGTATTATAAAGCTTATCTATTACATCAGCTCTTGTTGCAACAGTACCTAGTCCACCTGCTTGTTGAATTGTTTTTTCTAACTCTTTGGTTGAGTCTTCCATAAACCGAGTTGGATTTTCCATCGCTTTAAGTAATGTCCCTTCAGTAAAGCGTGCTGGAGGTGTTGTTTCTCCTTCACTAGTTGTATAAGAAACATTAGTTAAGTGTGCTCCTTCTTTTAATGTCGAGATAACTGGATTCACTTGATTAATTTTTTCCCCGTAAACAACTTTCCAACCTAGGTCTTGAATTACATTTTCTTTTAAATGAAATGCGTATTCACCTGATGATGCAATAATAGTCGTTTCATCATATACATGTACTGGACTTAATACTGCAAAAAAACGTTTAACAACTAAGTCATATATTCGCCTTTCTTCTGGTGACATGTCTGCTAAGTAAACGGGTTGTTCAGTTGGAATAATCGCATGGTGATCCGTTACCCCTTGATCATTTACGACCGAACGTGGTAGTTTAATATTTTTTAAATTTATTCCTTTACTTAAAGCACCATACTCATCTACTGACGCGGCGTCTACTCGTTCTTTAAGTGTTGGGACGATATCAGTTGTGATGACACGTGAATCTGTGCGTGGGTAAGTTAGTACTTTATGACGTTCATACAATGCTTGCATAAGATTTAACGTTTGTTTACCTGAAAAATTAAATAAGCGGTTTGCATCTTGTTGAAGTTCTGTTAAATCATACAACTGTGGCGCATGTGACTCGCGCCTGCGTTTAGTAATCGATTTAATTTTGAGGTCTTTTTTATTAACTGCCTTTAATATTTTTTCTGCTTCACTCGGATTAAAAATCCGGTCATTATTTAATTGATCACGATAAGTAAATGATAATCCCGTACTAATTGAAGCTTTAATTACATTATATTTACGTGGCTTGAATGTTTTTATTTGCTCTTCACGATGCGCAATAATACCAAGCGTTGGTGTTTGCACGCGACCACTTGAAAGTTGCGCATTGAATTTAGTCGTCAGTGCACGCGTCGCGTTGAGTCCGACATACCAGTCTGCTTCTGAACGGGCAACAGCTGCTGCATAAAGGTTCTCATATTGTTTACCTGGTTTTAATTTGCTAAATCCGTCCCGAATTGCTTTATCTGTTACTGAAGAAATCCATAAGCGTTTAACCGGTTTTTTAGAACCAACTTTATCAATAATCCAGCGTGCAACAAGCTCACCCTCAC
>JARIBO010000070.1 GCA_029257405.1 Caryophanales bacterium
ATATTTACGGTATTAATAATAGGTCATCTTTTGATGATTTTAACGAAATGTATCCTGAATTAGATTTAGAACAATCACCAGCCTATATATTGTTTGATAAAGATGGCTTGAATTATAAAACTTATAATTACGATGAATTAATACAATATTTAAAAGAAAATCCACAACCATAAAAATGAATGGTAGAATCGGGTACAATTGCGAAATAACTTTTTTTAATTATAAAGATGCCAAAAGCTTTATAACAAAAATATTAATAAATGTATCTATGGTAATTTCTTTTATGATAAGAAGATATCTAAGGAGGGATTAAAATGCCAACTTGCCAAAATTGCTATAATACATGGAGTTGGAAGGAAACTTTTAAAAAGTCCTTTGTGATTACTGATGGAATGATTTGTCCTTATTGTGGTGAAAAACAATATCCAACGTCACGCATGAGAAATAGAAGTGCAATCTTTCCATCTATAATATTCACCTTAATTATGTTAGGAAACCTTTTCTTTGGTCCTTCTTATGTGACCTTATTCTTACTTTTAGGATTAGTTCCTTTGTTTTCAGTAATTAATCCTTTTTTTGTTGAATTATCAAATGAAGAAGAACCATTTTTTTGAAGATTATTCAAGTAACAGATGATATTATCGGATAAGCTTTGTTCTAAAATAGCAGCTTATGGTAGCAAAATAGTTGATAATTATCCAATTTGAATTATCTATGCCAACAGAATTTGGGATGATAAAGTTGAATGGAGATGATCTAGATATATCCCTATATTTTAATGATTTTTGTGGTTATCTTTTATTCGGGAAACATTCTTGTTGGGAAAGGAATTAATGAGTTACCCCCACTGACGATTACTTTTTTCAGGTTATTAATTGCTTTAATCGTATTATTTCCCTTTGGATTTCGGAGTGCGTGGAACAACCGATCTGCTTTTTTAATACACAAAAAAGCATTTATGAAGATGGGTGTTACTGGAATTCTATTATTTAATACATTTATTTATGTATCTTTACAATTTACAAGTGCAACGAATGTCTCCGTTCTTGAAGCAATGGTACCAGCAGTTACGGCAGTTTTAAGTTTCTTTCTCTTAAAAGAAAGATTAAACAAAATACAATGGGCTGGAGTCATCTTATCATTGTTTGGCGCGCTTATTGTAGTGATGAACCGAAATATTTTTCAATTTACTTTTATTGAGTGGAATATGGGTGATCTGATCATGATTGGTGCCATCCTATCCTGGGCTATTTATTCAATTATGGTTAAAAAATATATGCATCTATTTCCACCTATAGGCGTTATTTTTGCGATGACTTGTATATCCTCTATTATCTTAATACCTTTTGTCGCTTTGGAGTGGTTTGTGTTAGGAATTCCTTCATTTGAAGCTTATCAGATTGCAGGACTCATATATTTAGGTATCTTTCCATCTTCAATTGCGCTCATTTTTTATAATCACGCTGTGGATTTACTCTCAGCATCACGCGCCTCAGTTTTAATGAATTTTATTCCAGTTATTACAATGTTTGTAGCCTACATATGGATGGGCGAAACAATCACAATTTTCAAAATGATAGGAACGCTTGGGGTTATCATTGGAGTTATTTTTACAACACGAACACAAAAATCATTAATTTAAAAGAATAATTACTATGTTAATTTTTTAAAGTTCGATTGAATAAAAAATTAGCACAGTGTAATATTTAATAAATAGAGTAGTTAACTAATTTTAACTACTCTATTTATTAAAGTGATTCTTTTACTTTTCTACTATATCATCAGGCAATCACTACAGTTTCTTCGCTCGATAAATATTTAAGAGAATCCATATCATACCAAGACCGTGTTAATAAAAATAATATGCCTAAAATCATTCTCCTAAAAATTCCATATTATGTTCTTCAATATCATCTTCATTTATTTTATCTGATTGATTAAATTCAATCATGTACTTTACTATCCATTCATCCAACCATTCATTTTTAAAAGGAACATACACATTAACAGCAACACTGTCATAATCATAAGCTTCCATATTAAATTTATTTTGAATTGTTTTGGCTACTTCTAAGACTTCTTGTTTTGATAAGTCAGTTCCATCAATAATCATTTGAACGTCCATTGGTTTATCCATTTGTAAATTTTTATCCCATGTTTGATTGTTATCATATTTACCTCGCAATACATATATATATACTTCCAACTCTCTAATTTCCGGAATGGTATTTTTTAATAGTTGTTTTATTTCTATGATAGCTTCTCGTTCAAATTTATCACCTAGTGATTCATCTAAATTTGCATTAAAAATGCCATCAACCAATTCGTATTCACTCAATATAGTCGGAACTTCAAAACGATATTTTTTTTGTGTTGGATCATCTTCTTTTATAACATCGAATAAATAATCTGAAAACTCTGGGTCATAGCGGCCTTTACTAATATTAAATGTTTCATCTGGATAGGTCTCTGCTAAATATGTTTCTAATGTTCCTTTTGCTTTTAATTTCGAATAAGGATTCCCATTTAATAAGTAATAAACAGTAACGAAGGATATAATTAGGGTGATAGTAATAATTATATATATCATTTTTCTCTTATTCATTTTATTTCCTCCTTGGAAAATTGTTTTAGTGTAAACAATCCCATAGTTACGCCAATTAAAGCAAAAAACTCAATAAAAGTTAACTAAGTAGAAACCACGAGTGAACAATTGAGTCAAAATTTGAAACATCTCTTTTAATTAAATAAGGTAGTTAACAAATGTTAACTACCTAGTTGTTTTAAAGTGATTCTTTTACCTTTTCTGCTATATCATCAGGTAGCCATTCAGTCCAAATTTCTTCATGTTCTTTCATCCACCATTTAGCAGTTTCATCACTATCTATATCGTTTTCTTCCATATATAACAAAGCTTCCTCGGTTAATTCGCTAGTGGTATTATAGTTTTCTAAGAATTTCACAACTTCTGGAGCTGTATCAGGCAAATCACTGTTTATCGCAAGCGTTACCTCGCTCGGTGGAAATTCAGTTGTTTTATCTTTTTCCCACTGTGCTTGATCAAAAGGAGCTTCTTCTAATAAAACTAAGTCATATTTTGCAATAACCGCAGTTGGTGACCAATAATAACCTACCCAACCCTCTCCTTTATTATAAAAATCTGCTAGTGAAGCAACAATTGCTGTATCTGATCCTGGTAAAAAGTAATTATACATTTCATCTAAATTATATGACTCATACTTCTCAAAAAGTGCAGGTTCAATTTCCCAACCACTAGGTGCACTAATTAAACGTCCCTTTCCAGGATCTTCAGGATCTTCAAAAATATCTTTATATTTCTTTAAATCTTCTACTGTTTTTAAATCTGGAGCAAGAGGTTCAATATCTCGTTCCTTATCACCTTCGATGACATATCTCGGGACATACCACCCCTGTGTATTATCATCAAAATTAATAGAGGCTTCAATAATCTCTCCAGATTCTATAGCTTCTTCATAAGTATCGATATAATTATCTTTCCAAACTTCAGTAATGACATCAATATCCCCTTCTCTTAGTCCTTGAAAAGTAGCAGGAGTTGAACCTGTAGTTACGTCAGTTTTATAGTCATAGCCCTCTTCAATAATGATTTGAGCAATACTATTGTGTACGCGAACACTTTCCCATCCTGGATCAGCAAATATTATTTCTTCTTTAGTTCCTGTTGAGTCATCTCCACAAGCAGCAAGTAATAAGAAAGATGCAAGTAAAATAAAACTAATCATTTTTTTCATCTTTAATCTCTCCTTTCAAAAATTTTATTTGTTAATTGCATTATTAATACTCAGATACTTAATCTTTATAAACTTTACAACATCATAATTTTGAGAAGTTTTT
>JARIBO010000017.1 GCA_029257405.1 Caryophanales bacterium
AATTTTGAATAATGTGAATATTCAGTCGGAGCGAAAAGGAGTAATAAATATGACATTAAAATTACAAGGAGTCATCCTTGCAGGAGGAGAATCTCGCAGGTTTGGTTCTCCAAAAGCTTTTGTAGAAAAAGATGGCTTGCCATTTTTTCATTACTCTATCCTAGCTTTAGAACCTTTTGTGTCTTCTATTCTCCTTGTGACGAATCCTAAGTTAGAGGATTTATTTAAACAAGAGGGTGAAAATATTACGCTTGTAATAGATCATAAAAAATATGCAGGTCAAGGTCCACTTGCTGGTATATATACAGCAATGGAAACAGTTGAAGCTAGTTGGTACGTTGTGATTCCTATCGATGTACCATTTATGGAACCTCAAGTAATTCAAGAACTTATAAAGTACATAGATTTAGAAGTTGATGCAATTGTTCCTACGATTTCAGGTAAAGTAGAACCACTTATCTCTATTTATAATTATTCGATGAAAGAAGCAATTAAAAATCAATTAGATAAGGGAAAACGAGCAGTTCATCAATTGTTAAAAACAAGCAAAGTTAAGTATGTTCCAATGGATAATGAGAAGTATTTCGTAAACATAAACGACCGCGTGGAATTTCAAAAATGGATAAAAAATGATAATTGAGGAGGGAAGAAATGTCGAAACACCACAAACATCATGACAAAGGAAGATCGGTCAAAGTAACGTGTGCGGTAATAACAGTTAGTGACACGCGTAATAAAGAAACAGACAAAAGTGGTAAATTAATACATGAATTACTTGAGAGTAAAAATCATCAAGTAAACATGTATGAAATTATTCCAGATGACAAAGAAACAATTGCAGGTACAGTAGAAAAAGCAATAAACAATGAAACAATCCAAGCAGTTATTGTAAATGGCGGTACAGGTATCTCTTACCGTGATGTAACAATTGAATCGGTCCAACCATTATTAGATAAAGAGTTACCAGGATTTGGTGAACTATTTCGTTACTTAAGCTATGAATACGATATTGGAAGTTCGAGTATGATGTCACGCGCAATAGGTGGGGTAGCAAATCACCGGATTGTTTTTGCAATGCCAGGTTCGTCAGGTGCCGTAAAGCTTGCCATGGAAAAACTTATTTTACCTGAACTTGGACATACAGTAGTAGAAATAAATAAAGATTTAAAAAACGCAAAGGATGAAGAGTAATGAGATATGTCACATTTATAAGTATATTGTGCTTACTTATTATTACAGGCTGTAGTCAATCCACTGATAACAGCGACCAAAATATTGAGCTTAGCGTTTCAGCTGCTGCAAGTATGACAGAGAGTTTATTAGAGTTAAAAGAAACGTTTGAAGCAGATCACCCTGAAATAAAAATAACTTATAATTTTGGTGGATCAGGAACCTTGCGTAAACAAATTGAACAAGGTGCGCCAGTTGATTTGTTTTTTTCAGCATCCAAAACAGATTATGAAGAATTAGAAGCGGCTGATAAAGTAGATCAAGGATCGATTATTTTTACAAATAATTTAGTCATGGTTTCATCGAGTGAGTCAGGATTTAATTCGTTTGAAGATTTTTACGAATCTGATAAAAAAATGGCTATTGGAACCCCAGATGCTGTACCTGTAGGTTCTTACGCTAAGCAAGCGCTTGAAAAAATGGATGTCTGGGAAGCGTTACAAGGCAGATTAGTTTTAACAAAAGATGTACAACAAGTTGTAACTTATGTGACAGACGGTGTTGTAAGTGCAGGTATGGTTTATGAAAGTGATTTAAATAGATTAGAAAACATTCATGTGCTTGAAACAATAGATCCTAGTTATCATTCACCTATTGAATATTTTATTGCATCAATTCAACCAGGTCATAATCAAAGTAAAGAAGAAAGTGCCGCAGTAGATCTGTTTTATGAATATGCACAAAATGAAACAAGTATGAAGCTGTTTGAAAGTTATGGTTTCGAAACAGAAAATAAGGCGAAAGAATAATGGAAGGTTTTTGGTTTCCAGTCCAACTATCATTAATAGTGGCAACTGTTGCAACTTTGATTACTTTTATACTGAGCATATTTGCAGCATACTGGTTAACGACAAAAAAAGTTAAAGGAAAAGCAATCCTTGAAACTATTTTTTTCTTGCCACTTGTTTTGCCGCCTACCGTAATTGGTTTTATCTTAATTATTATTTTTGGTAACAATAGTTTTGTAGGGCAAACAATTGAAAGAATTACAGGAAGTAGCGTACTATTTACCGTTCCGGCTGCAATGATTGCTGCTTCTGTTGTTGCCTTTCCGCTCATGTATCAGTCTATTAAGACAGGCTTTTTATCTGTTGATGATAATATTATCGGAGCTGCAAAAGTGGACGGAGCATCAAACTCAAAAATATTAATTTTTATTATTATTCCTTTAGCTTTTAGGTCTATTGTAACGGGTGTCGTATTAAGTTTTACAAGAGCATTTGGTGAATTTGGAGCAACACTGATGTTTGCTGGGAATATTCCTGGAAAAACGCAAACAATTCCAACAGCCATTTATTTTGCACTTGAATCGGGCCAAACAAATCTCGCTTGGTATTATGTCATCCTTAGTATTAGTTTTTCATTTATTCTTTTATTGCTAATTAATCGGACAAATAAAACTAAGTAAAATCGTATTATACATATTAATTATCTAAGTTAGCCTAAAAAAAGGCTAACTTTTTTGTGGATTTTAAACATGTCTTTTATGTGTCTCAAATAAAAGGAGAATTAGTGACTAATCAGTTAGACAATAGCTAGTTCATTTAAGATTTGCTAAAGTAAAACTTATAGAAGTAAGTAAAGTAAAGCACTTAGAACTTATTTTTAAAACTAAAACGCTATTAATTATGAATTAAAATATTGGAGGAAAGATATTATATGAAATTATCAGTAAATAAAGCACTACTTTCTATCCCATTATATCAACTGACATTTATAACGCCATTTCCAAAAGAAGAGCTTTATTACAATCACATAGTTAAATCAATATCTGATATTAAACAGAACCAACAGACATTACTTATAATTGATACAAAGAAAGAGTGGGAGCAATTTAATAATGAAAAGACTGCACATCAGTTAATTCAAAATTCTGATTTAAGTGCAATTGTCATCTCTAAAAAAGCGAATAATCAACTAAAAGATGATGTATTAAGCCTCTACTTGGAATGTCAAATTCCAATTATTCATGTAGCAGATGATAAAATAATCGTTAATTTCGAACGAGAATTTATAGATGTTTGTTTCTATAGTAACTTAAGCGTAGAATTAGATGGGTTTTATAAACGCGGGTTTATGAATATCGCTACTAATTTGTCGCTTGCATTTAATACGCCTTTCATTATTTTGGATGAAAATGAAAAGCTATTACATCACACTGGCACTGATAAAGAGCTTGATACGTTTTTTCGGTGGTTTAATGAACAAAAAACAATCAATAAAAAGAATCAGCAAAATTCATTTGAACAATATATCATCACAAGCAATGGTCACAAACAATTAATATTATTTGCATCAACTCATTTAGTTGCTTGGCAAAAAAATATGATTGATAAATTTACTGGATTTACCGCAGTTCTATTCCAAACAGAAGAAGTTGTTCAAAAACAAAATGAAGCATTTAAAGAATTTTTTATTTATGAATTACTTTGCCGGAAATTTGAATCAAAAACGTCACTGATTAAACAAGGAAAAACTTGGGGATTGAATTTAGAAAAACCACATCATTTATTACTTATCGATATCGAAACGTCTTCTGGCGAACTTGTGGATGATAGTAAGTTACTTGATGAAATAATCCTTCACTTAGAGACACAAATGTCTAAAAAAACTGAAAACTTAATTATTTTACCATTTCAAAAACATATTGTTGTCTTAGTAGAAGATGAAAAAGGTGATGTTTTAAATAATAACACTTCATTAAATATCGCAAATTGGATTGAAGCAGAGATTTCTAAATCATTTCCCAATTACTCACCACACATTGGAATCGGTAAATGGTATGTTGATACAATCGATCTCGATAAAAGTTTTGAAGAAGCTAAAATAGCAATTCAATTCGGTAGAGTATGGTTTGAAAATAATCGCGTATATTATATGCATGATCTTGGTGTACTTCATCTATTATTCAGTGTTGAAGGTGAGCTCTTACAAACTTTTTGCGAAGAAAATCTAACGCAGTTAATTAATAGTGACCAGAAGCAAGGTACGGAATATCTTAAAACATTGAAAGTCTATTTTCAATATAATGGAATCATTAATGATGTTTCAGAAGTATTATTTATTCACCCAAACACATTAAGAATGCGCTTAAATAAAATAGAACAAATAATGGATATTGATAGACAAAACCTTGAACATTTATTAACTCTTATGGTTGCAGTAAAAATATATTACTCATTTTATGTAACAATTGGGTGAGATAATCATTCTCATTGGCCATTAGTTGTCCATAATTCATTGAATGTTCATTTTTGAATAAGAATTTAAAAGGATAGTGTTAACCATCCACTGTCTATAAGCGTAAATAATGGTATGTTCAACACTTCACAAGCGAAGTCAAAGGCTTCATACTAAAGGAAGAGTAAAAACTAAAGTTACTAACGTTCTTATATTTTATTAAATTATTGTGAATCATAAAAGTAATTTAGGGGGTTTCATAATGAGTATTTCAAGAAGAGATTTTATTAAAGCAGGAGTAGCTGGAACGACAGCGCTAGGTTTAACGAGTCCGCTAATTAAACGTAAATGGTTTCAAGTTGCTGCTAAAGATGAAAAAACATTTGAAGAAGAAAAAGAAAAGTTTACTTACCATACACCTAACTGTGGAGGGCGTTGTGCCTTTATATGTACAGTTCGAGACGGTAGGTTGTCGTTAATTGAACCAAATACTTGGGCAGATAATAGATTTTCAACGATTTGTCTAAAAGGTTTAAGTGAAGTGGAACGAGTTTATAGCCCAGATCGTCTTCAAACACCACTTAAACGAGTTGGAAAAAGAGGAGAAGGAAAATTTGTTCCGATTTCTTGGGATGAAGCTCTTACAACTGTTGCAGATAATCTTAAAGACTCAATTGATCAACACGGTGGAGAATCAGTTTTAATAAGTTTATCAAGTGGAGTAGAGCACGATTACAAATTTTTAAATACGCTATTAGGAACACAATGGGTATGTGAACAAGGTATTGATATTGGTGCTGCTAATGGACTTGAAAAATGTATCGGTGGTAATGTCTATGCTTATATCCAAAACGAAATAACTGACTGGGTTAACTCAAATACAGTTATTATGTTAGGTTGTAATTTGCTTGAAACGACAATTACTGACTCAAAGTTCTTTTTTGAAGCGCAAGAAGGTGGAACAAAGATAATTTCTGTTGATCCAAATTATTCAACAACTGTTTCTAAATCAGATCAATGGATTCCAATTCAACCAGGTACAGATGGCGCTTTATTACTTGGAATGATTAGCGTCATTCTCAAAGAAAAAGATTGGTATGATAAAGAATATTTAGTTAAAAATTCAACATTCCCATTTTTAATCAGAGAAGATAATCAACAATTACTTCGTTTAAATGGTGAAAAAGATGATGTAGATAAAAACCCTCAATTGATTTGGGATGAAACAAGTAATTCAGCAAAGCCATTTAATGAAAAAGGTATCAAACCAGCACTAGAAGGAGAGTTTACAGTTGATGGCGTAAAGGTAAAGACTGTATTTACAGCATTAAAAGAAAACCAAAAACAATATACACTCAAATGGGCTGCAGAAAAAACTGACATAGAAGAAGATGTCATTTATGAACTTGCTAAAGAATATGCAACAGGTGGACCTGCAGTTCTTGGTTGGGGTTTTGGTGGTTTAGATAAGTTATCAAATGCTGACGTTGTCGGACATGCTGGAGCAATACTAGCGACTTTAACTGGAAATCTTGGACGAATTGGTGGTTCAGTAGGAGCGCTAACGCACCATGCTGCTGCGTGGAATGCGGAACTTAATCCATGGACATTCCCAAAAAAATTCGAAAGTACACCTCTTGAAATGCCAACATCAGATATGAGAGAAAAAGATAGTTCAGTTAAAGCTGTTATTAACGTTGGTAATACGTTACAGCAACACTTTGCAAATCTTCATAAAACAGAAGAGTGGATTGATGAGTTAGATTTCATCTTAACGATTGATCCTTTCCATAACACAAGTGTTAATTATTCTGACATTGTACTTCCAGCAGGAACGGCTTTTGAAAGTGAACACGAGATTGTAAATATGCAAATCAATCGTTCACACGTTTTGCTTTCAGAAAGTGTCATTGAACCATTACATGAAAGTAAGTCAGATTTCCAAATCGAGCATGAGTTACTCGCAAAATTTGGACTAGATAAGCATTTACCAAAAACACCAGCAGAGCGTATCGATCATTTGTTAGATTCTGATGATCCTGCTTTAGATGGAATTAATGTAAAAACACTTAAAGAAAATAACTTTATTATGAGATTAAATGTACCAGAAGAACCTTACCGAGGATTTATGGATCAAGTATATGACACACCAACTACTAAAATCGAAGTTTATACAGAAGATTTAGTAGATTTTGATCAAGCTCTACCAAATTATGAAGATGCAACTGAAGTTTATGTAGGTAATCCTTTAATGGAAAAATATCCATTACAGTTTATCCAGTCGCGTTCACGTTATCATGTTCATTCTCAATTTACGAATGTTGATTGGCTGACTCAGCTTGATGACGGTCCAAGACTTGATATTAACCCAATTGATGCAAAAGCTAGAGGTTTAAAAAACGGTGATACAATTGAAATATTCAATGACCGAGGTACATTTAAAGGAAAATGTAAATTTACAGAAGCAATGCGACCAGGCATGGTAAGAATGCGTGAGGGTTGGTGGACGGAGCATATGATTGCTGGAAACTTACAGAACCTAACAAATGATACGTTTATCGACAGACATTATAAATTAACAAATGGACCTGTAATTCCATTTAATGATACTTTAGTTGAAGTAAAAAAGACCTAGGGGGTAAAAATTAATGACTAAAATGGGAATGGTAATTGACTTAAATAGGTGTATGGGATGTCAAACATGTGTAATTGCTTGTAAAGTACAAAATAATGTACCAGACGGCATGCTTTGGAATAGAGTTTTAACCCAAGGTACAGAAGAAGTTGACGGAGTTATTGGAGTTTATCCAAACTTAAAGAAACAGTATGTTCCAGTATCTTGTCAACATTGTGAGAATGCACCATGTGTAAAGGTTTGTCCAGTTGAAGCGACCTACCGAGATGAAAATGGAAGAATTTTAATTGATTATGATACGTGTATAGGTTGTCGTTATTGTATGGCTGCTTGTCCTTATAACGTGCGTGTATTTAGATGGGAAGAAGCAGTTCAAAATCCTAACTTTAATTACGGTGATAGCCGAGTTCCAGAGCGTAAAGTAGGTATAGTTGAAAAGTGTACAATGTGTAAAGAGTTAACTGATGAAGGTAAAGAACCGAGGTGTGTTCAAACTTGTCCAGCTGAAGCGAGAATCTTTGGAGATCTAGATGATCCTGGAAGTTTAGTTAGCCGACTGGTTCAAATGGAAAAAGCAGAAACATTATTACCAGAAAAAGGTACAGAGCCACAAGTTTATTACCTAGGTCTAAATGGGGGTCAAACACATTATGACGAACAAAGCTAAATTTAATCTTTCCATTGGAATACTTGGTGTATTAACATTAATTGGTTTTGGTGCATTAATTTATCAACTTATTAACGGTCTTGGTGTAACAGGTATGAATAACACAGTTTCGTGGGGATTATACATTACGATGTTTATGTTTTTTGTAGGTTTATCAGCTGGTGGATTAATTGTATCTTCTTCTGCTACTGTGTTTAATATCCCTGCGTTTAAAGTAGTAGCAAAGCCTGCTACGATACTTTCAACTGTTTGTATTATTATCGCAGGACTGTTTATAATGATTGACTTAGGGAGTCCATTTAGAACGTTTAACCTCCTGATAAATTCACAATTTAAATCACCACTGATGTGGGACGTAGTTGTTATTACGATATATTTAACTGTGAACGTTTCTTATTTATATTTCTTAACGAGAGAAAACACAAACGAAAAAGTAATGAAAGTTTTATCAAGTATTGCATTACCTATTGCAATTTTAGTTCACTCAGTTACTGCGTGGATTTTCGGTTTACAAATTGCTCGTGACGGATGGCACAGTGCTCTAATGGCACCTTCATTTGTCGCCTCAGCACTCGATTCAGGACTTGCTATGCTTCTAATCGTTCTTGTTGCTTTAGCAGCACTTAAAGTGTTTATTGTCGATAAACAACTTATTAGAACATTAGCAGGTTTGCTCGTTGTGTTTGTTGCAGTTGATGCTTACTTTATTTTCTCTGAATTAATTACGATGTTTTACCCGCAAGAAGCGTCGACCATGCTTGTATTAAATGAAATGCTTTCAGGAACAATGGCTCCATTTTTCTGGACACATATCATTTTAGGGTTTGTTATTCCACTTTCTATCTTGCTATTTAAGAAAAATCGAGCAAAAACTGGTTTAGTCGTATTTGCGTCAGCGTTAATTGTTATTGGCGTATTTTCTAAACGCGTTTGGTTACTATTTACATCATTTAGATTTCCAAATGTAACAGGTTCATCAGGTGTAACCTTTGGTAAATACACACCAAGCGATGATCCAGCAGTATTCAACAGTTTTTGGACGACACTCGGTGAATATTCACCTACTTTAATAGAGTTAACGATTACTGTAGGATTGATTTCATTTGGTGGAATTATGTTTCTAGTGTTAAGTCGATTGATACTTACAGATCCAAGCGAAGGAATGCTAACTGAAGAAAAACCAAGTAAAGAAAAACAAATTAAAGAAAAACCATTAACAGAAAACCCGGTCGTATAAAACATGCTAAACAATAATTAAGTTTGAATGGATTCATATATAAGTTTGAATCCGTTCAATACTTAATCTTAATTTAGTTAAATCGTATTGAAGGAGAGAAAATAATGACACACTCTTGGACTGATGTATGGAGTTTTCGAGCAACATTGTATAGTTCCTTAGCAAGCTATTTATTAGAACCAATCCAAAAAGAAAATAAAGAAATACTTTCTCAGAAATTTTGGGAAGACTTTCCTATTGAAGCGGCAAACCCAAAACTACAAGCTGGTTTAGACCAGTTAATTGCTTGTACATCTAAATTAGATGAGTTAAGTACGGACGAAGCAGTAGAAAAAGTAATGGTCGAATATACAGAACTATTTCTTGGACCAGGCGTACCTAAAGCTCCACCGATTGAATCGTTTTACAGGTCAGGTAAAAAATATTATTTTGGACCAGAGACAACGGCAATGAAATACAATTTAAATAGACACGGTTTAGAAAGTAAAAATAAAGATAAAGAGCCAGAAGATCATTTAGGTTTAGAATTATTATTTGTTTCTATGCTAACTGAAAAATTACTTTCGCTTGAAGAAAAAGAACATATGACAATTATTAGAGAACAAATTCCTTTTATGGGCAAACATTTAATTGGTTGGATTCCTGAACTTTGTCAAGACGCAAAAAAACATGGAAGTCTCGGTTTTTATGGCGGATTAATTGAAGTTATTTGGGGAGTATTACTTTGGGATAAAGAATTATTAGAAGAATATATATACAGTCAAGAATACGTATTACAATAAAAAAATGTCGCTCAGATGAGCAGAAAGTAGGTTTGATAATATGATAGTAATGAATCTTTTAAGTCGTTGGTTAGAAAGTCTAGATTATGAGTATCGTATTTCACCTGACTGTTCTCGCCATCTGAGTCACCGTTCTGGTTGTATGGAATGTATTTCGAGTTGTCCTGTTAGCGCGATCACATTGGAAGACGGAAAACCTGTTATAGACACGAAAGCTTGTATAGATTGTGGTGACTGTGTAGCAAGTTGTCCGGTTCAAGCAGTTGAAGGATTTTTACCTAAACGAAAAATAAAAAGTGAGAATTTTATTATAGAAGAAAACAGTATGCCGACAGTGAAAGAATTACTTGTTTATTATAAAAAAGGTATCACGACACTTGCTTTTGAAGATGTCCAAATGAACGAAGAATGGGAAGAAACGATAAAAAAAACGAACCGAATGTTAGTAGAGCTTGGAGAGTTACCTTTTCAAGTTAGTTTTGACGAAGTAGAGTCTGAAAAAGACATAAAAATATCACGAAGAGAACTCTTTTTTATCTGGGAAAAAGGGATGAAAAATTATAGTAAAAAACTAGCACCCGCCGAATGGCGATTCAACCATGAAAGTTTAGATTTATCTAAACATTATCCAGATCATCAATTCACTGAAATTTCTATCGATACTGAGAAGTGTACTTTATGTAAAGCATGTGAAATTTTATGTAAAAAAGAAAGTTTAGAAATTAACGATACTCATTTTTCTATTTCTGCTCAGCAGTGTTCAAATTGTTCACTTTGTCAGGATATGTGTCCAGAAGGCGCTATTTCTCTTAAACAGATGATAACACCTGCAAAAACGGTAGATCACGATATTTATACTAAGGTTTGTTCATCTTGTGAAGAAACATTCCCAACATTAGATAAAGAGGAAGGCTTATGCTTTCTCTGTATGAAAAGAGAAGAATATGCACTTATGTATTAATGAGTCATTTGAATGATTTAATGAAAATATACTTAGGAGTGATTATATGTTAGCAAATCTAGGCGTTCCAAGTTTAATATTAATTTTAGTTGTCGCATTACTTATATTTGGCCCATCAAAATTACCTGAGATTGGCAGAGCGACAGGAAATACTTTAAAAGAATTTAAAAAAGCGACGAATGATTTAATGTCAGACAGTGAAGAGTCAGAAACATTAGAAAAAACTTCAACAGAAGAAAACAATAAATAATAGTACATTATCCACATTTAACTTCCGCGAACTAAACAAATAAACTTCGAAGTAGCTTAATGCTATATTTCGAAGTTTATTTGTTTTTAGCTAGTTATAAAAAGAATGTCACACCAAAGTAGAATTAAAACACTCCGAAGTATTTTAATTCTACTTTGGAGTGTAATAAAAATTCATCGAAATTATTCTTCGCGTTTAAAATCACCGCTTTTTCCACCACTTTTTTCTTGCAAGTAAGTTTGTCCAATTACAATCCCTTTATCAACTGCTTTACACATATCATAAACAGTTAATGCAGCAACGGATACAGCAGTTAATGCTTCCATTTCTACACCTGTACTGCCAACTGTTTTCACTTCAGCAGAGATTAATAATTCGTGTTTATCATTTTCCATTGGTCGCCATTCAAATGAAAGGTCAACACCACTAATCGGAATCGGATGACACATAGGGATTAGTGAAGAGGTTTGCTTTGCACCTGTAATTCCAGCTATTTGAGCAACAGCTAGGACATCACCTTTTTTGTTTTTCTCTTCGATAATGTTTTCATATACAGTTTTATTCATTTGTACACTAGAATAGGCAATTGCTGTTCGAGAACTTTCTTTTTTATCTGTAATATCTACCATTTTTGCTCTACCATCTTCATTAAAATGAGTTAATTTTGTCAATTTGTTCACCAACTTCCACAAAATAAATAACGTTCTAAGAAGAACTTTGTGATAAGTTTAACTCACGAAAATACATAAATCAAGAGTAGTTAGCTATGTGTTTGAATAATTGCTTGTTTGTCCTCACAATTCTGTAATATCTTTCAATAATTATAAAAACCATTCAGTTCTTTACAAGTTTAATATATATGTTAGGATTATATGTAAGTAAGTACTAACATTCAAAAGGAGGAAGTAAATGAATATATTAAATTTTCTTTTTAAGTTATTAAGCAAATTTCCGATTAAGACAATTACAATTGCAATCATTGTGATTGTAGGACTTACAGTAGGAATAAGTAATGTTTATATGGCTACAGGTAATGATACATTGGTTAAAACGAATACAGACGTTTATCAAGATAATCTTAAACTAGAAAAAGATTTTGGAGGAGAATCTATTATTGTTCTATATGAAGCTGACAAATTATTAACAACCAAACATTTAGCACATATGAAAGGAATAGAAAATGAACTTAGCAGAAATCCTTCTATTTATAGCATAATAAGTCCTGTTACGCTTGTTGAAGAAATGACTAGTAAACAAGCTGACTTATTTAAAGAAGGTGTACCAGAAATAGTTGATGGTTTAGGTGAGATGAGCAGTCAGTTAATTGAAATAAGTAAAGATCTCGTAAAAAATCCAAAGAGTGAAATTCCAGATAATAATTCTGTAATAAATCAAAATCAGATTGCAAAAGAAAATAAATTAAATATACTTAGCGACGGTTTATATGATATAGGAGGTAATTTACAATCAACAAGTAAAAATCTAGATACGATGGATGAATATTCAGACATAATGTCTTCAAGTATTCCTAAAAAGCAGGAGACGCTTGATAATATAATTTACGATGATCAAGATAATTTACGTTCTATGTTTAAAGAAGTTGTAGTTGATGATAATCACATGATAATGATGATTAAATTTAATGGAAATACAAATGACGAAGAAAAAAGTCTTGTTGTAGATATGATTAATACGTATTTAGATAATGAAACACTTGATTCAGTTGATACAATCGTTTCAGGAAAGCCAGTACTTGATAATAGTATTCGCACTTCAATGCAAGAAAGCATTCAAAAAATGATGGGACTTGCGCTAGTTATCATGATTATTGTACTATTATTTGTTTTTAAAGTTCGTTTTCGTTTATTGCCACTCGTCATAGTTTTAATTGCCGTTGTCGGAACGGTCGGATTAATGGGCTGGCTAGAAGTACCAATTACAATGGTATCCATGGCAGTTTTTCCAATCTTAATTGGTCTAGGTATCGATTATGCGATTCAATTTCAAACACGTTATACAGAAGAAATGGAAAAGGAGGATTTGAATGAATAACAATAAAAATAAAGCAAAACAGAGTTTAAAAGAAACAATAAAAAAGATGGCTCCAGCCGTTTTTACAGCAATGATTGCGACTTCACTTGGGTTTGTTGCACTGTTCACTTCTCCTGTTCCAATGATTCAAGATTTTGGAAAAATGTTAACGATTGGACTCGTCATTAGCTTTTTTCTTGGTATATTTATATTAATACCTATTTTATTTACACGTGATTATTTCTTTACTACTTCGGATAAAAAACAAGTAAAAAAACAAAAATTCAGTGAAACACCAAGTAAAGTAGATAAAATATTAGATTGGGTAACGAAAAAGACAGGTACTTTTCGCTGGATTTTAATAAGTATTGCCATCATCGCAGCTGCATTTGGTGTTTGGGTTGATATAGATGCTGATGCAGAAACAGATGTTGAAACATTTATGCCTCAAGATACACAAGAATTAAAGGATATTCATAAATTAAGAGAAGTTTTAGGAACAACAGATCAAGTTTCAATTGTTTATGAGAGTGAAAAAGGAGTTTCGTACCCAGTAATTACTTGGGTGGATAAACTAACTAAAAATATAGATACAGAGTTTTCAGAAGTAGTTGTCGAAACAAAATCAATTACACATATCCTCAAACAAATGAATGATGAAAAACTGCCTGATGAAGGATCTTTAAAAGAACAACTAGCTGATATACCAGAAAGCCAAATCAAAAACTTTTTAAATGAGTCAGAAAGTAAAGGTGTTATTAGCGTAGGAATAAAACATTTAGAAGCAGACAAGTTAAAGCAATTTATTGATGACTTAAATATTTATTTAGAAGAAAATAAAATGGAGTCAGTTGAAACAAAAGTTACAGGAAAGGCAGTCCTAGACGTAGAAATGATACAAGGATTAACGACAGGAAGATATCAAATGACCTTACTAGGAATGGGGCTTGTTTTTGTTAGCTTACTACTTATTTATCGTCATCCAATTAAGGCAATGATTCCATTACTCCCTATTATATTTATTGTAGGTTGGTCTGGTTTAACCATGTACTTTTTAGATATTAGTTATACACCTTTAACTGCTACGCTAGGAGCCTTAATTATTGGAATTGGGACTGAGTTTACAGTGTTAGTTATGGAACGATTTTATGAAGAAAGAGAAAAAGGGTCAGAAGCACTAGAGGCTATTAAATTAACAAATAAAAGTACAGGAAAAGCAATATTTGTATCTGCTTTAACAACAATTGGTGGATTTAGTGCCTTACTTATTTCTGATTTTGTTATTTTAAATAACTTTGGAATGATGACACTAATCAATATTTCGTTTGCATTAGTTTCTACAATCATCATTATGCCACCAATCTTGCTCGTTTTAGATCGGTTTGTAAAAACGAAAGTGATATAATAAGTTTATCGAATAATTTAATATGTTAAAATGAATATGAGGTGATTCATTTTGCAAAGTGTAACAGAACGAATAGTCAAAGGTGCGATTACTGTTTTCGTAAAAAAGGGGTTACAAGCAACAACAAAGGAAGTTGCAAAAGAAGCAGATGTAGCAGAAGTTACATTATATCGCAGATATTCTACCAAAGAAAACATGTTTATAACAGTCATAAAAAATGTCTTGGAGAAAAAATTCCATTCACTCGTTCTTGAGATGGCAAAAGAAGAAAACACAGAACTATTTCTAATGAAAATTATTGAAGATAGATTAGAATTATTGTCCAAAAACAAAGATTTAGTTAGTATGTTGCTGTCTGAAACTTTGAGAGGGAACCTTACAGAGCAAATAAACCTGCCTGAAATTATTTTTTCAAGTTTAAAACAAGGTTTAGAACATCATTTTAAGCTAAAAAATCAATCAGTAGATATTGAGTTTTGTGCAAGGCAGCTTGGTGGTATATTTTTAAGTTATATTATTTTACCTCATCCAAAACCATATTATAAATTAACAGCTGTAGAAAAACAAAATATCGCAAAAAAACATGCACAAGCAGTTATTACTACGTTGTAAAATTAATTTAAAACACAATTTTATTTACAAGGAGCGATTTATATGATTGAAAAAAGAATTACTGATTTGGGATATAAGCTACCAGAACCAACGGCAACACCTGCAAATTTCTTAACGGTATCTGTCTACGAAGGAATAGCATACATTAGCGGAACATTACCTTACGTGGATGGTAAATTACCAAGAGAAGGGAAAGTTGGATATACTGTTTCGTTAGAAGAAGCTAAGAAATTAACAGAAATATGTACTCTGAATATGCTAGCTAATTTAAAAAAAGAAATAGGTTCTTTAGATAAAGTCAAACAAATTATTAAAATAACAGGATTTATAGCTTCGGCAACAGGATTTACGCAGCAAGGGGACGTTATGAATGTTGCAAGCGATCTTTTAATCAATATTTTTGGCGAAAAAGGAAGACACGCACGTTCTGCAGTAGGTACACCTGTGATGCCAAAAAACACGCCTGTTGAAATAGAAATGATCGTAGCAATCGAAGCGTAAATTAAAAACATATAAATCATAAAAATAGTCTTTGCTATAAAAAGCAAAGACTATTTTTTATGCTATTTAAGATAATATTTACAATCAGTTATCTTGAAAGCAGATGGCATTGTAGCTAATCTAAACAATTTTTTCCCAGTCCCTAGAGTTATGGGATAAATTTTAAGCCAAAAATCATCAACTAAATCAATTTTTATTAAAAGTTGAATCAAGCTACCACTCTCATGAACTTGTAAATTAGGCGTCTTGTTTTTTTATTATTCCTTGAATACTTCCTTCAATTTAAACTGGAGTTATTTCAGCCGATTTTATATTTTATAATAGTATTCTTATAACGAATTACAAAAATTAATAATCAAACATGTGAAAGGTTTATGAATATGCTGATAAAGTATTGTTTATCTTGTGTAATAAAGGTATGTTAAAGGTGTATATAAAATGAATCTTTAATAATATAGTGTATGCTAAATAAATATATATATGAGGTGAAAAAATGTTAACCACTCAATTTGATATAAAACAATTTAATAGATTAAAAAAGATATTATTGCGTTTGAATAAAAATGAATTTTCGAAATCTCTTCAACTAGATATAGGTAATTATTTTAAAGAAACGAATATCGTAAATATATTACTGATTGAATATGAATTATTGAATCAAGATTATGGAATCACAATTGCAGATATTAAGAAGTTATCTACTATACAGCCACATTTATATGGTGATTTATTGGATGAAGATATTATTTTACAAACGAGTTTTCGAGATCATCCAGCTCAAGTATTAAAAAAAGAAAATAAATTATTACTTTCCGTTTTAAATCAATGTAATTTATATTTTGAATCATTCAAACAAAATTCAAGACAAAACCTAGAAACGGAAATGATAAATGATTTAAAAAGAAAAATAAACGATTTGGGAGAATTTTATAAACATTATAATCGAAAAGAAAAACTTATCTTCCCCATAATGGAACGTTATGGGAATTTTAATACTCCTAGAATTATGTGGAAAGAAAATGATCATATAAGAGCATTATATAAAGCATTAAAATGGCAAATTAATCAACTGCCCAATTTAGATTTTGAACACGCAATGACTACATTTGCTAAATTTAAAACTAAATTTGAAGAGATGATATTCCAAGAAGAAGCATTGCTTTTTCCAGTGCTTCAAGCTGTATTTGATGAAAAAGATTGGTTAGTTATTGCCAAAGAAAGTACTGCTTTTGGTTATGCCTTCATAGAACCTAATAATGAGTGGATGATTACAAAGGAAAATAAACATTCTACTCAAAACGAAAAAATAAAACAAAATAAATTAACATCCAGAAGTAAAAACATCCGTTTTGGGGCTGGTTATTTAACAATAGAAGAAGCTGATATGGTTTTAAATAATTTACCATTAGAAATAACGTTTGTTGATAAAAATAGTGTGTTTAAATATTTTAATGAGATGACAAAAGCTTCAGAAATGATGTTAGTTAGAACACCGGTTTCGATTGGACGAAATGTAGCCAATTGCCATCCACCTAAAAGTTTGAGTAAAGTAATGACACTTGTTCGAGATCTTAAAGCTAAAAGGCGTACGTCTGAAACGATGTGGTTTAAAATGAAGGGTCAGTATATTCATATCACATATAAATCACTCTTTGATGAGCATGATGAGTTTATTGGAATCTTAGAATATGTCCAGGATATTCAACCATTCTTTAATTTGCCAAATGAAATTAAAAGAGAACTGAGCCCACTCGGGAGGAAAAAATAACTAAATAAAATCTCACAAGCAAGAATACCTTACTAGATTTATATAGATAATAAATCTAGTAAGGTATTTTTAATATTTATAAATTGATGATTATATGGTATGTTTATGAAAATAATAAATCAGAGAAGAAGAGGTGAACAATCATCGTGCAACCCTTTGTGTCTCAGTTACTTAAAGGAAAAGTGAAACAGCTCGGTATTAAAAATGCTGAAAATCCCATGGATCGGGAATGGAAAAGTGGCATGTTTAAAGAAAAAACAAGTGAAAAAGTGTGGTTATCAAAAACAAACATTACTGGTGATGAGGTAGCGGATACGAAAGTGCATGGTGGACCAGAAAAAGCATTGTTTGCTTATCCGGTAAAGCACTATGCATATTGGAAAAAAGATTTAAGTTTAGACGAAATCGATGTAGGCGGATTTGGAGAAAATTTGGCAGTCATAGGAATAGATGAAGAAAAAACATGTATTGGCGATACTTATAAACTAGGAGAAGCAATTATTCAAGTATCCCAGCCTCGACGACCTTGCTGGAAACCTGCTCGTAGATTTAAAGTTTTAGACTTAGCTTTACGCATTCAAAATAGTGGCTTAACAGGTTGGTATTATCGTGTTTTAAAAGAGGGATATATTGAGGCAGGTCTTAAAATGGAGCTTCTTAAACGACCATATCCGCAGTGGACAATTGCAGCAGCAAATGATGTTATGTATAAACATAAGAATGATGCTGAGTTAACTGCTGAACTTGCTGCATGTGAATTATTAGCTCTGAACTGGAAACAAACTTTAAATCGTCGTTTAGAAGGTATTGAATCAGTACAAGAAAAACGCGTCTTTGGTCCGAATCAGAAGTCGAAGTGATTTTTGGAAAAGTCCTGAAACATTGTGTTATCAATGTTTCAGGCTTTTTAAATGACTTGTATAGTAAATAATATGAAAATGAGCACTTATTTTAATCAAACATACTCACACGTTTGATATAGAATGATATAATATAAATAATTAGAAATTGCGATGAGAAGTAATTCAGTTCAAATATACGTTAAAAGGGGTTTTTTATGAGTAAGCAAATTGCGTTTATAGATGTTGAAACGACAGGAATTAGTTCAAAAAATAATGAAATAATTGAGCTAGGTATAATGTTAGGAGAATATGATAAAAATCAGATTATTAGAGTTGTAGATGAATACTCTGAATTTCAGGAGCCATTCTTTTCTATTCCTAAAAACATTACAAATATTACAGGAATCACAAACGATATGGTATATGGTAAAGCATTAGATTTAGAAAAAATCTTTTCTATGTTACAGCAAGCAGATAGTATTGTTGCTCATAATGTTAGCTTTGATCGAGGATTTGTTAGTAAGTTATTACCAGAAGTAGTTGAGTTTGACTGGTACTGTTCGGTGAGACAAATAAAATGGAAAGAATTTGGATTTCATAATGGTAAGCTTCAACAACTACTCAAAGCACATCATATTGACGTTCGATATTCACACCGAGCACTTGATGATGCAAAAAATTTAGCTTGGTTATTAAACTTTTCTAATTCAAATTTAGGAGAAGAAGAGACATTTATTTCATATTTAATGAGTAAAAATCCTACAAAAAAACCAATGAGTAACCGAAGATAATCAAAAGGTGGCTTTTACTTGAATAGGGTTATCTTATTTGATGTGATTAATGAGTATTAATAGTCTATAGTGTTAAAATATGAATGTTGGAGGCTAATTAATATACTTATCCGTTCCTTTGCATGCATCTTTTACCTTTTAAAAACTTCCCTTAAACAGATGCTTTCTAATGCAGTATATAGCATATACACAAAAAAAATAGCCTTCAAACATTGATTACACAATGTTTAAAGACTATTAATACCATTACTTGCATCAAGAAATTATTTTCTTGAGTAGAACTCAACGATAAGTGCTTCGTTAATTTCTGCTGGTAATTCTGAACGTTCAGGAGTACGTGTAAACGTAGCTTCCATTTTTTCTTCGTCAACAGATAAATAATCTGGTGTGAAGTTATTTACTTCAATTGCTTCTTTAATAACATCCATGTTACGAGCTTGTTCACGAATACCAATTACTTGGCCTGGTGAAGTGCTAAACGATGGGATGTCTACACGCTTGCCATCAACTGTTATGTGACCATGGTTAACTAATTGACGTGATTGACGACGTGTACGAGCAAATCCTGCACGGTAAACCATGTTATCTAAACGAGAATCTAATAGAAGTAAGAAGTTCTCACCATGAATACCTTTCATTTTACTCGCTTTTTCGAATAAGTTATGGAATTGACGTTCGTTTACTCCATACATGAAGCGTAATTTTTGTTTCTCTTGTAACTGTAAACCATATTCAGAAATCTTACGGCGCGTATTAGCACCATGTTGACCTGGTGCGTAAGGACGTTTTGCTAATTCCTTACCTGTACCTGTTAATGATACGCCAAGACGACGTGACTTTTTCCATAATGAACCTGTAAATCTAGACATGAGACATTCTCCTCTTATTTTATAATGGTATAAAACAATTAAGTTGTGTTCCTTACGATGCTCATTGTATTGTCCTGTACCATCGCTCCAGCAGCAGAGAGTTACACGATACACCTCATGATTTTATGAGGAACACAATGATTTCAAGCGTCGGTTCACTAAAGCTACTTCATTTATTTTACACGTCATCTATTGTAACTTATATAAAATATAAAGTCAATTAGAAAAAAAGAATACTTAGATTCTCTTGTTTTTAATATAAAAAAACAAAGTAAACTCTCATATTTTTGGCAATTAAGATGTTAAACATGGTATCATGAAAATAGTGGGATTTAAAATATGGTTTTTTTGAAAAAGTAACTCATTTCAAAAATCCTTCTATAAAAGTATACTAGGAGGAATTAAATGGAATATTTAGTTGGTATAGCATTAATTATTGTTGTCATTATTATTATTGGACTCCTATTAAGAAGAAGAATGTATAGTTCAGTAGACCGGTTAGAACTATGGAAAGATGAGATTGCAGATCGTAATGTAGCTGCAGAACTTTCACAAATGAAAGAATTAAACTTATTTGGTGAAACGTTACAAAGCTTTAATAAATGGACAAAACGTTGGGATGCAATTGTAACAGAAGATCTTCAAAAGGTACGTTCACTTTTACTTAAGTCAGAAATTCTAACAGATCGTTATAGATTTAGTTCTGCCCGTGAGAATTTAGCAACTGCAGAATCGAAATTAAAAGAACTTGATGAAGAAATAGACATATTATTAGCTCAAATAAATGAACTATTAGAATTAGAAAAATCAAATCGTAAGCGAATTGGTGAAATAAATTTAATAGTTGAATCAATGGAAGAAAATATAAGTGAAAACGAAGAGCTATATGGTAATGGGAAAAAGAGATTTAAACTTGAGTTTGAAAAGATAGAAAATAAGATAACTAATTATAGTAATTTCGTGAAAGCTGGAGAATACTACCAAGCAAAAAAAGTTATTGATCAAATTAATCGTGAAATAAAACGCGTTCAAAAAGAATTAGAAGAATACCCTGATATCTATGAAAAATGTAAAGTTAAATTACCAGAAGAACTTGAAGAATTAGCATCAGGTATTAAAGAAATGAAAGATGCTGGTTACCCAGTTGAAAGTTTAGGGTATGAAAAAGTAATTAAAGATCATGTTTTAGAGTTATTAAAATGTGTGGAGACAATCGAAGAAAAAGATTTAGAGTCTGGTAAAGAAATAATACCTAAAATTGAAGCGAGTATTCAAAAAATGTATGACTCTTTAGAAGTAGAAGTTGAAGCACGCAAGTATATAGAAACAGACCTACCTAAATATAGAGAGAGTTTGAGAGATTTAGAAAAATCATTTGACTCTACTCATAATAAAATATTAACGTTAAAAGAGATTTATTATTTTTCTGAAGAAGATATAAAGCAATTTCATAGAATAGATAAAAAAATTGAAAAGCTTGAAACAGAAGAAATAGATTTACTAAAAAAACTAGATAAAAAAACGAAAAAATTATCAAAGCTACAAATTCAATTACAAGATATTTTCATTCAACTAGAAAAAGTACAAAATGAATATCAGTCATTTGACGAATATGTTAACGAGCTTCGTAAAAATGAAATTGAAGCACATGAAACAATTGAAACCTTAGAAGACCAAAGAGATGAACTGTTAATAAAATTAAAAGCTAGTAATTTACCAGGGGTACCTGAATTTATCTGGGATATTTTGAAAGAAGCAAAAAGAAAAAGTGACAAGGTAATTTCAAAATTATCGGAAACACCATTAGATATGAAAGCTATCGGAAAAGCACTTTCGGATGCAAAAGAAAACTTACATATTGCCGAGGAACAAGTTGATTTGATTATAGAGCAAGCAGATTTAACAGAACGCGTTATTCAATATGCAAACAGATATAGAAGTTCTAATCAAGAAGTTGCTAAAAGCTTAATTGAGGCGGAACATTTATTTAGATCATATGAATACGAACTTGCATTAGAAACAGCAACGTCTGCACTTGAGTTAGTTGAACCTGGAGCATTAAAATATATTAAAGCACAATAATAAACAAAACTAAGACTGCCTTGCAAAAAGTATACTCTTTTGCAACGTCAGTCTTGTTTTTTGTAAAAAAAGTAGGTAAAATTATGATTTATTTGGATAATAGTGCTACTACAGTACTCGATCAATCAGTTTTAGAAACATTTAATAAAGTTTCAATCAATTATTTTGCTAACCCTTCGTCTTTGCATAATTTGGGTGCGAAAACTGAACAGTTTTATTATAAAGTGAGGTCACAAGTAGCAGATTTGCTTAATAGTGAAATAAATGAAGTTATATTTACCTCAGGTGGAACAGAAAGTAATAATCTAGCTGTAAAAGGTGTAGCACAATTTTATAAAACACGTGGTAATCACATTATTACAACAGAGATAGAACATCCTTCGGTTTATGAAGCGTGTAAACAATTAGAAAAACAAGGGTTTGAAATTACTTATTTAAGTGTGAATGAACAAGGTATAGTTGATTTAGAAGAGTTAGAGCAAGCAATTACTAAAAAAACAATACTTGTTTCAATTATGCATGTTAATAATGAAATAGGTTCAATCCAACCAATTGAAAAAATAGCTACGCTTTTAAAAAAATATAAAAAACTTTTATTTCATACAGATGCTGTTCAATCATTTGGTAAACTACCGATTAACATAGAAGGAATCGATTTACTTTCTATATCAGGACATAAATTAAATGGATTACGCGGAACAGGTGTTTTATATGTTAGAAGAGGAGTAGAATTAGATCCGTTATTTGCAGGTGGGGAGCAAGAGTTTAATTTCAGATCAGGTACAGAAAATGTAGCAGGTTATGCATCACTTGCTCGTGCGATGCGGCTATCTATAAACAAATTACCACAAGCACAAAAGTTGAAAGATTTAAAAGAAAAACTAAAAAAAGAATTGATGAATATAAAAGGAATTAAAGTAAATACACCAGAGCTATCTGCTCCACATATTGTTCATTTTTCGGTTCCAGGCATTAAACCAGAAACAATTATTCATGCTCTTGCAGAAAAAGAGATATATGTCTCTACACAGTCTGCATGTTCGTCTAAAAGTGCGAACTTAAGTCGTGTTTTGCTTGCATGTGGTCATGAAAAAAACATTGCTAATTCCGGTATTCGAGTAAGTCTGAGTTACGAAACGACAGACGTTGAAATAGAAAAATTTATTAAAGAATTAATAATAGAAGTAAAAAAAATAAAGAAATTGTTGAGGTAGATAAAATGCAGTACGATCGAATATTAATTCGTTACGGGGAACTTGGATTAAAAGGAAAAAATATGAAAATGTTTTTAATTCAACTTCAACAAAACATTCAAACTTCGTTACAAGGATTTCAAGGCGTTAAAGTAAAACGTACTCAAGGAAGATTATTTATTATTCTTAATGGTCATGATCCAAATCCTATTGCAGATATTTGCAAAACAATCTTTGGTATTCATAGTTTGAGTTTGGCAGTTAAAGTTGAAAATGATGAAACCAAAATAAAAGAAACATCTTTAAAGTTGTTAAAAGAAGTAGAAGGTAATCAAACATTTAAAGTGTTAACAAAAAGAGCTTACAAAGAATTCCCAATTAATTCACTCGATTTTAATCGAAAGCTCGGTGGGGAAATCATTAAAACTATACCTAATTTAAAGGTAGATATTCATAATCCAGATATTGAATTACGTATTGATATACGCGCTGAAGGAACTTATGTTATGTCAGAAGTCATTTATGGTCTAGGGGGGCTTCCAGTAGGTACAGCAGGTAAGTCGCTACTCTTACTTTCTGGAGGGCTTGATAGTCCAGTAGCAGGTTATTTAATGATGAAGCGTGGAATTGAGCTTGAAATGATTCACTTCCATTCACCACCATTTACAAGTGAACGTGCTAAACAAAAAGTATTAGATTTAACTAAAAAACTAACCGTTTATAATCACCGAATCAAAGTACATCTTGTACCATTTACAGAAGTGCAGCAGTTAATTCATACACATTATCCAGACCGTTATGGTATGACGATTATGCGCCGAGTAATGATGAAAATAAGTGAAGCGATATGTAAAAAAGAAAACATATTATCAATGATGACAGGAGAAAGTTTAGGACAAGTAGCAAGTCAAACTATGGCAAGCATGAATGCAATTAATGAAGTAACTACTCTACCAGTTTTACGTCCGCTTGTTGCTATGGATAAAGAAGAAATAATAGATATCTCTAAAAAAATCGACACATATGATATTTCAATTCAACCTTATGAAGATTGTTGTACAGTATTTGTTCCAAAATATCCAATCACAAATCCAAAACGCGACCGTGTGGTAGCAATAGAACGAGGGTTTGACTTAACAGAATCAATTAATCAAGCAATTGATGATACAAAAGTAATTAAAATAAAATTCAATGATGACCAAGAAATAAATGAATTACTTTAATTTTTAGGTAGACAAAAAGAGTTAAAATCTTCATACTGATTATAAGGAGAGTGATTATTTTGACAAAAATAACATTTAACAACGAACCGGTAACATTAAAAGGAACTCAGCTTGAAGTAAATGACGAAGCACCTTCATTTAAAGTAGTTGCTAATGATTTGAGTGTCAAAACTGAAGCAGACTTTGCTGATAAATTAACATTAATTAGCGTTGTCCCATCAATTGACACAGGTGTTTGTTCAATGCAAACAACAAAATTTAACGAAGAAGCAGATAAGTTTTCAAATATTAATTTATTAACGATTAGTATGGATTTACCATTTGCACAAGCACGCTGGTGTAGTGCAGAAGGTGTAGATAATTTAACAATGTTATCAGACTATAGACACGCAAGTTTTGGTGAAAATTATGGCACCTTAATTGAAGAGTTACGATTACTTGCAAGATCAATATTCATAGTAGGCCCTGATAATAAAATAAAATACGTTGAATACGTAAATGAAGTGACTGATCATCCAGACTATGATGCAGCGCTTAATAAATTAAAAGAACTTTCAAAATAAGTGAAATCATATGGTATCAATTAGTCAAATTGACATTGATACCATATTTTTTACGTATAGAGATAAGTTTTGCTTATATCTATCTATAAAAATTTGATTTTACACTAATACTCATCCTTGTTTTTAATCAAATTAAGACTTATTAGAGACAATTCAAACATTTTAGGCATATTCAATACAAAAGAGATTGTAATTTGGTATAATGGTTTTATGAATAAAAATACTCTTTCCTATGAGTTTTTTTATTATTAGTAGGAGGATACAAATGAAAGAAACAGAAGTTACAGAACTTTATACATGGCTTGATGAAACAACAACAGTTGCTAAAACACAACTAGATGAATCGTATCTTGAATCATTATTATTTACATTGGAAGCGCTATTTTACAATGAAGTGAATCGAGATAATCAAAATGAAGTATTAAAAAAGAAAGTAAATGAGCAATTAAGTAAACAACAGTTGGATAAATATTCAGTAGAAGTTATTCGAAAAGCAATCCAATTAGCTTTACTAAAGGGAATGAAAGAACCAACACAACATCAACATATAATGACACCTGAAGCAATAGCGATGATTATAGGCTATTTAGCTAATAAATTGACGGAAAATCAAAAAGAAAAAATTGCACTGTTTGATCCAGCAAGTGGAACAGGTAATTTATTATTTGTAGTAATGGAGCAATTAAATCGTGAGCTAGAAGTTTTCGCGAGCGAAGTCGATCCATTATTACTTAAACTTTCTTTATTTAATGCTAATTTACAAAAGAAAGAGATTGAGTTTTTTCATCAAGATAGTTTAAGTCCACTTTTATTAGATCCAGTTGATTTGGTCATAACGGATTTACCAGTAGGTTATTATCCAGATGACGTGCAAGCTAGTGAATATGAACTAAAAAAACAAGAAGGTCATTCTTATTCACATCATTTATTTATTGAACAAAGTTTAAAACATACAAAACCTGATGGATTTCTTATATTTATTATTCCAGAAAATCTCTTTACAAGTGATCAATCTGATGAATTACATAAATTTATTCAAGAAAATGCAAAAATTGTAGGTGTTTTACAACTACCAGAAACAACGTTTACATCTAAAGAACAAGCTAAAAGTATTTTAATTTTACAAAAGCAAGGAGAAAGTCAGACAGAATATAAGCAACCATTGCTTGTTCAATTGCCTTCATTAAGTAATGCTGAAGCAATGTCAGATATTTTAAATCAAATGAATGCGTGGTTTGACGAACATTTGTAAAAATAAATTTTACTGGAGGAAATCGTATGTCTAGAATATTATCAATTAATGCAGGGAGTTCTTCTTTAAAATTTCAATTATTTAGGATGCCAGAAGAGGATGTTATTGCTAAAGGATTAATTGATCGGATAGGTTCAAAAGGGTCTTCATTTACACTAGATGCAATTGAAGAAGAATACTTATATTCTGAAGAAATACCTGATCATGAAGCTGCAGTTAAGTTATTATTAAATAAATTGACAAAAGTTGGTGTGATTGAATCATTAGACGAAATAGAAGCAGTCGGACACCGTGTCGTTCATGGTGGTGAGTATTTTAGTAAATCTGTTCCTATTACAGACGAAGTTATTAAAACAATTGATCTCGTATCTGAACTTGCGCCACTTCATAATCCACCGAATTTAACAGGTATTCTTGCATTTAAAGAAATATTACCAGATATACCAATGGTTGCAGTTTTTGATACTGCATTTCACCAAACAATGGCAGAAAAATCATATCTTTATAGTTTACCTTATGAGTATTATGAAAAGTATGGTGTAAGAAAGTATGGGTTCCATGGTACGTCACATAAATACATTTCACAAAAAGCTTCTGAAGTCTTAGATATACCACTTAAAAGATTGAGATTAATTACATGTCACTTAGGAAACGGAGCTAGTATCACTGCTGTAGAAAATGGTAAGTCAATTGACACTTCAATGGGCTTTACACCACTTGCAGGTGTTACAATGGGCACACGTTCTGGAGATATTGATCCAGCGATTATTCCGTACTTAATGGAAAAAACAGGATATACAGCAGCAGAAGTAATCAATGTACTAAATAAAAAGAGTGGCTTACTTGCTATTTCAGGAATTTCAAATGATTTAAGAGATATTGAAGCAGAAGCTGATACAAATGTACGTGCTAAATTAGCACTTGATATCTTTGCTGCAAGAATTCACCAGTATATTGGCTCATATGCAGCTAAAATGGGTGGGGTAGATGCAATTATCTTCACAGCTGGTGTAGGTGAAAATAGTGATACAATAAGAGGTAAAATTTTAACGGGACTTGAATTCATGGGTGTTTACTGGGATCCGGCTTTAAATAAAGCGTGTGATGGAGAAGGGTTCTTAAACTACCCTCATTCACCAGTTAAAGTAATGGTTATTCCAACGGATGAAGAAGTCATGATCGCTAGAGATACGATGAAATATGTTGAAACAATTAAAGCATAAAAAAACTACGAAAAGCTAATTAGCTTTGTACTGAACCCCAAAAGTTAGACTAAATATTTAAGCAGCTAATTGGCTGATATGTTGACGGTATTTAACCGGACTCATACCAGTCAATTTTGCTTTTATTCTCTTATTATTATAATAATAAATATATTCTTTTACTGCTTTGTTCAATTCTTCAAAGGAACGATATATTTCTCCATAATACATTTCTTGCTTCATTAACCCGAAGAAATTTTCTATCGGTGAATTATCTAAACAATTTCCCCTTCGGGACATACTTTGAAATATACGATTATCTTTAAGCTTCTTAACAAAGCTTTTCATTTGGTACCCCCAACCTTGATCAGAATGAATCGTTGTCCGATAAGGACAATTTTTGGTTTTTTTGATTGTTTCATCTAGAGCATCCATAATAGCTTTTGCGTTAGGTTGTTCTGATAATCTAAAAGATAATATTTCCCCATTATACATATCTAAAAATGGATCTAAATAAGCTTTCTTGATTATTGGCTTTCCACCAGACCCCATTATATAAAATTTGAACTCTGTTGTATCTGTTGTTATTTTTTGAAGAGGAATAGTTGTATTAAACCTGCGGTTAATACGATTTTTAGCCATCTTTCCAATGGTACCTTTATATGTACTAAATTTACGAGATTTACGTGTAAATTTAATACATTTGATATTAAGCTTTCTCATAAGACGTAATATTTTCTTAGGATTAACGATATACCCACAATTGCGTAACTCGTAATCTATTCTACGATAGCCATAGTTTCCCTTATTTTCTTCAAAAATCTTTTTAATCAGTACTTCTATTTCTGCATCTGGATTATTTTCATTGAATCGTTTCTGCCAGTACATATACGTAGATTTCGGAAAACCTGTTGCTTCAAGAATAACTGCTAATTTAAACTCCTCGCGGAGTGAATGAATAATTCTAGCTTCTATTTTCGCAGTCGGTTCGGTATATTTATCCCTGAAGCTCGGAGCTTTTTTAAGTATGCATTCTCCGCACGGAGAAGTTCTATTTCTTTCTCTAATTGTTGTTCCTTAGTTAATTTCTTATCTATTTTCTTTTTTGGTTTTTTAGACATAGATGGTCGCCCCTTTGTTTGAGAGAGTCCCTCTATACCTTGACTTTGCCATATCTTATGCCACAAATGTATAACCGAAGGTTCAGATATATCAAAGTTTAAAGCGATATCAGATAAGGAATCTCCTGTTCTTAATTTATAGTTTAAGACATCTATCTTAAATTGAACAGGATATTTTTCATATTTATATTTTCTATTTAATCCTTTTTTACCGTATTTCAAATAAATATTAACCCACTTACGTATATTTGCATGACTAAGTACGCCGAATTTATTAGCTATCCTACGATAACCTCCTTCGCCAGCTAAATAAGCATCCACTACTTTCTGTTTTAATCTTTCATCATATTTAACCATAAAAAATCACCCTTAAAATTAGATTTGTGGTCTAACTTTAAGGGTGCGGTACACTTTTCGTAGTTTTTTAATTTATTATCTTACAATAAGTACATCACATTTAGAGTAGCGGACAATACTTTCAGATACACTTCCGATAAGGAAACGTTCTACAGCATTTAGTCCAGTTGCCCCTACCATAATTAAATCGGCATTTTCTTCAGGAGCAATTTCTTTTGCGATAACTACTTTAGGAGAACCGTATTTCATAAGTGTTTTTGTATTTACTACACCAGCATCTTTAGCAGTTTGCTCGTATTCTTCTAAAATATCTTTTGCATATTTTTCAGCACGCTCGGATAAAGATCTATCATAAGCTTCAGCTGTTGCAAATGTTCTTGTATCAACAACATGAGCAAGAATAAGTGTAGAATCATTTCGTTTTGCAACTTCAATTGATTTTTTAAATGCTTTTTCAGCAGCTTTTGAACCATCAACTGCGATAACAATTCTTTCATAAGTTAATTCCATGTCTATTCCTCCTTGGGATTTAAATATAGCCTTCCAAATATTATTGTACCTTATATGGAAGAAAAATGAAACAGTATTTTGATATTGCTTGTATAATTAATTGAATGTTTACTATTTTTAGTTTATGTATTAAAAAGTTATTAAGAAAGGTTTCATTTTTTGGATTATTTTGATAATATACAATATGTGAAGTGAAAATAGATGATTAATTGGAGCTATGAGAGGTGCGATTATTATGAAAATTGGAATACCTAAAGAATTATTAAACAATGAAAACAGAGTAGCAATAACACCGTCTGGAGTTCACACTCTAACATCTTTTGGACATATAGTTACAGTTGAAAAAGATGCAGGTATTGGCTCTGGATTTACAGATGAAGAATACAAGGATATGGGAGCTATCATTGTTGATACTCCAAAAGAAGCATGGGCAAATGATATGGTTATGAAAGTTAAAGAGCCTATCGAACCCGAATATGATTATTTAAAAGAAGGTCAGATTGTATTTACATATTTTCATTTAGCGTCTCAACCAGAGCTTACTAAAGTATTAATTGAAAAGAAAGTAATCGCTATTGCTTATGAGACTGTTCAACTACCAGACCGTTCATTACCGCTTCTTACACCAATGAGTGAAGTAGCAGGTTATATGGCAACGCAAATTGGTGCACAGTATCTTGAGAAATCCAGAGGTGGAAAAGGTGTATTATTAGCTGGAATTTCTGGTGTTAAACGTGGTAAAGTGACAATTATTGGTGGGGGAGTAGTTGGTACAAATGCAGCAAAAATTGCAGTTGGCCTAGGAGCTCACGTAACAATATTTGATTTAACTCCAACAAGATTGAAACAATTAAATGAGTATTTTGGAAGTTCAGTAAATGTCTTAATGTCAAATCCGGTTGATATTGCAGAGGCGATTGCAGAATCTGATTTAGCTATTGGATCGGTATTAATTCCAGGGGCTAAAGCGCCAAAATTAGTAACTGAAGAAATGGTTAAATCTATGGATGATGGATCAGTTATAGTGGATGTTGCTATTGACCAAGGTGGTAACTTTGAAACGAGTGACCGTGTCACAACACATGATGACCCTATTCATATTAAACATGGTGTACTTCATTATTCAGTTTCAAATATGCCAGGGGCAGTTCCGCGTACCTCAACAATCGGTTTAACAAATACAACTGTTCCTTACGCCTTACAAATTGCCAATAAAGGTTACAAAAAAGCAGCATTAGAAAATGAAGCTTTGGCAAAGGGATTTAATTTGTTAGCAGGTAAAGTAACAAATGAAGGTGTAGCATCATCTTTAGATTATGAATATACACCGTTACTAGAAATTATTTAGTAGTAAAAAAACTATACGTCTTTTAGATGTGTAGTTTTTTTATCAAAAATAAAAGGAGAGATAAAAATGAAGGTTTCATATCATGGCCATTCTGTTGTACAAGTTAAAACGGATACACATCGGATTATAATTGATCCATTTATTACGGGAAATTCGCTTTGTGATTTAGATCCAGAAACAGTCGAAGCTGACGTAATATTATTAACGCACGGTCATAATGATCATGTTGGAGATACAATAGCAATTGCTAAGCGAACTGGCGCACAAGTAGTAGCATTAAATGAACTTGCTGTTTATCTAGGTAAAAAAGGTTTAAATGCACATGGCATGAATATAGGTGGAGCATATAAATTTGATTTTGGTACAGTTAAATTTACAAAAGCGTTCCATAGCTCATCTTATGAAGAAGAAGACGGTACCGTTCATTATACAGGTATGCCAGGTGGTATTTTATTAACAGTTAATAATAAAACAATCTATCATTTAGGCGATACTTCATTATTTACTGATTTAAAAATGATTGGTGATATGCATGATATTGATTTAGCGTTTATTCCAATTGGTGATAATTTCACTATGGGACCTGAAGATGCACTAATTGCTGCAGATTGGGTTCAAGCGAAATACGTTGTGCCTGTTCACTATAATACGTTCCCTGTAATCGAACAAGTAGCGAGTGACTACACAGATAAAGTAAGAACAGGTAAGGGGTTACCACTCGAAGTAGGAGAAGAAATTAGTTTATAAAAATATTAAAAAAGAGTTCGATTAAATATCGAGCTCTTTTTATTTTGCTTGAATTTCATTACTAAAAACAAATTTTGGTTTTTAGACAAATAAAAACAACTTAGCTATGCTGTTTTTGAGGTGATTAATATGTTGTTTTTAATATTTACTAGTGGACTAATTTTTGGTTCATTTTATAATGTTGTTGGATTACGTATGCCAAAAGAAAAGTCAATTGCTTTTCCGAATTCACATTGTCCGCAGTGTAAACAATCTTTGTCTTATCGAGATAATATACCCGTTCTTTCATATGTTTTACTGAAAGGGAAATGCCGGCATTGTCAACTGGAGATTAGTAAGGTTTATCCAGTCATAGAAATGTTGACAGGTTTATTATTTCTCTTTGCTGCTTATAAGATGGATCAATTTAATTTATTTATATCTTTATTCTTAGTTTCTCTTGTCATTATTATAACTATTACAGATATCCATTACTATATAATACCTAATAAGTTGCTTTTCTTTTTTATGAGTTTATTTATTTTAATACGGATCATCCAACCACTGAACCCTTGGTATGACTCGTTATTAGGGTTTCTAATAAGTTATTCACTTTTATTCGTACTGATTATAATAAGTCGCGGGGGTATCGGAGCAGGTGATATGAAATTACTCGCTGTTTTAGGTTTTTTTACTGGAACAAAAGTTGCTTTACTTGGATTTATTCTTGCAATACTAATCGGTGGATTATATGGTGTTTATTTACTACTAACCCAAAAAAAGACAAAGTCTGATTATGTGCCTTTTGGTCCATTTATTGGATTTGGTGTTCTAATGAGTTATTTTTATCATGTAGAAATAATTAACTTATATATAACAGCGATTTTTAAATAAAATAATATATGAGTAAAGAGTTATTAAAGATTGAGGTTCTCTTCAATCAACTGTATAATAAAGTATATAAAATCAGACTGGTACAGATGAAAGATAGGTGAAGCAAAATGGTTACTAAACATGAACAAATAATTAGACATATTATGTCTTTAGAAGTAGGTAATAAAATATCGGTGCGTCAAATTGCTAAAGATTTAGGTGTTAGCGATGGGACAGCATATCGCGCAATAAAAGAAGCGGAAAACCAAGGACTTGTTAGTACAATTGAGCGGGTAGGTACAGTTAGAATTGAAGTTAAAGAAAAAGAACAATTTAAACATTTAACTTTTGCTGAAGTAATTAATGTGGTTGAAGGTCAAGTATTAGGCGGAAGAAATGGATTGCATAAAACATTAAATAAATTTGTTATTGGTGCCATGCAATTAGAGGCGATGATGCGTTATACTGAAGCAGATTCGTTATTAATCGTCGGAAATCGTGTGAAAGCGCATGAGCTAGCATTAAAAGCTGGTGCTGCTGTTCTTATTACGGGCGGTTTTGATACGACCGAACATATTAAAAAACTAGCTGATGAAAAAGATTTACCAATTATATCAACAACATATGATACATTTACAGTAGCAGAAATGATTAACCGAGCCATATATGACCAGTTAATTAAAAAAGAAATCGTCTTTGTAAATGATATTTATACACCGTACGATGAAGTTCATCATTTATATAATAAAGATACGGTAAGTGACTGGTATAAATTAAATGACTTAACAACTCACACGCGTTATCCAGTTATTGATGAGCGAGGTCGGGTAACGGGTATGGTAACGAGTAAAGATGTTGTGAACCGAGCAAATACAGAATTAATTGAAAAAGTAATGACTAAAAGCCCACATGCTGTTCAAGCCAAAACGTCGCTTGCTTATATAGCACATTTAATGGTTTGGGAAGGAATTGAAGTCGTTCCTGTTGTTAATCCATCAAATGAACTGACAGGACTCGTATCAAGGCAAGACGTGTTAAAGGCACTGAACGAAGTCCAAAGACAACCTCAAGTAGGAGAAACGATTCATGATGTTATTTCGCGTAATTTAGATTCATTAAATGAATCAGAAACAGAGTTTCAAGCAGAAGTAACACCACAAATGACAAATCAGTTAGGAACACTTTCAAACGGTGTTTTAACGACTTTAGTATCAGAAGCAAGTGCGCGGTTATTATTACACCTAAAAAAAGGTAAAATGGTAGTTGAGAGTTTAAGTGTTTACTTTATAGAACCTGTTCAAATAGATAGTAAGCTTATTATTAAACCTGAATTACTCGATGCAGGTCGTTTATATGCAAAAATAAACGTTGATGTATTTAACGGTAAAAAACTTGTCGGTAAAGGGATGTTGATGGCTCAATTAATGGACAGATAAAAAACACATCTGATATTTAGATGTGTTTAATCTGCTGTATTCTATTCGTTTAGTCGTTTCCATTCTTTATTATAATGTCTAGCAGCTTTAAAACCATGATACGATTGGTAACCGCCTAGTAAAATAAAGATGATACTAATAATAAGGACAAACGCGAATTGATAAGCTAGATATTGATTAATTCCAAAAGCAATCAAAAATGTTCCTAAAAAGAATCTGGCTTTTGAATTGAAATAAACTTGAACTAAATAATCTTTCGTACGTAAAATCATAACTTTATAATAGATATACATAACAATTGAAATTAGAATTGCTAATGCAAAAATCAACATAAAATATCGGCTCCTAATGAAATAATCTATTGTTGTTCTTATTGTAACTTTATATTAATTTTTTTACCATAAAAGACTATATATATTTATTTAGAAAAGAGGTTAAAAGCATGGTACAAAACAATATACTAACAAAAATTAAGGAATATGAAACAATTATTATCCACCGACACGTTAGGCCAGATCCAGATGCGATTGGGTCGCAAGTTGGATTGAAACGAATTATCGAAGCATCATTTCCAGACAAAAAAGTTTATGCAGTAGGTGAAGAAGATCCTAGTCTATTCTTTTTAGCAGAAATGGACAAGCTCGAAAATAAAGATTTCGATAATGCATTAATCATTGTGTGTGATACAGCTAATACAGGACGTATTAGTGATAGAAGGTATGAACTGGGGGATTATGTAATTAAAATTGACCATCACCCAAATAACGATACATATGGCGATTTGAAATGGGTCGACACGACAGCGAGCTCAACATGTGAGTTAATTTATGAGTTTGCTAAATTTCATCCAGAATTAGTTGTTACTGACGAAGCTGCTCGGTTAATTTACGCAGGAATTGTTGGTGATACAGGAAGATTTTTATTCCCGAGTACTACGAACCGAACATTCCGCTACGCAGCAGAGTTAGTTAACTATACATTTGATCGTACAGCTTTATACAATAGTCTATACGATGTACCTGATAAAATTGCAAGAATGCGAGGATATATTTTACAAAACTTTAAAATATCAAAATCGGGTGCCACATCAATTAAAATTACTAAAGATGTTTTAGAAAAATTTGATATAGATCCAATCGAAACGGGTGGATTGGTTGGAATTTTAGGAGATATTCAAGGTGTTAAAGCTTGGATAATTTTCATTGAAGAAGAATATATTATTAGAGCGCGGATTCGCTCGAAAGGTCCTGTTATAAATACATTAGCCAATAAGTATAAAGGCGGCGGGCATCCATTAGCATCCGGTGCTTCAGTGGGATCGTGGGAAGAAGCAGATCGGCTTGCAGCAGAACTCGAAATTGTCTGTGAATCGTATTTGGAATAAAAAAGTGCTGATTTCATAAAAAATGAAGTCAGCATTTTTAATTAAAAAAACAAGCAAGTTCGTATTAAGTCCGTTATAATAAACTAAGATTAAGAGAAATTAAAGGGGAATTAATATGCCATTTGCACACTTACAAGTCCGAAGTGGGTATAGCTTGATGGAAAGTACAATCCAAGTTGATAGATTAGTTAAAAGAGCTAAAAATTTAGGTTTTGAGTATCTTGCATTAACTGATTTTGAAATTATGCATGGAGCAATTTCGTTTTATCAAACATGTTTAAAAGAAGGAATTAAACCAGTACTAGGTATGACAGTAGAATTAAATTTTGAAAATGAAATTTATAATTGTACGCTATTAGCTAAAAATAATATAGGTTACCAAAATCTACTTAAAATATCTTCGCATATCCAAACAAAAGAGGAGCCTTTTACAATAACTTATTTAAATGAGTTATCGGAAGGTTTATTTTGTCTGGTTAACTTAACTTCTTCACTTAATGAAATATTAGCTGATCTGCAACAAGTATTTAAAGCAAACCTCTATTTTAAAATTGACGCAGCTCATTTAAATCAAAACGATGATTTAGATTATCTTATGACTCAATTTCAAGATTCTCTTGTAGTAGCTAACGAAGTTTTGTTTTTAGAAAGTAAAGATTTAACGAGTTATAGTTGCTTACAAGCTATGAAGAATAATAAGTTATGGAATAGTGATGAAATTGATCAAAGTAAGGAAAATGCTTATCTTTTATCAAAAGATGAAGCAAGCAGCTTATTTGGAGATTACCCAGAAGCATTAAAAAACACTATAAAAATAGCCAAACAATGTCACGTCGAACTTAATTTTAATGAGCAATTATTACCTAAATATCCACTTGAAAATAAAACCGCTAAAGAAGCATTAAAAGAGTTGGCAAATAAAGGACTAACTAATCGCTATGGTGAATCAAACCAACCAGCTATTGCTCGCTTAAATCATGAGTTAACAATTATAGATGAACTTGAATTTAATGATTATTTTTTAATTGTCGCTGATTTAGTCCGTTTTGCAAAGGAGTCAGGTATTGCTGTTGGACCAGGTCGAGGTTCGGCTGCGGGATCAATCGTAGCTTACTTACTTGATATTACAACAGTAGATCCACTTGAGTATGACTTATTATTTGAACGTTTCTTAAATCCAGATCGTGCGACAATGCCTGATATCGATATCGATTTTTCAGATCAAAGACGTGATGAAGTTATTACGTATGTGAAAGAAAAATACGGAAACGATTATGTCGCTCAAATTGTTACGTTTGGTACATTTGGTCCCCGTTCTTTAATGAGAGAACTAATGAAAACAATGAATATTGATCAGCGTGACCAAGCGTATGTTTTAAAAAATGTCACAATAAATAGAGATCAAAATTTATTGAGTTTTTTAAAAGAGAATCAAAACTTTGCAACTTATGTAAAACAATCAAGCACATTAAAAAACCTATTTGTAATTGCTCTTACATTAGAAGGTTTGCCACGTCACGCTTCAACACATGCTGCAGGACTCATTTTAACTGAAGATAAAATGATTAATCATGTGCCAATTATGAGTGGTTCTGACGATGTCCATTTAACTCAATATGCAATGCATGAATTAGAATCACTTGGTTTGTTAAAAATAGATTTACTTGGTTTAAAAAACTTAAGTATGATTGAGCAAATTACTTATTCAATTAAACGAACGACAAATCAAACAATCGATTTAAGTACAATACCTGAAAACGATGAAAAGACATTTGCCCTTTTACAAAAAGGTCAAACAAACGGTGTCTTCCAACTTGAGTCTGATGGAATGAAGCGTGTATTAAAACAATTAAAACCAACTAAACTAACCGATATTGTAGCTTTAAATGCGCTTTATCGTCCAGGTCCAATGGATCAAATACCGACATTTATTAACCGGAAATTTAACAAAGAACAAGTAAGCTATGTGCACCGAGATCTCGAACCGATATTAAAAGATACATATGGTGTCCTTGTCTACCAGGAACAAATTATGAAAATAGCTCATAAAATAGCTGGTTTTACATTAGGTGAAGCAGATTTATTAAGAGTAGCAGTAAGTAAAAAAGAACCAGAAGTTATGAAGACACTAGAAGTTCAATTTATAAATGGATGCTTGAAAAATGGGTATTCAAAAACAGTAGCAGAAAAAATATTTTCTTGGATTAATCGATTTGCTAATTATGGTTTTAATAAAAGTCACTCAGTCGCATATAGTAAAATATCTTATGAATTAAGTTATTTAAAAGCGAATTATCCGACTAATTTCTTTGCAGAATTATTAAGTTCAACACTAAATCAACCAACTAAATTCCATGCTTATGTTCAAGAAGCTAAAAATCTTGGCATTGAAGTATTACCTCCATCAATAAATCACAGCTTTGGAAAAGTGACTGTGGAAGGTGACGCCATTCGTCTTGGATTAATTGCAATCAAAGGAATAGGATACCAGTCTGTTCAAGAAATTATTAGAGAAAGAAAAGTTAAGCCATTTTCTGATTTATTTGATTTTTATTTAAGAACACAAACAAAAATAATCAAACGTAATATTATTGAGACGCTTATTTTAGCAGGGACATTTGACGATATTTATTCAAACCGAGCAAGTTTACTTGCTTCAATCGATCAAGCCGAAAGTCGTGCAGAGTTATTTGGTGATATAGTAGGAAGTCAAAAATCATTTTTTTCAAAAGATATTAAACTAAAACCAACGTATATTGAAATAGAGGATTTTCCATTATTAAAGAAATTAGCAGATGAAATCGAATTAGTTGGGATTTATTTATCTAATCACCCTTTAGATGAATATCGCTTGAGTTTAACAAAAACCGGGTTTATTCCTTTAGAAGAAATTAGTAAACGTAAAGTGAACGCAACTTTAAAAGTAGCAGCAATTATTCAAGAGGTTCGTAAAATCAGAACAAAACGAGGAGATTCAATGGCATTTATGACGTTATCTGATGAAACTACAGAAATATCAGCTGTTGTCTTTCCTGAAATTTATCGCAAAAAAAATCCAATATTAATTGAAGATGCTCTAGTTGAATTATCAATTAAAATAACAGAAAGAAATAATGAGCGCCAAATTATTGTAAATAATGTAGACAAATTGGATTTAGAAGCAGACAAAAAACAGCTTTTTATTAAAGTAAAAGAGGAATTAGCTGATACTGTTTATGACAAAATAAAAACTATTATTAAAGGTGAACGAGGAAATGTCCCTATTATAATCCATTTTGAAAAAAACAAAAAAACATTTAAGTTAAATGAAACATACTTAAATAGTGGTAGTGACGACCTACTGTCAAAATTTAAAGAGCATTTTGGAGAAGAAAATGTTGTTTTAAATATTGAAAAAAGATATCATAGTCAATAAGTATTTATTATAGTGGGCTTTACACAAGTAAAAAGTTTGTTATAATGAAATAATCAGAATTGAATAACAATTCATAAAGACTACTATTAATGGGATATGAAAAGGAGCGTTCAGCATTGACAAAGTTGAGAGAAGAAGCATTACATATGCACAAAGTGAATAAAGGTAAATTGAAAATAGAATCGAAGGTACCTGTTAAAAATGCTTATGACTTAAGTTTAGCTTATTCTCCAGGGGTAGCTGAACCGTGTAAAGAGATTTATTCTAGGAAACACGCCGTTTATGACTATACAATGAAAGGTAATATGGTTGCAGTTGTTACGGATGGTTCAGCTGTACTTGGATTAGGAGATATTGGGCCAGAAGCATCTTTACCAGTAATGGAAGGTAAAGCTGTACTCTTTAAAACATTTGCTGGAGTGGACGCATTTCCTATTTGTCTTGCAACGAATGATATAGATGAAATTGTTCAAACAGTTAAATTAATGGAACCGACTTTTGGCGGAGTTAATTTAGAAGATATTGCAGCGCCAAATTGTTTCATTATCGAAGAACGCTTGAAAAAAGAAACAAGAATACCTATTTTTCATGATGACCAACATGGAACCGCAATTGTAGTGGTTGCAGGTTTAATGAATGCACTTAAATTAGTGAAGAAAGACTTTACAGATATTAAAGTCGTCGCAAGTGGTGCTGGAGCAGCTGGAATTGCTATTATAAAATTATTAAGAAGCTTCGGTGTTACTGATATAATTATGTGTGATTCCCAAGGTGCAATTTATGAGGGGCGCCCACGTCGCATGAATGATATTAAAAATGAAATTTCAAAAGTAACTAATCATGAAAAACTTCAAGGTAATTTAATTGATGTCATCGAGGATGCTGATGTATTTGTAGGTGTATCAGCAGCTGGAGCACTTACTGTTGAAATGGTTGAGAAAATGGCAGACGATCCAATTATATTTGCGATGGCTAACCCAGATCCAGAAATTTTACCAGATGTAGCGAAACAAGCTGGAGCTCGAATTATCGGAACAGGCCGTTCAGATTATCCAAACCAAGTAAATAATGTATTAGCTTTTCCTGGAATATTTAGAGGTGCTTTAGATGTTTGGGCAACACGTATCAATGAAGAAATGAAAATTGCTGCTGTAGAGGCTATTGCATCATTGATCACAGAAGATGAGCTTCATGAAGATTATATTATCCCAGCTCCATTTGATAACCGAGTAGCTCCAAAAGTAGCTAAATACGTAGCTAAAGCTGCAATGGATACAGGTGTTGCGCGTCGCCAGGTAGACCCAGAAGAAGTTGCTGCTAAAGCACGTGAATTAAGCACAATTGATTAAATTTTACATCATAAGTAGATAAATTAAATGTGATGAAGTATAGTAAAGAATGTAATTTAAAATACAATTAATTTATTAACTTAATTTAAGCGATTCCATAAAGGGGGAGTTGTGTTGCTTAAAAAAATATTTCCAGGTAAAGGTAAGACAACAAATGTTTCAGATGGCAATGATAAAAAAGACATTCCAGAAGGTTTAATGACAAAATGTACGAATTGTAAAACAATATATATAAGTAAAGAAATAGAAAAGAATCTAAATGTTTGTTTGAATTGTGACCATCATTATCAACAAAATGCTTGGGAAAGAATAAACAGTTTGTTTGATGAGGACACATTTGAAGAATGGGATGAACACCTTTTATCATCTAATCCATTAGGGTTCCCTGAATATTTAGAAAAAATAAAAAAAGATCAAGAAAAAACCGATTTAAATGAAGCTGTAGTAACGGGAAAAGGACTCATAGAAGGTTTGCCAGTTGCTTTTAGTGTCATGGATGCACGTTTTAGAATGGGAAGTATGGGTTCGGTTGTCGGTGAAAAAATTGCGCGCGCTATTGAAAATGCTCGCAAGGAAGATATACCATTTGTTATTTTTACAGCTTCAGGTGGAGCAAGAATGCAAGAAGGTGTCTTGAGTTTAATGCAAATGGCTAAAGTATCAGTTGCCGTTAAACGACATTCAACAGCAGGAGGATTAATGATTTCAGTCATGACTGATCCAACTACAGGTGGTGTTTCAGCTAGTTTTGCTTCACAAGGCGATTACAACTTTGCAGAACCAGGTGCATTAATAGGATTTGCAGGTAGAAGAATAATTGAACAAACAATTCGCGAAAAACTGCCTGAAGATTTCCAAACTGCTGAATTTTTGTTAAAACATGGTCAATTAGATCAAGTTATTCATCGTCACGAAATGCGAAATACACTATCATTACTATTAAAAATGCATGATAAAACAAATCAAAAACCTTCTATACGTAAAAAAGTAGGAGGACATAAATAATGAATCAAATTTTAGATTTTGAAAAGCCGATAGTAAACATGCGTGAAAAAATTATTGAATTAAAAAAACTTTCGGCTGATAGTGACGTTGACCTAACAAAAGAAGTTAAAGAACTCGAAAATAAATTGGATATCTTGGAAAAAGACGTCTATTCTAATTTAAGACCATGGGATAAAGTTCAAGTGGCTCGTCATCAACAACGACCGACGACACTAGATTATGTAGGTGAAATATTTACAGATTTCATTGAATTTCATGGTGATCGTTATTATAGTGATGACGCTGCTATTGTTTCTGGAATTGCTTTTTACAAGGGTGAACCAATTACTGTCATTGGTCATCAAAGAGGTAAAGCAACTAAAGAAAATATTAAGCGTAATTTTGGAATGCCGCATCCAGAAGGTTACCGAAAGGCAATTAGACATATGAAACAAGCAGAAAAGTTTGATCGCCCAATTGTTTGTTTTATCGATACCAAAGGGGCTTATCCTGGTAAACAAGCAGAAGAACGAGGACAAAGTGAAGCTATTGCTTATAATTTAATTGAAATGGCAGGTCTTGAAGTACCTATTGTGTGTATTGTAATAGGTGAAGGTGGAAGTGGTGGTGCGCTAGCATTAGGTGTGGGAGATCATATTCATATGTTAGAACACTCAACTTATTCAGTTATTTCACCTGAAGGGGCTGCATCTATTCTATGGAAAGATCCGAATTTAGCAGAAAAAGCTGCGGAATCGATGAAAATTACTTCTGAAGATTTAAAAGGATTTGGTATTATTGATGATATTATAAAAGAGCCTAAAGGTGGCGCTCATCGAAATTTTAAAGAACAAGCCCAAAATATCGATAAATCTTTAACTAAATCATTAAACGAATTAAATCAAAAAAATGTAGCAGACTTATTAGAAGACCGGTGGTTAAAGTATAAAAATATCGGCAAATTTTCTGAAACATCCATATAAAATGAGGTTGACTAGAATAGTGTAGTGATTAAAGGCTGTAGTGGTCAGTTAATCCGACATATTCATGGTCAAGCTCATTTTTTATTGAATAACTAGATAAAGAAAACGTAGAATCTTAATTCGTGGTAAACTATAGATAGATTATATATAAGATTTAAATTGGAAGTATAATTTAAATGGAGTGAGAATATGAAACGTATTGGAGTTTTAACCAGTGGCGGAGACGCTCCAGGAATGAATGCTGCAATCCGCGCTGTAGTTAGAAAATGTATTTACCATGAAATCGAAGTATATGGTATTTCTCATGGTTTTCTAGGATTAATTGAAGGTAATATGAAAAAATTTGAAATTGGTTCCGTAGGTGATATTATTCACCGAGGAGGGACAATGCTTCATACAGCAAGATGCGAAGCATTTCGAACGGAAGCGGGTCAATTAAAGGGTCTAAATCAACTTAAAAAAAACAAAATTGACGGATTAATTGTTATTGGTGGAGACGGAAGTATCAAAGGTGCCCAAGCTTTAACGCGCTTAGATTATCCTTGTATAGGTATTCCGGCTACAATTGATAATGATATAGTAGAAACAGATTTTTCAATCGGTTTTGATACTGCGCTTAATACAATCATTGAAGCAATTGATAAAATTAGAGATACAGCCACTTCACATGAACGAACCTATGTGATTGAAGTGATGGGAAGAAACTCTGGTAACCTTGCGTTATGGGCAGGTCTTGCTGACGGTGCAGAAAGTATTTTAATACCTGAAAAAGCAAGCGATTTTGAATCTGTTATCAGACGTTTGAAACGCGGGTGTGAGCGTGGAAAAAAGCACAGTATTATTATTCTTTCTGAAGGAGTAGATCATGGGTTTAAATATGGTCAAAAAATTCAAGAAGCAACAAATCTAGAAACACGTGTTACTATTCTTGGACATATTCAAAGAGGAGGCTCACCTTCTGCACAAGACCGCGTGCTAGCCAGTAGATTAGGTGGCAAAGCAGTAGATTTGTTAAGAGCCAATGAATATGGTAAATTAACAGGAATAAAAGGAAGTCGTGTGGTTAGTTTAGACATCTTAGATGCTTTAGCTAGTGAATCTAAGATTAATGAAAATATGTATAAGTTAGCTCAACAATTGTCGATATAACTCATAATTTTAAGGAGAATGAAGAATGATACTAAAGAAAACGAAAATAGTTTGTACGATCGGACCAGCATCAGAAGAAATAGATATTTTAAGAAAATTAATTAAAGAAGGAATGGACGTCGCACGGTTAAATTTTTCACATGGTGATTATCAAGAACATGCCCAAAGAATTAAAAGTATCCGTCAAGTAGCAAAAGAAATGGATAAAACAATTGGAATTTTATTAGATTTGCAAGGTCCAGAAATAAGAACTGACAAATTTGAAGGTGGATCTGCAGAATTAGTACGAGAAGAAATCGTATACATTACAATGAAAGATGTTCTTGGAACAAAGGAACGCTTTACTGTAAGTTATAAAGGATTAATTAATGATGTAGAAAAAGGCACAATCATTTCTTTAGATGACGGGTTAATAGAATTATCTGTTTTAGAAGTCGATCATGAAAATGAAGAAATAAAAACAGTTGTTACTAACGCAGGGACTATTAAAGATAGAAAAGGTGTCAATGTCCCAAGCGCTCAAGTTAATTTGCCATCAATCACAGAAAAAGATAAATCAGATATTAAATTTGGAATTGAACAAGGCGTTGATTTTATCGCAGCATCATTTGTTCGTCACCCTAAAGATGTCTTTGCAATTAAAAAAATATTAGAAAAAAATCAAGGTGAACATTTACAAATTATTTCAAAAATTGAAAACCAACAAGGTGTTGACAATTTTAGTAAGATTTTAGACGCTAGTTATGGAATTATGGTTGCAAGAGGCGATTTAGGAGTAGAAATTCCAGCTGAAGATGTACCTTTAGTCCAAAAGAAACTAATTCAAGAGTGTAATAACGTTGGTAAGCCAGTTATTACTGCTACACAAATGTTAGATTCAATGCAGTGGGATCCGCGTCCGACAAGAGCAGAAGCATCTGACGTTGCTAACGCTATCCTAGATGGAACTGATGCAATTATGTTATCTGGTGAAACAGCAGCAGGAGATTTTCCTGTTGAGTCCGTTCAAACCATGAATAGAATTGCTTTAAAAACAGAGTCAGGACTTGATCACGCGATGATTTTAAAGAAACGATCTCAGAAAACATCGATGACAATTACTGATGCAATTAGTCAATCAGTAACGCATACAGCAGCTAATTTAGAAGTTAGTGCAATCATTACACCAACTCAAAGTGGGCACTCAGCTCGAATGGTCGCTAAATATCGTCCTGTAGCACCTATTATCGCAGTGACATTTAATGAGTTTGTTAAAAGACGTCTATCACTTGTATGGGGAATTTATCCTGTTCGCGGAGACGTAGCTGAAACGACAGATGAATTATTAGATACCGCAGTTAATAAAGGACTGGATACGGGTATTATTAAGCGTGGTTGTAAAGTAATTATTACAGCTGGCGTACCTGTAGGTGTAAGTGGTACGACTAACTTAATGAAAGTCCATGTAATTGGTAATGTAATTGCTAGTGGACAAGGAGTGGGACGTCATTTTGCATATGGTGATGTAGTTATTGCGAAAAATGCAGAAGAAGCGAACAGCAAAGTAAAGCTAGGTGATATATTAGTAACTAAAGCTACTGATAAAGATATGTTACCTGCAATTGAACTTGCAAGTGGAATCGTTACTGAAGAAGGTGGATTAACATCGCATGCAGCAATTGTAGGCCTTAGTTTAGGCATCCCTGTAATTGTTGGCGTTGAATCAATTGATGTGTTTAAAGAAGGCGAAGACATAACAATTGATGGAGGAACTGGTAATATTCATCAAGGTCATGCAAGTGTTTTATAAACTTATATTAAGAAGGTGATAGCATGTTTTTTTGGCTACTAGTCATATTTTTAGTAGTTCCGGCTTTTGAAATCACTTTATTTATTTGGTTAGGTGGATATGTAGGTCCATGGTGGATATTTAGTATCATCATTGTCACTGGGATTGTTGGAGTTGCATTTGCTAAAAGCCAAGGAATGGAAACATTAAATAAGGTTAGAAAGTCAATGGCTGAAGGAAATCCACCAGGTGATTATATCTTAGATGGTATTATTTTGTTAATTGCAGGTATCCTTTTATTTATACCAGGATTTTTAACAGATATAATTGGACTTGTTTTATTAGTACCCTTTACTAGAAAACCTTTCAGAAATTTGTTAAAGTATGCATTAATGAATAAGTTTTCCAAGCGAACAATTGTTTACCGAAAAAAATAAAGAAATATATTATATTAAGCTAAATTTTAATTAAATGCTTATTCATTGAATGGTAGAAAAATGGGGTTTAGATGTCTCTATAATTGATTATACGGTAGAAAAAGTAGCTAAGCATAGATAAATGTGATAGCTATTTAGAATCTGGATAAGAGATTGTAATGGCTTTCAGTTCACTTTATAAGTAAAATCAATTATAATAAGGTTTAATGAACAATCTATCTTTAATTTTAGTAATATTTAAATGAAAGTATTTTAAAAGGAGAGGTTTATTATGACAGCTACAAAAGGACTTGAAGGGATCGTTGCAACACAATCATCAATCAGTTCAATTATTGACGATAAATTAACGTATGTTGGTTATCCGATTGATGAGTTAACAGAGAACGCATCGTTTGAAGAAGTAGTTTATTTGCTATGGAATCTAGAACTCCCAAATCAAGAACAATTAGATGATATCCGAAATGAACTTAGAAATAGTATGGAAATACCTCAAGCGGTCATTGATCATTTACATTCATATGATTTAAAGAATGTACATCCAATGGCGGCATTGCGTACTGCAATATCTTTCCTAGGCGTACTAGATGAAGAAGCAGACAACCAGGAATCAGAAGCAAGAAAGCGTAAAGCAATTCGTTTACAAGCACAAGTTGCTACAATCGTAGCAGCCTTTTCTAGAATTCGTAAAGGTCAAGAGCCAGTTAAACCTAGAAAAGATTTAAATTTTGCAGCAAACTTTTTATATATGTTAAATAATAAAGTACCAGAAGATATTGAAGTCGAAGCTATCGATAAAGCATTAGTACTACATGCTGACCATGAATTAAACGCATCTACATTTACAGCAAGAGTATGTGTAGCAACATTATCAGATATATATTCAGGCGTTACTTCAGCAATTGGTGCATTAAAAGGACCTCTACATGGTGGAGCGAATGAACAAGTTATGGCAATGTTATCTGAAATTGGTGAAGAGAAAAATGCAATTCCATATATTAAAAAGAAATTAGAAAACAAAGAATTAATTATGGGTATGGGACACCGTGTTTATCGTACGGGAGATCCACGTGCAAAGCACTTAAAGAAAATGTCTGAGCAATTAACTAAATTAACTGGTAATGAAAAATATTACAATATGTCAGTTGAAATTGAAGAATATATTAAAAAAGAAAAAGGTCTTCCAGCTAACGTAGACTTTTATTCAGCATCAGTTTATGATAGTTTAGGAATTGACCATGATTTATTTACGCCAATTTTTGCAGTAAGTCGTATGTCAGGTTGGATCGCTCATATTTTAGAGCAGTTTTCTAACAACCGCTTAATTCGTCCACGTGCAGAATACACAGGACCAAAATTACGCGAATTTGTTTCAATCGACAAGAGATAGTAATATTTATAGCCGGGGTTCTAAGCGATTATCTTTACAAAAGCTTATTTTCCGGCTATTATTGTGATGTAATTGTGTTAGAGAGAGATATATAAATAATTAGGAGGCTTATTATAATGACTAAAGGCAATCAAATAACAGTAGATAACGGTAAATTAAATGTACCAAATAATCCAATTATTCCATTTATTGAAGGTGACGGAACAGGTCCAGATATTTGGGCAGCAGCAAAACGTGTTTTAGACGGTGCAGTTGAAAAAGCATACAAAGGTGAAAAAGAAATTACATGGAAAGAAGTTTATGCTGGTGAAAAAGCATTCGATAAAACAGGAGAATGGTTACCACAAAATACATTAGATGAAATTGATAAATATAAAATTGCAATTAAAGGACCACTTACAACACCAATCGGTGGTGGATTCCGTTCATTAAACGTTGCATTACGTCAAAAGTTAGATCTTTATAACTGTTTACGTCCTGTACGTTATGTTCAAGGAGTACCTTCGCCAGTTAAAAATCCAGAAGATGTTGATATGACAATCTTCCGTGAAAATACAGAAGATATTTACGCAGGTATCGAATGGCAACAAGGAACACCAGAAGCAAAGAAAGTAATTGATTTCTTACAAGATGAGATGGGTGTTGAAAACATTCGTTTCCCAGAAACATCAGGTATTGGAATTAAACCAATTTCTGAAGAAGGTACTAAACGTCTTGTACGTTCAAGTATTGACTATGCAATTTCAGAAGGACGTAAGAGTGTTACTTTAGTTCATAAAGGAAACATTATGAAGTTTACAGAAGGTGCATTTAAAGATTGGGGTTACGAAGTAGCTGAAGAAGAATATGGTGATAAAGTATTCACATGGGCTGAATATGACCGTATTGTAGAAAAAGAAGGTAAAGAAAAAGCTGATAAAGTTCAAGATGAAGCAGTCGCATCAGGAAAAATCCTAGTTAAAGACGCAATTGCAGATATTTTCTTACAACAAATTTTAACGCGTCCAGCAGAATTTGATGTTGTTGTAACAATGAACTTAAATGGTGACTATATTTCTGACGCACTAGCTGCTCAGGTTGGTGGAGTTGGTATTGCACCAGGAGCAAACATTAACTATATTACAGGTCATGCTATTTTTGAAGCTACACATGGTACTGCTCCAAAATACGCAGGATTAGATAAAGTTAACCCTTCATCTGTAATTCTTTCAGGTGTATTAATGTTAGAACACTTAGGTTGGCACGAAGCTGCTAAACTAATTGATGACTCAATGGACAAAACAATTGCATCACAAGTTGTTACTTATGACTTCGCTCGTTTAATGGATAATCCAACAGAAGTTAAATGTTCAGAGTTTGCTGATGAATTAATTAAAAATATGTAATTAATATATTTAATAAGATATATTTACTGCCATTCCACTACAGAATTAGTTTAGTTAGTATATTATTAACTACATACTGTAGTGGTATGGCTGTTTTAATCACAAGGTAATTAAAGTCTAGAGAAAAAGGGGAGAACATAATGGGTATTAAACGTAGAAAAATATCAATTATTGGCTCAGGATTTACAGGAGCAACAACTGCTTTAATGGTTGCTCAAAAAGAACTAGGAGATATTGTTTTGGTAGATATTCCTAAAATGGAAAATTCGACTAAAGGTAAAGCATTAGATATGCTTGAAGCCTCTCCAGTTCAGGGTTTTGATGCTAATATAAAAGGTACATCTAATTATGAAGACATTAAAGATTCTGATATAGTTATTGTAACTGCAGGTATTGCACGTAAGCCCGGCATGAGTCGTGACGATCTTGTAAAGACAAATGCTGATATAATGAAATCTGTTGCAGGTGAAATTAAAAAACATGCTCCAGAAACAATTATTATTGTTCTATCTAACCCTGTTGACGCAATGACTTACACGATTCTAAAAGAAACTGGGTTCCCGAAAGAAAGAGTTATTGGACAATCTGGTGTATTAGACAGTGCACGTTTCCGTACTTTTGTTTCACAAGAATTAAATATATCCGTTAAAGATATTACAGGATTTGTTCTTGGAGGGCATGGAGATGATATGGTTCCTTTAATTCGTTATTCTTATGCTGGTGGTATACCACTTGAAAAATTAATTTCTAAAGAAAAGTTAGATGCGATTGTTGAACGTACACGTAAAGGTGGCGGAGAAATTGTTGAGTTATTAGGAGATGGTAGTGCGTATTACGCACCAGCTGCCTCAATTACTGAAATGACAGAAGCAATTTTAAAAGATCAACGTCGCGTTATACCGACAATTGCTTACTTAGAAGGTGAGTACGGCTATAATGATTTATGTTTAGGCGTACCCACGATTATTGGTGGCAATGGCATTGAAGAAGTTATAGAACTAGATTTAACAGAAGAGGAAAAATCAGCACTTGATAAGTCTGTAGAATCAGTTGAAAATGTGATGAAAATATTAAAGTAAATATAAGTAAAAACTCTTGCTAATGTTTTATTTAGCAAGAGTTTTTTTAATGTTACTGATATTTAAAGAGTAATGTAAAGTTTATGTAAATAAATATTTAAATTTGGTAAGTTGTTAATTCTAATGATATGATAGCTTTATAGATAAAATTTTAATTAGAAATGAGGATAAAAATTTGCAGCAAACAATTTTAATTGTTGAAGATGAACCTTCAATTGTTATGCTATTAAAATATAATATTGAAAAGTCAGGTTTTTTAACAGATGTTGCTGATAATGGTGAAGAAGCAGTTAAAAAATCACGTGAAAAAAAATATGATTTAATTGTTTTAGATCTCATGTTACCTAAAATGGATGGGATGACTGTTTGTAAAACAATCCGTAAAGATGAAAATAAAGTGCCAATCTTAATGTTAACAGCAAAAGATGAAGAGTATGATAAAATATCTGGCTTAGAGATGGGTGCAGATGATTATTTAACTAAACCTTTTAGTCCGCGCGAACTTATCGCTCGAATTCATGCGATACTCAGGAGAACAGGTGCAAAAGAATCCTCATCTGATTTAATTGAAATCGGCGACGTTAAAATTAATTTGGAGCAATATACTGTTTATTTACGAGATGAAGAAATAGAATTGACACGAAAAGAATATGAATTACTTGTTTATTTAGCAAAAAATCAAAACAAGACATTATCACGCGAACAATTACTTTCTTCTGTATGGGATTTTGATTTTGTCGGAGATACTCGTATAGTAGATGTTCAAATTGGTCATTTAAGAGAAAAGTTAGAGAAAAACACTAAAAACCCAGAATATATAAAAACTATTCGTGGCTTTGGATACAAACTGGAGGACCCTAAATGAAAGATTTCATATCAAAAACACTTTTAGCATATACATTTATTATTTTTATAGTTACAGTAATCAGTGGACTTATATTAAGTCCTATTGTAACAAATTATTATGTACTTGCTGCAGTATTAATTAGTATGTTTATTATCTTTACTTTATTATTATTTTATATTTTCGATAAATATTTTAGACCGATTGAAAAAGTATCACAAACAATGGATAAATTACTTAAAGGTAATTATAGAGCAAGAATCCATTATTCAATGAATGGGACTTTAGCAGATTTGAGCAGTAAAGTTAATGCATTAGCACGTAATTTAAGTGAATTAACGATTCATGAACAAATTCAAGCAGAGCAATTATCTACAGTCATTGATAATTCAGAGAGTGCACTTGTTCTAATCGATGAAAAAGGTTACATACATATCGTTAATCGTAAATTTTTATCAATGTTTGGTGGTAAAGCTTCAGACTATATTGGTTTTTTATATTATGATGTTTTAGAAAACGAACAAATTCATCATACAGTACAAGAAACATTTCTTTATGAAAAAAATATTAAACATTTATTTTCACTTGGCGAAGAAAATAAAAAATATTTAGAAATCGTTGGAGCGCCTATTTTTAACGATCCTGGTCTTCTCCGCGGGGCAGTACTTGCTATTTATGATATTACTGAATTTAAAAATTTAGAAGTGATGCGAAAAGATTTTGTTGCTAATGTATCTCATGAATTAAAAACACCCATTACTTCAATTAAAGGTTTTTCAGAAACATTACTTGATGTAGCTGCAGACGATACTGAAACACGGAATCAATTTTTACAAATTATTAATAATGAAAGTCAAAGAATAAAATTATTAATTGATGATTTATTAATTTTATCTAAATTAGAAAAAGATGAAATGACAATAGATACAGATCAAATATCAACAACTCGATTATTTAAAGATATATATCCAATTATCGATCAAAAAGCAGAACTAAAAAATATTCATTTTGATTGTGTTTATTCTGATGAAATCCACTTTGTAGCAGATCTTGAAAAAATAAAACAAATTTTAATTAATTTATTAACAAATGCAATTAATTACACGCCTGAATCAGGTACAATTACATTAAGAGCGACTGAGTCAGATGAAGAAGTTTGTTTATCAATTAGTGATACTGGAATCGGAATGTCTAAAGAAGCTTTGTCACGTATATTTGAACGTTTTTACCGAGTAGATAAGGCACGTAGTCGTGATACAGGTGGGACAGGACTTGGACTTGCAATTGTTAAACATATTGTTGAAGTTCATAATGGAAGAATTGAAGTAGAAAGTGAAATAGGGGAAGGGACGACGTTTAATATATATTTACCTAAAGAACAATAAACACTTGCTATTTAAAAAGTAAGTGTTTTTCATTTATAATGGATAAGAAGGGGCGAGTGAAATGTCAAAAAAACTAGTATTAATAGATGGAAACAGTTTATTATTTAGAGCTTATTATGCATTACCTTTACTACATAATGATTCGGGTGTTTATACAAATGCTGTTTATGGCTTTACAAATATATTACTAAGAATTCTTGAAGAAGAAAAACCAACGCATATGTTAGTAGCATTTGATGCAGGGAAAACAACATTTAGACATTCATCATATCAAGAATATAAAGGTGGCAGACAAAAAACACCACCTGAATTGTCTGAACAATTTCCGTTAACAAGAGAACTACTTAAAGCATTTAATATTCCACAATATGAATTAGATCTTTATGAAGCTGATGACATTATTGGTACTTTAGCTTTAGAAGGAGATAAAAAAGATTGGGAAGTTAAAGTAATTTCAGGAGACCAAGATCTACTTCAATTAGTATCTAATCATGTCACAGTAGATTTAACTAAAAAAGGGGTTAGTGAAGTTGTTTCTTATACACCTGAGTCACTTACTGAAGAAATGGAATTAACACCAGAACAAATCATAGATTTAAAAGCATTAATGGGAGATAGTTCTGATAATATTCCAGGAGTACCAGGTGTAGGTATTAAAACAGCGATTAAATTATTAAAGGATTATGGCTCGCTCGACAATGTGTATGAGAATTTAGATAAAATCACAGCGAAAAAATTAAATGAAAATCTGACTAAGTACAAAGAAGACGCATATTTAAGCTATCAACTTGCAACGATTAAACGTGACACACCGATTGAGATATCACTTGAAGATGTAAGTTACACTGGGTACGAAGATGAAGATGTTATAAAATTATTCCAAACACTAGAATTTCGTTCATTGATTGAAAGAATGGGCGGAGAACAAAAAGTAGAAGAAGAAATAAATGTGCCATTTGAAATAATCGAAGAAATTAAAGCAGAATATCTTGTTAGTGGGTCAATTTTAAATGTCGAAATGATTGATGAAAATTATCATGATGCTAACATAGAAGCAATAAGTCTTGTAAACGAAACAGGAAACTATGTTATTCATACTGATGACGCTTTAGGTTCAAAAATATTCATTGATTGGTTAGAAGACGATACAGAAGAAAAATCAATCTTTGATGTTAAAGCGACAACTGTTGCTTTGTTAAATCAAGGTATTCATTTAAAAGGAGTTAATTTTGATTTATTATTAGCAGCTTACGTAATTGATCCGGCACAAAAAAATGAAGATATTCCATCGATTGCTAGGCGTCTAGGTCACAGATATGTGCAAATGGATGAAGAAGTTTATGGTAAAGGTGCTAAGCGACATGTACCTGAATTTGAAATCATTGCAGAACATGTAGCAAAACAGGGCCATGCATTGCATGAATTAAAACCAGAATTAATTGAAGGTCTTAAAGACAATGAACAATATGATTTATTTATGAATCTTGAATTACCACTTGCCCAGGTATTAGCAGAAATGGAACATGAAGGAATTAAAGTGGACGTATCTAAACTTAAAGAAATGGATAAAGAAATAAATGGGCGTATTCGAATAATCGAAAAGCGAATACATGAATTAGCAGGCGAGGAATTTAATGTTAACTCACCAAAGCAATTGTCTGTTATTTTATTTGAAAAATTAGAACTGCCCGTTATTAAAAAAACAAAAACCGGTTACTCTACAGCTGCTGATGTTTTGGAAAAGTTAGAACAAGAGCATGAAATTATTCCAGAAATTTTCATGTATCGTCAATTAAAAAAGTTGCATTCAACTTATATTGAAGGATTATTAAAAGTTGTTTATAAAGATACAAGTAAAATTCATACACGCTTTAACCAGGCGCTTACGCAAACAGGGCGCTTAAGCTCAACTGAACCAAACATGCAAAATATACCTGTACGTTTGGAAGAAGGCAGAAAAATTAGGCAGGCGTTTATTCCATCAACAGCCGATTCTGTGATTTTTGCAGCGGACTACTCACAAATTGAATTACGCGTGCTTGCTCACATCTCAGGAGATGAAAATTTAAGTGATGCATTTAGACATGATAAAGATATTCATACGCAAACAGCAATGGATGTATTTCATGTTGACAGAGATGCAATTGACGATAATATGAGAGATCAAGCTAAAGCGGTAAACTTTGGAATTATATATGGTATTAGTGATTATGGTTTATCACAAAACTTAAAAATTTCGAGAAAAGAAGCAGGAGAGTTTATTGAAAGATATTTAGCAATTTATCCAAAAGTTAAAGAGTACATGGAAGAGATTGTTAAAGATGCAAAACATAAAGGCTATGTAACAACAATTATGAATAGACGTCGTTATTTACCAGATATTACGAGTCGTAACTTTAATCAAAGAAGTTTCGCTGAAAGAACAGCAATGAATACACCGATTCAAGGTAGTGCGGCTGATATTATTAAAAAAGCAATGATTGATTTACAAGAAGAATTAAAAACTAAAAACTTTAAATCAAAAGTATTACTCCAAGTTCATGATGAGCTAATCTTAGAAGTGCCAAATGAAGAATTAGATGCAATTATAAAATTAGTGCCAGAAGTGATGGAGAATACAGTTAAATTAAATGTGCCATTAAAAGTAGATTACTCGTATGGAGCGAGTTGGTTTGATGCTAAATAAAAAGTAGGGGTATAAAGATGCCAGAATTACCAGAAGTTGAAACAATTAGAAAAACACTGAAAAAACTTGTATTAAATAAAGAAATTAAAGATATAGAGGTTTATTGGGGGAAAATAATCAAACATCCTGATGACGTTGAACACTTTAAACAAATTATAATTGGACAAAAAATCCGTGATGTAAAGCGTAAAGGTAAGTTTCTAATATTTGAATTAGATACAGAGATGCTTGTTTCGCATTTACGCATGGAAGGTAAATATTCGGTTGATCAAACGGGTATTGAACGCGATAAACATACACATGTTATTTTTGATTTTACAGATGGTACTTCACTTCAGTATAATGATGTTCGAAAATTTGGAACTATGCATGTTTTTAGAAAAGAAGAATATTTGTCTGTTAAGCCACTCAATCAGTTAGGTCCTGATCCGTTTGAAGCGGATTATAATTTAACTTATTTAAAAGAAAGGTTACTTAAAACGACAAGACATATAAAATCTGCCCTTCTTGATCAAACAATTATAGCTGGTCTTGGTAATATTTATGTTGATGAAGTATTATTTAAATCGAATATTCACCCTAAAAAAAGAGCCAATACATTAAGTGATGAAGAAATTGAATTAATATTTAAATATACTTATGAAGTTTTAAATGAAGCAGTAAAGCAAGGTGGCACGACAATTAGATCGTATGTAAATGGTGAAGGAGAAATGGGACTCTTTCAGCAAGAATTGTACGTTTACGGTCAAGAAAATAAATCATGTAAAATTTGTGGGGATGTTATCCAAAAATTTAAACTCTCAGGACGAGGCACACATATATGCCCAACATGTCAAATTGAAAAGTAAGGAGCAGATAAATGACTCTTGTAATTGGTTTAACAGGTAGTATTGGAACAGGTAAAAGTACAGTTTCAAAAATGTTTAAAGAGCTTAATATAGCAGTAATTGATGCAGATTTAATAGCTAAAGAAGTCGTAGAAGTGAATAAACCTGCATATTTGGAAATAGTAAAAGAATTTGGTGAAAAAGTACTTTATGAAAATAAAGAGCTGAATCGCAAAGCTTTAGGTAATATTGTTTTTAATGATGAAAAAAGTCGTAAGAAATTGAACAGTATTGTGCATCCAGCAATTAGACAAGAAATGCTAAAACAAAAAGAAGCACTAATGAAACAAAAACCAAAAGCAATTGTTATGGATATACCACTTATTTATGAAAGTGGACTCGAAAATTATGTAGACAAAATACTTGTTGTTTACGTAACTGAAGAGACACAATTAAAACGTTTAATGGAACGTGATGAGTCTACAAAAGAAGAAGCATTAAGTAGAATGAACTCCCAAATAAGTATTGAAGAAAAAGCTAAAAGAGCAGATGCAATTATAAATAACAATGGAACAGTTAATGAATCTTACGCTCAGTTATTAAATGTTTTAGCAAAATGGAATATAAAAGTATAATATATAATTGAAAATTAAACTTATAAATTGTTCATTTGTGGGTTGTTATTATCCCGGTGGGCGAGTCCGCCTTTATCTAGTAAGGCATTTGAGAATAAGTTTTTTTAACAAATTAGTACTTTTATAGTGTTTTTATTTTATATTATGTTATACTAATTAAGAAGAAAAACGAAATAGTATAACACATATTTATGGGAGGACTATAAATGAGTAGAACCCGAATTGCAATTAATGGATTTGGTCGTATTGGACGAATGGTATTTCGCCAAGCGATATTAAACAAAGATTTAGACGTCATAGCAATTAATGCAAGTTATCCAGAGGAAACATTAGCACATTTAATTAAATATGACAGTGTGCATGGCATTTTCGAGAAAGACGTTAAAGTCGTCAAAGATGGATTTGAAATTAATGGTGAAAAAATTCGTCATGTGAATTCACGTAAACCTGAAGAACTTCCTTGGGAAGAACTAGGAATAGATGTTGTAATTGAAGCTACAGGTAAATTCAATAGTCAAGAAGGAGCAAGCCGTCATTTAAAAGCAGGAGCTAAAAAAGTTATTATAACTGCTCCAGGTAAAGGCGTAGATAAGACAATTGTTTTAGGTGTTAACGAAGAAGAGTATGATCCTAATACAGATAATGTTATTTCTAATGCTTCTTGTACAACAAATTGTTTAGCACCAGTTGTAAAAGTGCTTGATGATCATTTTGGTATTGTTAATGGTTTAATGACAACTGTTCATGCTTATACAACAGATCAACCTAATTTAGATAATCCGCATAGTGATTTACGTAGAGCGCGTGCATGTGCACAGTCAATAATTCCAACATCAACAGGAGCAGCAAAAGCACTTGGTGAAGTTATGCCGCATTTAAATGGTAAATTACATGGTATGGCATTACGTGTACCAACACCAAACGTATCACTTGTTGATTTAGTAGTTGATTTAAAGACAGACGTTACAGTAGAAGATGTAAACAACGCATTTAAAACAGAATCAGGAGACAAACTTGAAGGTATTATGAGATATACTGAAGAGCCATTAGTTTCAATTGATTTTGCTTCAACACAAGAGTCAGCAATAATAGATGCTCTTTCAACAATGGTTATTGAAGATAATAAAGTTAAAGTACTCGCATGGTATGATAACGAATGGGGTTACTCAGCACGTGTAGTCGATTTAGCACTTTATGTAGGAGCTTCAATTCCTTCAAAAGTAAAATAAATAGTGTAATTAGGAAGGTTACTTCTGATAAAGTAATTTCTAAATTAAATTTTAGAGATAACTTTATCAAGTAGCCTTTTTTTTAATTAGTGAAATAAGTGTAAACATGATAAAATATACATTAGAGAGTGTTATATACATGAAAAAATAGGAGTTGAAGATGTGAAGTGTGCTAAATGTCACCATAAAAATTCACGTGTTTTAGATTCTAGACCAATAGAAGATGGTGAAACAATTAGAAGAAGAAGAGAGTGTGAACAATGTGGTTTTAGATTCACTACTTTTGAGCGACTTGAAGAAGTCCCACTTATAATTGTTAAAAAAGATGGAACAAGACAAGAATTTGAACGTGATAAATTAATTAGAGGATTAATGCGAGCATGTGAAAAACGCCCGGTAACGATTGAAGAAATAGAGCAATTGGCATTTGATGTTGAACAAGCGATTAGAAATTCTGAAGAGCCAGAAATAAGCAGTGAATATATTGGAGAAATGGTCCTTGAAAGATTACTTGATATAGACGAAGTAGCGTATGTTCGTTTTGCATCAGTATATCGCCAATACAAAAATGTTAATGTATTTTTAGATGAACTTAAAGATTTGTTAAATAAATAAGTAAGAAAGGGTTAGATGTATGAGTAATATAGGAAAAATATTACCTGTTGAAGGTTATAAAGTGATATTTTCAGGAACATTACATGTCGATTATACAAAATCATTAACTCATCTTTATCAACCTTTAATTGGTATTAGTGCAATTGCCTTATATTATACATTAGTCCATGAAATTGAACTCCAAACACTAACAGATAAGCAAACACATCATACTTTAATGGGTGCATTAAACTTACCCTTAGATGAAATATATGAAGCAAGAATTAAACTAGAAGGCATAGGTTTATTAAAGACTTATAAACAAAAAAACGATTCAGATGTCGTTTACACATATGAATTAATTAGCCCTTTTACACCAAATGAATTTTTTAATGATTTGATGCTTTCAGAATTATTATATAGGCATGTTGGAAAAACTAAGTACCTTTTACTTGAAAAAAATTATCTCAAAAAAGAAGATGTGAGTGAAGGTGAGCAATTAACAGTATCATTTACAGATGTGTTTCAAACATTTGAGCCTGCTACTAGTGAATTTAAACATATTAAAAGAGTGATTACCCCACCAAACATACCACTAGACACGATTGATTTTAGTTGGATTGAACAGGCATTAATAAAACAAATGATACCTGTTGAAAAAGTATTAACAAAGGAAAATAAATCACATATTACCCAAGTTATGCATTTATATGATCTTGATATAACTGAAGTTGAAAAATCTGTTCTCTGGGCACTGACAGATGAAAATGAATTAGATGTAGATGAATTCCAAGCAGCTTGCCACGATTTATTTAAAGTGAAACATAATGATGTTACTATTGAATTAACTAAAAAAGAACAAGTAATACCTCAAGTTGAAACAAGCAAACCAACAACAAAAGAAGAAATGTTGATTAAGACATTAGAAACAATTTCACCAAAAGATTTGCTTGAAGATTTATCAAGAGGAAGTAACGCCTCAGAGTCAGATATGAAATTAGTGCGAGATATTATGTTAAATCAGGGTTTACCAACTCCCGTGATGAATGTGTTAATTCATTACGTATTATTACAGTCAAACATGCAATTATCGCGCGCTTATTTAGAAAAGATAGCGAGTCACTGGTCGCGTGCTAACTTAAAAAATGCTAAAGAAGCAATGGAATTTGCTAAACAACAAAACAAACCATTTTATGAAAGAAAAGGTCAGCAAAAAAAATCTACAGAAGTTATTCCTGATTGGTTTAAAGACCGTGATAAAAAAGATTCCACCACTAATAAACAAGATACTAAAGAAGTGAGTGAAAAAGAACGAGCGGCATTACTTGAACGATTCAAGAAAACGCTAGAGTAAAGGAGATGAGTGAAGATGAAACCAATTAAAACATCATTAAATAAATGGATGAAAGAAAACGAAGACTTTAACTCACGTCATGTGAAATTAAAAAATGAAGTTTTAAATCATCCAAAAATAGCTCAGTTTTTAAAAGCTCATCCTGAAATTACGGATAAAGAAATAGATAAACGATTAAATAAATTGTATGAATTTACTACCCAATCCGTTCAATGTGAAAAATGTGCGTCGTTTAATAATTGTAAAAATATATTGCAAGGATATTCACCTATTTTAAGATTTGAAAACGAAGAAATACATGTTGCCTATGAAAAATGCAAAAATCGAATTAAACACGAAAGTATGCAACAAGAACAGAAATTAATTCAGAGCCTTTATATGCCAAAAGAAATTATGAATGCTTCGATAGCAGATTTACATAAAACAGATAATCGAAGGCTAGAAGCAATATTAGCTACAGAGGCATTTTTAGATAAAGCAAAAAAATCACTACCTAAAAAAGGATTCTTTTTTAGTGGACCATTTGGAGTTGGAAAAACATATTTATTAGGTGCTATTGCCAATACACTTCAAGAATTAAATATCTCTTCGACACTTATTTATATGCCTGAATTTGTCCGTGAAATTAGAGAAGCGATTAAAGATGATTCAGTCGAAGAAAAAGTTGAAGTCTTTAAACATGCTGATGTTCTCATGTTAGATGATATTGGTGCTGAGACTCAGTCTGCTTGGTTTAGAGATGAAATATTAGGGTCAATCTTACAATATCGAATGATGGAACAATTGCCTGTTTTCTTTACTTCAAATTATACAATGAAACAATTAGAAGAACGTTTAGCAGAAACAACACGTGGTGGCATTGAAAAAGTAAAAGCTGGAAGAATTATGGAACGAATCAAACAAGTGAGTACAGAAGTGTCAATGTCAGGTGAAAATTATCGTAATAAATAAATTAATTGATTTTTAAATAAATATTGCTATACTTTAAATAGAAGAAGTTATCAATTAAATAATTAAGTTGAGATAAGGACAAAATTATTCATAACCTTTTATCCAGGAAAAAGAGTCTAGACTGAGAACTCTTATATAAAAGGCGAATAATTACCACCTTTGAACTCTATTATTGAAACTAAGTAAATAATAGCGAGTGCCTTACGATACCAAGGTCTAATTTAAGCTAATTAATTTTAGAAATTAGGGTGGAACCACGTGTATAACACTCGTCCCTTGCGATTGCAGGACATGAGTGTTTTTTGTTTTTAAAAAGTAAAGGGGTAATAATAATGATTAAAATGACATTTCCAGATGATAGCGTAAAAGAATTTCCTAATGGAACAACGGGTGAAGAAATTGCTCAATCAATTTCTCCAGGTTTAAGAAGACAAGCTTTAGGTATAAAATTAAATGATGAACTATATGATTTAACACGTCCAATTGAAGAAGACGGCACAATATCGATTATTACGTATCGTGATAAAGAAGGCATTGAAATTATGCGTCATTCAACTGCACATACAATGGCTCAAGCGATTAAACGTTTATACAAAGATGTTAATTTTGGTGTTGGTCCAACAATTGAAGAAGGATTTTACTATGATATTGATATGGAAAAATCACTTACGCCAGAAGATCTTGTTGATATAGAACGTGAAATGAAGCGAATTGTGGATGCAAATTTAAATATTGAAAGAATTGAAGTATCACGTGATGAAGCAATTAAAATGTTTGAAGAAATCGGTGATGATTTAAAAATTGAATTAATCGCCGATATTCCAGCAGATGAGCAAGTGACTGTTTATAAGCAAGGAGAATTTTTTGATCTTTGTCGTGGTGTACATGTGCCATCAACAAGTAAAATAAAAGTATTCAAGTTGCTTAATATTTCAGGTGCTTATTGGCGCGGGGATAGTGACAATAAACAGTTGCAGAGAATTTACGGTACAGTTTTTGAAAAGCAAGGAGAACTTGACGATTACTTGCAGTTACTTGAAGAAAGAAAAGAACGTGATCACCGTAAGTTAGGTAAAGAATTAGAAATATTTACTATCTCTCAAAAAGTTGGTCAAGGTCTTCCAATGTGGTTACCTAAAGGCTCGACAATTCGCCGTATCGTGGAACGTTATATTGTCGATTTAGAAGAAAAGCTAGGCTATGATCATGTGTATACACCTGTTTTAGGAAGTACAGAATTATATAAAACGAGTGGACATTTAGAACATTATGAAGAAGATATGTTCCCAAGAATGAAAATGGATAATGAAGAGTTAATTCTTCGTCCGATGAACTGTCCGCATCATATGATGATTTATAAAAATAATTTATACAGTTATCGTAATTTACCAGTTAGAATTGCAGAACTTGGCATGATGCACCGCTATGAAATGAGTGGGGCTCTTGCAGGACTTCAACGTGTTCGAGCAATGACTTTAAATGACGCGCATATATTTGCAAGACCAAATCAATTAAAAGAAGAGTTTATCCGAGTCGTTGAACTTATTAGAGAGGTCTATAATGACTTTGGAATTGAGGATTTCTATTTCAGACTGTCTTATCGTGATCCAGAGGATAAAGAAAAATATATTGACAATGATGAGATGTGGGACATGGCTGAGGCAATGTTAAAAGAAACATTAGATGAAATGGGACTAGAGTATGTGGAAGCAATAGGTGAAGCAGCGTTTTATGGTCCTAAATTAGATGTTCAAGTAAAAACAGCATTAGGTCATGATGAAACTCTCTCTACTGTTCAACTCGATTATGAAGCTGCAGAGCGTTTTGACTTAACATATATAGGAGAAGACGGAAAGAATCATCGTCCAGTCATTATTCACCGCGGAGTAGTTGGAACAATGGAACGTTTTGTAGCATTCTTAATTGAAGAGTATAAAGGGGCATTCCCAGTTTGGTTAGCACCAGTCCAAGCACAAATTATCCCAGTATCTTTAGATGCACACGGTGATGAAGCAGAAAAACTAGCTGATACATTAAGACGAGCAGGAATTAGAGTAGAAATTGATAAACGTGAAGAAAAGATTGGTTATAAAATTCGTGAAGCTCAAACAAAAAAAATACCATTCGCACTTGTAATAGGCGATAAAGAAATTGAAAGTAATTCAGTTAATATTCGTCGTTACGGTGAAAAAGAAACAGAGACAATGACAATCGATGCTTTCTTAACTTTAATTAATGAAGAAGTAGCTAACAAAACAATTCATCACAGATAGATTTGACATATAAAGTTTAATATGTTATTCTTTATAGGTTGAGTAAAGTAATTCAATATGATCTAATAGACAAGTAGGAGCACCCGCTTCTCACCTGACTGACACAAAATTTGTCGTTGGCTGGTTAAATTGTAAATTCTAATTATGAGAATACATGTGGGTGCATTTATGCGCCCACTTTTTATTATGTAATTTTCGAAACTTGTCATGTAAAGATCAAAAAATTTCGGAGGTGGCTCAATATTAGCAAAGATATGAACGTTAATGAAAAAATTCGTGCACGTGAAGTCCGTTTAATTGACTCAAATGGTGATCAACTCGGTGTGAAAACAAAAAAAGAAGCACTAGAGATTGCCGAAACACGTAATTTAGATTTAGTTTTAGTCGCACCAGGTGCAAAACCACCTGTATGTCGTATTATGGACTATGGTAAATTCCGTTATGAGCAACAGAAAAAAGACCAGGAAGCACGCAGAAAGCAACGAAAAATTAGCGTTAAAGAAGTTCGTTTTTCACCAGGAATTGGTGACCATGACTTTGATACAAAACTAAGAAATGCTAGACGCTTTTTAGAAAATGGCGATAAAGTAAAAGCCGCAATTCGTTTCCGTGGAAGAGCAATCACTCATAAAGATTTAGGTCGTGAAGTGTTAGAGCGATTCGCGGAAGAAGTAAAAGATATAGCAGTAGTTGAATCAAGACCTAAAATGGAAGGTCGTCATATGTTTATGATGGTCGGTCCAATTAGCGAAAAACAATAAACTAAGTAGTTTCTAAGTAAGGGAGGCTTTTACAATGGGAAAAATGAAGACACATAAAGGATCACAAAAGCGTTTCAAAAGAACAGCATCTGGTAAACTAAAGAGATCACACGCTTATACAAGTCATTTATTTGCTAATAAATCACAAAAACAAAAGCGTAAACTTCGTAAATCAGGCATGGTTTCTAAAGGTGACCAAAGACGTATTGACGCAATGTTACCTAGATAATTCGTTACACATAAAATATAAAGAAATATAAAGAAACATTAGGAGGTTATTATAATGCCACGAGTAAAAGGTGGAACAGTTACACGTAAGCGCCGTAAACGTGTATTAAAATTAGCAAAAGGGTATTATGGTTCGAAACATACATTATTTAAAACAGCAAAACAACAGGTTATGAAATCAGGTAACTATGCTTACCGTGACCGTCGTCAGAAAAAACGTGATTTCCGTAGATTATGGATTACGCGTATTAGTGCAGCAGCACGTCTAAACGATATTTCATACAGTAAGTTAATGCACGGTTTAAAAGTAGCAAATGTTGATATTAATCGTAAAATGCTTGCAGATCTTGCAATTCATGATGAACAAGCATTTACACAATTAGTTGATCAAGCAAAAACTGCTTTAAACTAAATATATATGATAAGACTAAATCGTTTACTTAGATTTAGTCTTTTTTCATTAATAAATAGAATTTCTAAATTACCAAACATACCCATGTGTGATAGAATTAATTAAAAGCGAGGTAGAAAAATGAACTGGAAATTATTGTTTGAAAAACAAGTAAAACTTGATGAATACATAAGTCGCAACCATAATTTAAATGAATCAGATTTATTTGAGCAAAAAATACTAGCTCTTCTTGTTGAATTAGGAGAACTAGCTAATGAGACACGTTGTTTTAAATTTTGGAGTACAAAAAAACGAAATAATGATAAGATTATTATTGAAGAGTACGTTGATAATATTCATTTTCTGTTATCTCTCGGTTTAAATAAAGGTCTTGAATTTTCTGAGATTGATTATGCTAAATCTAATCACGATGAAACAACTCAATTTAATCTAATCTTTCAGTATGTCACTATATTTAAACAAGCACCAACAAGAGCTAATTATTTAACGCTTTTTGAAGCATACCTCCAATTGGCAGATATTTTAGGTTTTTCAGACGAAGCGATAATGCAAGCTTATGATGAAAAGAATGAAGTTAATTTTGAAAGACAAGACGCAGGATATTAATTTAAGGAGGAATTATTAATGACAAAATTAGATGAAACGTTAACCATGTTAAAAGATTTAACTGATGCAAAAGGTGTTGCAGGACATGAAAAAGAAGTGCGTGATGTGATGGAAAAATATATTACACCATACGCTGATGAGGTTTACACAGATAATTTAGGGAGTTTAATTGCTAGTAAAGTAGGAAAATCAGACGGCCCTAAAGTAATGGTTGCAGGACATTTAGATGAAGTAGGTTTTATGGTAACGCGTATTGATGCAAAAGGATTTATTTATTTCCAGACCATTGGTGGTTGGTGGAGCCAGGTAATGCTTGCACAACGTGTGACAATTATGTCAAATGACGGTGATGTTACAGGAATTATTGGTTCTAAACCACCTCATATCTTATCACCTGAAGCACGTAAAAAGCCGGTTGATATTAAAGAAATGTTTATTGATATTGGTGCAACTAGTAAAGAAGAGGCTGAAGGATTTGGCGTGAAGCCAGGCGATTCAGTTGTACCTTATTTTGAATTTACGCAAATGAAAAATGAAAAAATGTTACTAGCAAAAGCGTTTGATAACCGAATTGGTTGTGCAATTGCAATTGATGTTTTAAAAGGACTAAAAGACTCAGAACATCCGAATACTGTTTATGGAGTAGGAACTGTTCAAGAAGAAGTTGGTTTAAGAGGTGCGCGTACTTCAACACATATGATCGAACCAGATATAGGTTTTGCAGTTGATGTTGGGATTGCTGGTGACACACCAGGAATATCTGATAACGAAGCAGATAGTAAACTAGGTGACGGACCACAAATTATTCTTTATGATGCATCAATGGTATCACATAAAGGTTTACGTGACCTTGTTGTTAAAACAGCAGAAGAAAATGACATTCCCTTCCAATATTCAACAATGGCTGGCGGTGGTACAGATTCAGGAGCAATTCATTTAACTCACGATGGTGTACCAGCATTATCAATTACAATTGCAACGCGTTATATTCATTCGAATGCTGCAATGTTACACCGCGATGATTTTGAAAATGCTGTTAAATTAATTGTTGAAGTGATTAAAAACTTTGATAATGATCAATTAGAAAAAATACGTAAAGCATAAGGTGAGATATGATTACTTCAGTACAAAATTCAGTGATTAAAGAAATAAAAAAACTTCACCAAAAGAAATTTCGTGAACAAACAGCTCAATTTTTAGTTGAAGGCCATCATTTAGTAAATGAAGCTCATCTGAGTGAATTTATAATTGATAAACTAATTATCCGAGAAGACACTGATCTACCCGGTTGGGTGGAAAAGCATAATGTACTTTATGTAACCGATGAAGTGTTCGAGGTAATTACGCAGACAGAAACACCTCAAGGGATTGCAGCTGTTGTAAATAAACATAAATTTACAAATAAAAATAAAGGACATGTTCTTTTACTTGATGCCATCCAGGATCCTGGTAACCTCGGCACCATTATTAGAACTGCAGAAGCAGCTGGATTTACTAAGGTTGTTTTAGGTAAAGGAACAGTGGATCCTTACAATGATAAAGTATTAAGAGCAACTCAAGGATCGATTTTTTATCTGCCGATTATTCAAGCCGATTTAACTGAAGAAATCAGTAAATTAAAAGACAATGATTATGAAATTTGGGCAGCAACTTTAGAAGAATCTACTGTTTATCATAAAGAAGAAGTAACTTCTTTTGTTGGATTAATTATCGGTAATGAAGGGGCAGGTATTGCGCCTGAATTTATTGAAAAAGCAGACAAAAATATTAAAATCCCAATTTATGGTCGAACAGAATCACTTAATGCAGGTATTGCTTCAGGCGTTTTAATGTATTATTTACAGACTTCATTTGCAAGATAAGAAAAATATGCTTATAATAGTAATAGTTGAATAATAAACGATGACAAGAGCCAAGTAATTAATTCCATTTGTAACAGGAAGGAATCTATGACTGAGAAGATTCTAACAAATCTAATTACCCTTCACTCTTAGAGTAGTTATGAGGACCTTTAGAATTTTGTTAAACATTCAAAATTCATTTAGAATTTTGTTAAACATTCAAAATTCTTTAGTAAACATAACCGGAAGCTAATCCGTTACACACACTTTGAGTTGGACGCGATTTTTGCGTCAACAAGGGTGGTACCGCGAATCTAAGCCTCGTCCCTTTTACAGGGATAAGGCTTTTTTATTTTGTCTAAAATAAGTAATTACCTTAGGAGGTAAACAATATGCAAGAACAATTAAAATCATTAAAAAGTGAAGCAATTGAAAAAATTAAGGCAACTGATTCATTAGATGACTTACAAGCTATTCAAGTTGAATATATTGGTCGAAAAGGATCAATTACAACTGTTTTACGTGGAATGGGTAAATTATCTGCAGAAGAAAGACCGGTTGTTGGTCAGCTTGCAAACGAAGTAAGACAAGCGATTCAAGAAGCATTAGGAACTAAAAAAGAAACATTAGAAAAAATTGAACTTGATAAGCAATTAGCAGAAGAAACAATAGACGTGACGTTACCAGGTCGTAAAATTTCAGTAGGTCAGCCACATATTTTAACGTCAGTAATTGAAGAAATTGAAGATTTATTTATTGGTTTAGGTTATGAAATTAAAGAAGGTCCAGAAGTAGAAACAGATTATTACAATTTTGAAGCATTAAACTTACCAAAAGGGCATCCAGCTCGTGAAATGCAAGATTCATTTTATATTACAAACGAACTGCTCTTAAGAACACATACATCACCCGTACAAGCAAGAACAATGCGCGCATTAAATGGTAACGAACCAATACGAATGATTTGTCCTGGAAAAGTGTATCGTCGTGATAGTGATGATGCAACACATTCTCATCAATTCACACAAATAGAAGGGCTTTACGTTGATAAACACGTTCGTATGAGTGATTTAAAAGGAACACTTGATGTATTTGCAAAGAAAATGTTTGGAGAAGATAGAGAGATACGTTTGCGTCCAAGCTTTTTCCCGTTCACTGAGCCATCAGCAGAAATGGACATATCATGTAAATCTTGTGATGGAAAAGGTTGTTCAGTCTGTAAAAATTCTGGTTGGATTGAAATACTTGGTAGTGGAATGATTCATCCGCGCGTTCTTGAAATGGCAGGTTATGATCCTTCGGTATATAGTGGATTTGCTTTTGGAATGGGACCAGATAGAATCGCCATGTTAAAATATGGCATTGACGATATTCGTCGTTTTTATGCAAATGATGTTCGCTTTTTAAAACAGTTTAATAAAGCTTAAGAGGAGGCTAAAAAATGTTAGTATCATTAAAATGGTTACGAGATTACGTCGATTACGGCGAAAAATCAGTAGAAGAAATGAGTACATTATTAACTAAATTAGGTCTTGAAGTTGATGGTGTTGAATATATAGCAAAAGAAAAAAGTGAAAATATTGTTGCAGGTTATGTAAAAGAAAGTGAACAACACCCCAATGCAGATAAATTAAGCCTATGTCAGGTTGATGTGGGTGAAGAAGAAGACTTACAAATTATTTGTGGTGCACCAAATGTAGCTAAAGGACAGAAAGTTGTAGTTGCAAAACCAGGTGCAGTATTACCAGGAAATTTTAAAATTAAAAAAGTTAAATTACGTGGAATTGAGTCAAATGGAATGATCTGTTCACTTCAAGAACTGAGTGTAGATGAAAAGTTTGTAGCACCTGAATTTGCAGAAGGAATCGTTGTCTTACCAGAAGATACTGAAATTGGTTCATCAGTTGAAGCATTACTCAATTTAGATGACGTCGTGTTAGATATTGATTTAACACCGAACCGTGCTGATGCACTTAATATGTTAGGTGTAGCATATGATGTTTCAACAATGGTTAATTCTCCGGTAAAGTATCCAAATATCAATTTAAATCGGATAGATGAATCTGCAAAGGATTATATTAATGTATCTGTTGCTGAAGAATCACTTGCACCTTATTATGGTGCGATGATTATTAAAAATGTAAAAATAGCTCCATCACCAATTTGGATGCAAAATCGTTTACTTGCAGCTGGTATTCGTCCAATTAATAACGTTGTAGATATTACAAACTATGTGTTAATTGAATACGGTCAGCCGTTACATGCGTTTGATTATGATTTACTCGGTTCAAAAGAGATTGTGGTAAGACGTGCCAAAAAAGATGAAGTGATAAAAACGTTAGATGGTAAAGAGCGCGTGATGAACGAAGAGCACATGTTAATTACGAATGGAAAAGAACCAATCGCAATTGCAGGTGTGATGGGTGGTGCGGATTCTGAAGTAAATGATGAAACAACCACTATCTTACTTGAATCAGCTTATTTTGACCGTAATGTGATTAGAAAAACAGTAAATCACACAGGTTTACGCAGTGAAGCGAGTAACCGGTTTGAAAAAGGTGTTGATCCTAGCCGTGTACAAGCAGCAGGAGACAGAGCAGCTGCGTTACTTACCGAATATGCAAACGGCGACGTATTAAAAGATACGATAACTTATGATAAATTAGATCTTTCAGAAGCTGAATTAATGTTAAATACAGAAAAATTAAATTCACGCCTAGGTACAGAAATTAGTAATACAGAAATTGAAGAGATTTTAACAAAACTTGGCTTTAAGTATACAGCTACAGGTGATGACTATACAGTAAGTATTCCTACAAGACGTTTAGATGTTGTTATATTTGAAGATATGGTTGAAGAAATTGCGCGTATTTATGGTTATGATAATATACCTTATACATTACCAGCAAACGCATCTAAACCAGGTCGTCTGTCAGATGCACAACTGTTAAAACGCCAGATTGAAAAATATTTAGAAAGTGCTGGTTTAACTGAAACAATTACGTATTCGTTAGTGAATAAAAAACAAACGGAGACACTTTTAAGTCCGGAAGTTAGAGCGGCTGAATATATTCCAGTTCCACTTGCGATGCCACTAAGTGAAGATCATCACTACTTAAGATTGAGTCAATTACCAGAACTTTTAAATCGCCTAACACATAATGTCGCACGTAAACAAGCTGATGTTGCACTTTATGAAACGGGCTCAATATTTTTAAATAAAGAAAAAGATATTCATACCCAACCAGAAGAACAAACAAGAGTTTCTGGTGCATTAACTGGTATGTGGGTTAATCACAAATGGCAAAGTGAACAAAAAGTAGTCGATTTTTATTTAGTTAAAGGTATTATTGAAGGATTGGCTAACTACTTATCTATTAACATTGAATTTAAACAAGCAGTAATTGAAGATATGCATCCCGGACGTGCTGCAACCTTGCATGTTAATGGAGATTTAATTGGTTTTCTAGGTCAAGTCCACCCAAGCTTAGCTAAAGAAAAAGATTTAAAAGAAACATTTGTGTTTGATTTAAATCTATCTTACCTTTTAGAAAATAAACGTCCAGAATTACTTTATACGCCAATTCCTAAGTACCCATCAATCCTGCGTGATATTGCTATTGTCGTAGATGAATCAGTGCAGGCAGGGGATATTCAACGAACGATAAAAGACGTAGGTGATTCACTTGTTAAACAAGTCGAAGCGTTTGACGTTTATACGGGAGAAGGTTTAGAAGCAAATGAAAAATCAATTGCATTTAATTTACATTACCAAGATCCTGAAAAGACTTTAACTGACGCAGAAGTCGATGCATCATTTGAAAAAGTTATTGAAGCGGTAAAAACAAACCATAAGGCAAAGGTAAGAAGTTAAATAGCTAGAAAGTAAGGTAACTAAATCAATTTTGATTTAGTTACCTTATTTTAATTAAATTATAATGAATTTTAGCATATAAAAAGCAGGTTTAAATAAGTTGTAAATTATGCTAACATTAAACTAATAGAATGTGTAAAAAACATACGGATTAACTTCACTAACATTATAAATAAAGAAAAGAGGTGAATAATTCATGAAAAAATATATTATATGGATTAGTCTGTTTTCAATCTTTTTAGTAGTTAGTGCGTGTAGTAATAATACAAATGAAAATACTGAAAAAACAGAACCTACTAATGGTTATTCAGTAGAAGAAAAAGAGGATTCCTTAACAGAAGATGAAGCTGAAAATTGGATAGGCGCAGGTGTTCATCATAAAAAAATAGATTCTGAAACAATTGAAATTGAAACAACTGATAATAAAGAATTGTATGGACTATCTGAATCTGCAAAAGAAGACTTGAATAAAATTGAAGAAGATTCTGAAATTTCATATTTATATCAGCATCATACAGAAAAGAAACATCCAGTCATCCAATCTATAAAAGATGTGGATTATGATTGGGACTCTCATCACGATCAAAAACATAAGTTTGATGAACATTACCATAATCATATTCAAGAACATCACAAAGAAGATCAAAATCATCATAAAGAAAATAAAAAACAAGAGCATCACAAAGAAGATGGCGAAAAACACCATCACAATAACTAGGAGCTAAAACTTAAATACCCAATATTTTTTATGAAATATTGGGTATTTTTATCTTAAAAATGTAATATAGAAATAAAAAGAAAAGTAGGTGTTATAATGAAGTTTGTTTCTTTTAATGCAATGACAAATAAAGGCTTAGATAAAAAAGTGAATAATTTTCTTAGTAATCATTCAGATATAGAAGTAATAGATATTAAATATGCAGCAAGTATTGGTTTTATGTATGCGGCAATTTTATATCGCTAAAATAAGTATAATTCATAAGAAAGCACCTCTAAAATTTAGAGGTGCTTTTATATATAGAATTTTAAATGTCAGAAGGTTCTCTGGTTTTTAATTTTTGTTTTAAGTCGTTTAATCGGATCATAAGCTCTTCATACTCAGTTAAACTAATATTACATCGTTCAATTTCTTTTAATACTTTTTGTGTAATAATGCTTTTTTCATTATAAGCTTTTTCTTCAAGTAAAATATAAACTTTACGCTCATCCTCTTTAGAACGTTCTTTACGCAACCAGCCATTTTCTTGCATCCGGTTAATCATCGGTGTAAGTGTCCCTGTACCGAGATTGACTTGTTCGCCTAACTCTTTCATCGTGATTTCGTCACGCTCCCATAATGCTAATAAAACTAAGTATTGAGGGTAAGTTAGACCGAACGGTTTTAAAACACTTTTATATAGTTTTGTGAACTCAGCTGACGTTTCATAAACAGCAAAACAAAGTTGTTTATCAAGCGTGAGAAAATCTTTCATCACATAAGCTCTTCCAAATCTTTTTTCATTTTTTCTGGATTAGTTTGAGGTGCGTAACGTTTTACGACTTCACCATGACGATCTACTAGAAACTTTGTGAAATTCCATTTAATTTTATTAGATAACATACCTTGCTTTTCAGATACTAAATGCTCAAATAACGGTTCTGCATTATCTCCATTGACATCAACTTTTGCAAGCATTGGGAATGTCACACCATAGTTGATTTGACAAAATTCTGTTGTTTCACCAGCATCATCGAACTCTTGGTTAAATTGATCGCTCGGAAAACCAAGAATCACCAGTCCTTTATCACTATACTCTTCATATAATGCTTGTAAATCTCCAAATTGTGATGCAAATCCACATTTGCTTGCTGTATTAACAATAATAAGCGGTTGTCCTTTATATTCGTTTAAAGATAACGTATCCCCATTAGTTTTTTTTACTTCAAAATCATAAACAGATACCATTTTAATTCCTCCTTTTAATTTGTAATAACTTCAACTTCAACATTTCCATTAATTGCTTTAGAATAAGGACAGTAATTATGTGCCTTATGTGCATATTCTAAAGCGACTTCTTGTTCAACACCTTCAATTGTTACTTCAAGTTTAACACCTAATTTAACACCACCGTCTTCTTTATCAGAATAAAGTGATACCGTTGCAATGACTTCGCTACTCTTATATTCAATTTTATCCTTATCTAAAATTAATTCAAGTGCACTATTAAAACAAGCGCTATATCCTGCTGCAAATAATTGTTCAGGATTTGATGCTGTTGTAGTTTCACCGCCAAGAGCTTTGGGTTTTGCTACGTCTAAATAAAAAATATTATCTGGTGATGAAACAGATCCATCACGTCCACCTGTATTAGTAATTGTAGTTTCAAAAAGAGCTTTCATTTAAATTCCCCATTTCTTTTAAGTTGTGCATGATTTAATCTTACACGATGTAATTGGTAATTACAATTTTAAAGCATTTATAATTCAGTTTTATATTAATTAATTCTTAAGTATTAGATAATAAAACAAAAAAGCATAGAATTATTTTCTATGCTTTTTTTATTTAAGTTCCACAATAGGTTTTATAAGAATCATCGCGTCTATCATCAGGAAATATATATGCAAGTTGTTTTTCATTATATTCATATGGATTTTTAATTAGTGATAATAACTCATTTAGTTTTGTTTTATCACCGGTAGTTTCAACTTCTTCAATCGCTTCTTCCACAAGGTAATTTCTTGGTATCATAGCGGGATTAACTTGTTTCATTCGTTTAATTGAGCTGTCTAAATTAGGCGTAATTATTTCAATCCATTGTTCATACCATGCATTTAATTTGATTGAAGTAGTTAAATTTAAAGCTAGTTTGTCTTGAAGAGTAAGGGCTCTAAAAGTTTCTGTGAAATCGCGTTTTTCTTCTTCCATAATTGCAAACAAGTCACTGACAAGGTCTAAATTTTTAGGACTTCGTTCAGTTAAACCAATTTTTTTGAGTAAACCTTCTTGAAAATAATGTTCAAATAAATCTTTATACTTATTAAGTTCTGTTTTAGCGAGAGTTAAAGCTTCATCTTCGTCTTGTGAAAAAAGGGGAAGTATCGCTTCAGCAAAACGGGTTAAGTTCCAAGCGCCAATATTTGGTTGTTGATTATAAGCATAACGTCCTTGTTGGTCGATTGAACTAAAGACTTGATTACTTTTATACGTATCAAGAAATGCACATGGTCCATAATCAATTGTTTCACCACTAATTGTCATATTATCTGTATTCATAACACCATGAATAAAACCAATAATTTGCCATTTAGCAATTAGCTTAGCTTGATTTTTAATGACAGTTTTAAATAAACTAAGGTAAGGTGACGCTGTCTGAAGTAAATGAGGATAATGTTTGTTAATTGCATAATCAGCAAGTGCTTGCACGTCTTTTAATTTACCGTAGTAACTAGCATATTGAAAAGTACCAACGCGTAAATGGCTCGAAGCGACTCTTACAACTAGTGCACCACGTTCCATTCTCGTTCTTAAAACACGCTTACCTGTTTCAATAACAGCAAGACTCCTTGTAGTCGGAATATTTAATTGGTGCATGGCTTCACTTATAATATATTCACGCAACATTGGCCCAAGAGTAGCCATACCATCACCACCACGTGAAAATGGGGTAGGTCCACTTCCTTTCAACTGTAAATCTGATCCATTAGGAAGCTCACCTAATAATATAGCACGACCGTCTCCAAGCATGGTTAAATGTCCAAATTGATGACCCATATAACTCTGGGCAATCGGAGTTAACCCGCTAGTGTCAGTACCTGAAAGAAGATTAAGGCCTTCAGGGGATAAAAGATAATCTGTATCTAAATTCAACTGTTTAGCATATTCTTTATTAAAGATTGTATATTTTGGTTCAATGGTAGATGTAGGAAAAACACTTTTATAAAAAAGAGTAGGTAAGGTTAAATAATCACTTTTAGAGAGAAATGTATACATACAATCATTCCTTTTTAAATTATTTGTTAGTCCAATTTTAACATACAATGTTTATGAAAATTTAATATTTGAATTAAAAAAACCTATCAATTAGGTTTGATCCTAAAAGATAGGTTAAATATAAACTTAATGTGATGAATCTTGAACAGATATTCCTGTATGAGCTTTAACTCTAATTTCATTATAAATAACATTATTTTGAGCAACGTTATGTTTCTTAGCAGAAAGGACTGATGCTAAGTAACCGACTAAAAATCCAAGTGGAATTGTAATAATTGCTGGTACAGCTAAGTTAACAAGTGGATCACCAACAAAGATTGCAGCACCTTCAACCGGACTCCAGAAGTTTGGTCCCATTACTCCTAAAATTAATGATGAAATAACACCAGTTAAAATAACAGCAACAGCTCCTGTAGAGTTAAATCCTCTCCAGTAAATTGTATAAAGAATAACCGGTAAGTTAGCAGATGCACCGATACTAAACGCAAATGAAACTAAAAATGAAACGTTTAAACTTTGAGCAAATAAAGCTAAAAATATTGAAATAACAGCAATCGAGATGGATCCAATTCGTGCAGCTAATACTTGTTGTTTTTGTGTTAGTTTACCATCTTTTATAATTTCACCATAAATATCATGTGAAATAGCAGAAGCACCCGTTAAAACAAGTCCTGAAACAACCGCTAGAATCGTAGCAAATGCAACAGCTGAGATGAATGACATTAAGACGTCACCACCTAAAAATTCAGCAAGTAATGGAGCTGCTGTATTACCTGCAGAACTTTCTGCCATTATACTATCAACACCAACTAAATGTAATGCACCTAACCCTAAGAAAATTGTCATTGAAAAGAATATAGTTGTAATCCAAGTCGTCCATTTAATTGAAGAACGAGCTGTTTTTGCGTCTTTTACTGTAAAGAATCGCATTAAAATATGTGGCAAACCGGATGTACCTAAGACGAGTGCCATCATCATGGAGACGGAGTCGAGTGTACTTGTGTATTTCATCCCTGGAACTAAGTATTCTTCACCATGATCGTTTGCAATTGTGTCAAACATATTCATAATGGAAAAATCAAACTGAGCAAATACTAGAACAGCAAGTAATCCTGTACCAAAGAGTAATAATCCAGCTTTAATAATTTGAACCCATGAAGTTGCTGTCATACCCCCGAATAAAACATATGTAGTCATCATAATTCCAACAATTAAAACAGCTAACCAATAATCAATTCCGAATAATAATTTAATAAGTGCGCCTGCTCCAACTAACTGTGCAATCATGTATAAAATAACGATGACAATTGTTCCAAATGCAGCTGCACCACGTACACGTTTTTCATTGAAACGTGCAGTTAACATGTCTGCAAGTGTATATCTACCAAGATTACGCATTGGTTCAGCAATAATATAAAGTAAAACTAAATTTGCAACAACATACCCAACAGAGAAGAAAAATCCGTCAAATCCTGTAAGAGCTATTGCACCTGAAACTCCAAGGAATGCAGCAGCTGATAAATAGTCACCAGCAATAGCAAATCCGTTTTGCCATCCTTTGAGCCCACCACCTGCAGTATAAAAATCACTTGCTGAAGATGTTCTTTTAGAAGCAATATAAGTTACAACTAAAGTTAAACCAACAATACCTAAGAAAAAACTAACTGTAACAAAGCTCATTTATTTTCACCTCTAGATTCATATTCTGCTATAACTTGTGCAGCTTGTTTATCAAATGAATTTGCTTTTCTAATATAGATTGTGCAAAGTACAACTGTCATAATAAATAGAGCAGCAGAATATATCCAAACACCTGTTATATTACCAATAACTTTTTGTTCTAGAACAGGAGTAAACGCAAGGATAGGTAAAAGAATATAAAAGATTAAAAATGCGCCTGTTACTGAGAAAAGAAACCGATTCTTTTTTCTTACAAAATGATTAAATTTTTCCATTTGTTCTATTTCTGAATAATTCTTACTTGTCCATTCCTTTGGTTTGAAACTGTCGTTATCATTTTTCATTTGAAAATTCCTTCCTCAATTTAAGCTATAATAAGAATGCATCTCGTATTCTATATGAAAAAAATAATAATACAGAATAATAATATACAATGACTAAAAACAGGTTTTAAATGTCGTTATTTTCGCTTTAAGAAAGCGTTTTAATAAATTGTTATAGAACATGATTTAATAAAAGATTTAAATAAGTTGTTTATTGAATCTTTTTTTATAAAATTAAAATGTTATGATGAATATATGAAGGAAAGGAGAGGGTATTATGTTAATGAAAAAATTAAGTAATGGAGAAAAAATACCAAAAGTTGGTTTAGGCGTTTATAAAATGACAGATAAAGAAGAAGCAATTAATGCAATTACCACTGCTCTTGAAGTTGGTTATCGTGCAATTGATACAGCAACTTTATATAATAATGAATCAGTTGTCGGAGAAGCAATTAAAGTCTCTAACGTACCAAGAGAAGATATATTTATAACGACAAAAGTATGGAATAGCGATCAAGGGTACGATGAAACTTTACGTGCATTTGAAAAATCATTGGAGTTATTACAACTAGACTATTTGGATTCTTATTTAACCCATTGGCCTGTTCCAGGTAAATTTACTGAAACATACCGTGCGATAGAACGTCTTTATGAAGAAAAACTTATTCGTGTGCCTGGTGTTTCTAATCACCATGAAGAACATTTACGCGAGTTAGAAAAAAGCTCGAATATTAAACCAGTCATTAATCAAATCGAATGTCATCCATTATTACAACAAAATGAGCTCATTGCATTTTGTAAGGAAAGAGATATATCAGTGATGGCATGGGGGCCACTTGGACGTGGTAGAGTCTTACCAGATGAAGTGTTATCAGAAATTGGTAAAAAATATAATAAAACTGCAGCTCAAGTAATCTTGAGATGGCATCTTGAACGCGATACAATTATTATTCCAAAATCAGTCACTCCGTCACGGATTAAAGAAAACTTCGAAGTGTTTGATTTTTCACTTGACCAAGCAGATATGAAAAAGCTAGAAGAATATGATTGTAATGGACGTACGGGAGCAAATTCAAGTGAACCAGATTTTATGCGACATTTTGAAGGCATGTAATAAAAATTTTAAAAGGAGATAGATTATAATGAATTTTGAAGCAGCATTAAAAGAATTGAAATCAGGTGGCCGAGTCATTCGTAATGGTTGGGGCGGAGCAGAAAAGTACATTAAAATTGTTAAAGAAGGCGTGCATGATGGTCAAATTTTAAATCCCTACTTTGTAATTAATGTTGAAGGTGAAGGATATACAATATTTACCCCAACAGTGTGTGATTTACTAGCAGAAGACTGGGAAAAAGTTGAGTAAGATAAATAAGGAAACGATAAAGTTAAGAGAGTATGAAAATCAAACTGTATTTATTACTGGTGCTGCATCAGGAATAGGACGGGCACAAGCGCTTGCTTTTTTAGAAAATGGAGCGAAAGTATTCGGATTTGATATTAATGAAACTGGTTTAACTGAGTTAGCAAAAAAATATCCGAATCATTTTGCTTATTATATTGGTAGTGTAACTGATCGTAAGCTTATAGAAGAAGCGGTTAATTTTGCGCTTAAATGTTATCATAAAATTGATATATTACTCAATACAGCAGGTGTTTTAGATGGTTTTAAAGAAACACTAGAAACAGATGAAGCCTTATGGGATAAAGTGATGAATACAAATGTTAAAGGGACTTATCTCGTAACTAACGCAATTTTACCTTCTATGCTTGAGTATGAAAATGGTGTGATAGTTAATATGGCTTCAATTGCTGGATTTGTTGGAGGTGGGGGAGGAGCAGCATATACCGCTTCAAAACATGCAATTATCGGTTACACTAAGCAACTTGATTTGGATTATTGTAGGCATGGTATTAGAGCTAATGCTATAGCTCCAGGCGCTATCCAAACACCTATGAATCAAGCAGACTTTGAAGGTGACGGAGAGATAGCAAACTGGGTAAAAGAAGAAACACCAGCTCATCGCTGGGCTGAACCAGAAGAAGTAGCTAATTTAACGCTTTATTTAGCAAGTCAATTTTCAAGTTATATACATGGAACTGTGATACCAATTGATGGTGGTTGGTTAGCCAAGTAATTATTTTATTTAGTTAATTTTTAGAAATTAACACTACGGCACTTGTATCCTTTGGTCGTAGTTATGAGTAGTGTAATTTATTATGCTACAAAGGAGCTTAATTCAATTGTATAGTTTAACAAGAAAAAAATCTGAGCCACATAAATCGGTCGCTCTAGAATTAACAAAAATTTCACTGGTTACCTCACTCTATGTTGTTGTGACCATTATGTTTGCCGTTTTAAGTTTTGGCGTTATTCAAATTCGCATTTCAGAAATGTTTAATTATTTAGCTTTATATCATAAACGGTATGTAGTTGCAGTAACGTTAGGCGTTATATTTGCTAACTTTTTATCACCAACTTGGATGCTTGATGTTCCAATTGGTGGAATAGCAACTTTCTTAATGTTGATTTTAAGTCGTTTTATAACTAAAAACATAGCTAATGACATCTTAAAAATAGTTATTACAGCTATTTTATTTTCACTTTCTATGTTTACAGTTGCAGCTCAATTAACTTTATTACTTCATTTACCGTTTTTATCGACTTGGTTGATAGTAGGTCTTGGTGAACTCGTTTCAATGACAATAGGAGGTATCGTTATATATTTACTAAGTAAAAAAATTAATTTGAAAAGTTAAACATATCTTTATTTCAATAAAGATATGTTTAACAAGATAAATTAAGTTATATATATTATGCAAAACATATACTTGGGGGGGTACTTAAAAATTGTGAGCATAGATTTTGACTCTATGTAGGAAAGCTTGTATATTGAATATAATAAAAGTTTTATTTTTTTTAGCACAATTTTATACCCCTACCCGTATGAGTAGGAAAACTAAGGAGGAATTTAAATTGATAAAAGAATTAAAAAGTAATTACAACCCGCTTTATTTTTTAGCAGCACTAGGTAATGGAGGTTTAGCCGTTTCGTTCTTTATGTATTTTATGTTTATGGTACCTCATCCAGAAACAGCAATGCCAACATTTCATGATATTACAGCTTACTTAACAGGTGGATCACTATTAATTGCTAGTTTGGTTATCGTTGCTTATGCAGGTGTTATATATTTTGCTTACCGTCATTTTTATATGTTATTTTGGAATGTTCGTGAATTTAATTTATTTAAACAGACACAAGCTTATACAGATTTAAAAGCGTCAAATAATGCTTCAGCTTTTATGGCAATACCATTAACTTTTTCAATGACAATTAATGCATTTTTCGTTTTAGGTGCAATTTTTATTCCCAATTTATTTAATGTCATTGAATATTTATTACCATTCGCTCTTATAGGTTTTTTAATAGTTGGCTATTATGCTATTAAAATATATTTGTCTTACTTTACACAATTTTTACAGGGTAAATTTAAAGTAGACCAAAATAACCATTTAGGTCAAATGCTTGCAGTATTCACATTTGCTATGGTAGCTGTTGGACTCGCTGCACCTGCTGGAATTAGTCGCGTTGTAGCTACTAGTTCAATAGCAACGTTTTTCTCACTCTTCTTTGCTACAGTTGCAGTCTCACTTGCTTTAGTTATTATGGTTTTAGGTGTCCGTGGTATGCTTGAAAAAGGAGTCGCGATGGAGGCTGCACCAAGTCTTTGGTTAAGTGTTCCAATTACAACGTTACTTGGAATTACATTTGTTAGACTTTATTCTGGCGTGAGTCATAACTTATTTGATACAACACCTTCACCTGGTGTATTATTTATTGTATTATCTATTTTAGTTTCAATTCAAATTGCATTTTTAGGTGTCGGTTATTTCGTCTTAAAACAAATTGGTTATTTTAAAAATTATACACATTTAGAAGGTCCAAATAAGAGTGCGGGTAGTTTTACATTAATTTGTCCAGGTGTCGCATTCTTTGTATTAGGAATGTTCTTTGTTGGAGATGGACTAATTAAATCAGGAATTGTTGAACAATTTAGCGTGTGGCATTTCCTTGTCTTACTACCATTTGTATTTAGCCAGTTTAAAACAATTCAAGTTTTAGCACGTATTAATAAAAAGAACTTTAATAAAGAAACGGTAAAAGAATTAGATGCAAAAGTTAAAGCAGCATAAATGAAAATACCCTGATGATTTGATGTGATAAATCGCATCTCCTTCATCAGGGTATTTTTATTATTATTTAAATAAAAATGTCAAACGCTTAAATAATAGAGACGTAGGAATAAGGGGAAAAACAGTATCTCTAAAGTTAATTAAAAAACGTTTATCCCATTGTGCAGCCCAACCTATTTGTCGGGAAATATTGATTACTTGTTTTGTTTTAGGTACTCGTTTAGCGTTATAAATTATCAATGCATCTTTCATCTGAGATGTATTTTTTAATGCATTCATTAGTTCATAAGCATCTTCGATTGATTGTCCGGCACCTTGTCCCATATTAGGTGTAGTCGCATGAGCTGCGTCACCAAGTAAACAAATCCGGTTAAAAACAAAATTATTAAGTGGTTTAATATCGTAAATATCATGATGTAAAAAATATTCATCTGGGGTTTCACTAATTAATCGTTCAACAACTGGTGAATAGTGAGAGAAATAATTAGCCACACTTGATTGATCAAATGATTTATAATATTCATCATTTTTCTTTGAATTAATACAAGCGAACCAATAAGCATATCCATTATAGAGTGGAGCCCAACCAAAACGACCATCTTTTGACCATGCCTCAGATGAAATGTGTGCTTCGACATCACCTTTAATTTTAACAATGCCGCGCCAACAAGTATAACCTGCATATCTTGGTGGACTATTATGAATGAGTGTCTGCCTAAAAGTGGAATGAATCCCATCTGCTGCAATAACATAATCAGCTGTAATTGATGTTGCATCAGAAAAATTAACAGTGACACTTGTATCAGTTTGATTAAAATGAGTAACCTTTTTATTAAAGTGTACGTACTTTGAATCAATCGCTGCAAGGAGAGCGTGATGTAAATCAGAACGTTCAATTGCTATATTTTCTTCTCCAAATTTTTCTTTTAAGAGTGTAAAGTCGATTGTATTCATAATTTCTGATTGACCATTTAAAAAGCGTTGTTCATAAAGTGGCATTCCCGTTTTTAAAATATCTTTTGCAACGCCTAATTCATTTAACGCAAGCATAGCATTACTGCCAATTCCAATTCCGGTACCAAGAGGTTTAAAACGAGAAGCGCGTTCATAAACATGTGCTTTTATTCCTAATTTATGTAAACCAACTGCTGTAGCTAATCCACCAATTCCGCCGCCAATAATAATTACATCCATAAAATCACCTCTACTGTCTATTATACACAAATCATTCCTTTAAAAACTTATATTAATTCATAAAAAGATATAAAACTGATAAAATAAATAAGAATCTATTAATTTATAAGCTTTTAATTCAATTTTAAAGGAGTTAATCCACTTATGAGAAAAAAAGTAGCAGATTTAATTGAAGAAAATGCAATTTTACAAGCGCCGATGGCAGGCATAACTACTCCTGAATTAGTAAGTGAAGTGTCTAATCAAGGTGGAATTGGAAATATTGGAGCAGGATATTTAAATACTCCCGAATTAAATCAATTCATTGACGAAGTTAACAAAAGTACAAATGATATATATGGTATAAATCTATTTGTTCCAGAAAAAACATCAATGAGTTTAAAAGAACTAGAGGAAACAAAAGAAGCATTAAAAGAATTTATCCCTAAATATAGTGAACATTTACCTAAAGAAATAAAAAATGAAAATCTATTTAATGAACAAATTGATTTAATTATTAGCAAACGTGTACCAATCGTTTCATTTACGTTTGGTTTACCGAATAAAGAAATAATTAAGCGTCTAAAAACAGAAGAAATTTATGTGATTGGTACAGCAACAACTGTTGAAGAAGCAATTGCAGTTGAAAGATTAGGTTGTGACGCAGTAGTGGCCCAGGGGAGTGAAGCGGGAGGACATAGAGGTACATTTCTTGGTGAAGATCATTTAATTGGGCTTATGTCGCTTGTTCCACAAATTGCAGATCACGTTAAGATACCCATTATTGCAGCAGGTGGTATAATAGATAACCGAGGCGTAAAAGCAGCTCTTTGTTTAGGTGCTTCGAGTGTTCAAGTAGGGAGTGCTTTTTTAATGACAGAAGAAAGTAGTGCTCATGAGCTACATAAAGATGCTTTGTTAAATAGTATTGAAACAGATACTGTCTTAACTAAAGCTTTTTCTGGAAAACTCGCGCGTGGTATAAAAAATGAATTTACTCAGTTATATGCAAAACAAAATTTAAGTTTGCTAGCTTATCCGTATCAAAATAGCTTAACAAAGAATATGCGTAAGCAAGCGGCAAAAAACAATGATTCAGACTACATGTCTTTATGGGCTGGTCAATCTGTGCGTTTATGTAAAAAAACAAATGTAAAAGAGTTATTAAAAGAATTAAAAAGGTGAGATTGTCATGACTAAAAAAGAGACCTATTCAGAAATGGATTTATATATCCCCGTACAAACATATTTTGAAAAATTAGGTTACAAGGTACAAGCCGAAGTAAATGATTGCGATGTCGTTGCTTATAAAGATGATTCAATTACGATAATTGAGCTTAAATTAAATTTAAATATAACCTTACTTATGCAAGCTGCTAAACGTCAAAAAATAACACCTGATGTTTATATAGCGATAATAAGGCCAAAGACAAGTTTAAGAAGACGGAGATGGCGTGATTTAGTTCATCTTGTTAGACGACTCGAGTTAGGCTTAATTTTAGTTTCGTTTGAAGGAAAAAAGCCAAGTCTGCAAGTTGTTCATGAACCGGGTTTTTTTGACCGGAAAAGAAGTGTCAATCGAAGTAAAAAGATTCGTAAAAAATTAATTCATGAAGTTGAAAATAGACGCAGTAATCATAATATCGGTGGAAGCAGTAATCTTTTAATGATGACTGCTTATAAAGAAATGGCGATTCAAATTGCTTATTATTTAGATCACCTCGGTCCAATGTCAGCTAAACAATTGCAGAAGCTAAGTACAGGAGATAAAACATATAGTATTTTATATAATAACTATTATAAATGGTTTGAACGAGTAGATAGAGGTATTTATGGATTAACCGAAAAAGGAAGAAAAGATTATCAAACTTTTCCAGAAGTAATAAAGTTATATAAAGAAACACAACTTAAGTAGGTATTAATCTATAAATAGAACTGTTAATTTTAACCAACTTATGTATACTAAATGAAAATCAATTTTTAATGAATATTAATTGGAGGTCAGATAAATGAAAGCGATTTTAGTAAAAGAACCAGGTGGAACAGAACAATTGCAATTAGTTGATGTAAAAAAACCAATTCCAACTGAAGAGGAAGTATTAATAAAAGTAAAAGCATCCGCTGTTAACCGAGCAGATATTGTTAAACGACTAGGAAAATATCCGAACCAACCAAAAGAAAATATAAGTTTAGGTCTAGAAGCTTCAGGCATTATTGAAGCGGTAGGTTCAAGCAATAGTAAATACAAAGTAGGTGACGAGGTATGCGGATTAATGGCTGAAGGTGGTTATGCTGAATACGCTATTATACGCGAGGATTTAATTATTCCTAAACCAGATAATTTATCATTTATAGAAGCGGCTGCTATACCAGAGGTATTTATGACCGCTTACCAGACGTTATTTTGGTTAGGTAAATTGAAAAAAGGCGAACATGTTTTAATCCATGCAGGTGGAAGCGGTGTGGGTACTGCCGCAATTCAATTAGCTAAACAAGCAGGAGCAATAGTTACAGTCACTGCAGGAAGTAAGGAAAAGCTAGATTTTTGTAAGACATTAGGTGCAGATAATTTAATTAACTATAAAGAAGAAACTTTTTCAGATGTAATCTTAGAAAAGACTGAAAATCAAGGTGTTGATTTAATTTTAGACTTTATCGGTGCTTCTTACTGGGAGATGAATATGAAAAGTATTGCTGTAGATGGCCGAATTGTATTAATTGGCTTACTTGGTGGTGCGCGTGTAGAAAACTTCAATTTAAATCATATTTTAGCTAAACGTGTTCAAATAACAGGAACGCTTTTAAATCCAAGAAGTAATCAATATAAAGCAGATTTAGTGAAAGATTTAGTTGCTAGTTCTTTAAACTTATTTATTTCAGGTGAATTAAGACCAATTGTTGATTCAACGTATCAATTAAATGAAGTTGGTAAAGCACACGATTATATGCAAGCAAGTAAAAATATTGGAAAAATTGTATTAAAAGTTAATTAACAAAAGATCCCCCCCTACAAGTTTAATTGTAGGGGGGATTTCTTTATAAAAACTTATTTGCTTTTTCTGTATTCGCAAAATGCACCTTTGCTATTTTGTCTAAGTATGCTTTACCATTATCTTGGATAATTTTAGCAATTAAGTGGTCTACTTTATTTGAAGCGCCCTTTAATAAAGTATAACCACTTGAACTGGAAAGGGCATCCATTTCTTTTAAAAAGCTTGCTCTAGCAATCACACTTGCTGTAGCAACAGCAACGGAATGATGCTCAGCTTTTGTCATAAAGTGCGTTTTAGGGTGGACATATTCATTTTCTGAAGCGAGATATTTTTTATAAACATTAGGCAAACAAAATTGATCTATAACAATACCTGCATAAGATTGTGGCGTTGTTTTTTGGATAACATTATTAATGACATGATGATGCAACATCGCTTTCATTTTGCCTTGTGACCAACCTGAACGCTGTAATTGATTGTATTTTTCATTATGTAATACAAGGAGAGAGTAAGGAATCTTCATTTCAACAATTTTTTTACTCAACAATAAAATAACATCATCTTTTATAAGTTTAGAATCTTGGATTCCCAACTTTTTTAAAGCATCAATTTGTGGTTTGGTTATATAAACAGCAGCTGCTGTAACTGGTCCAAAGTAGTCTCCTGTTCCAGATTCATCTGATCCAATATGAGAACTAACCAGGACTTTATTTAAATTTTCATTTTGAATCGCACTATCCTCTACATTACTCTGTTTTATCCATTTATTTATTTCAATATCAGGATTAGCACCCTGAAAAAGAACTTTACCTGAATTATAAGCAGTAATAACTGCATGCGGTGTGCGTGCTCTAAATAAAGCACCTTTTGGATTGTTATCTAAAAAATCATGATAATATTTTTTCATAAGGGTTAATTTATCTGGTGTAAAAGTATGTACATTCTGTGACAATTGGCTCACTCCATTTTAAATAATAATAATTTAACTAGAACGTTTCCTAAAACTACTTATTCATGTTAAAATTAATTGTATCACTTTAACTGAGAGGATCGTTAGCATGAAGAATAATAATAAAACAAAAATCAATGTAGAGATCGGAAATACAATATATACAATCGTGGGTACAGAATCTGAAGAGCACGTAAAAGATGTGGCTAAAAGAGTAAATGACAAAATGGACGAAATACATAATGCAAATAAATCTTTAGATGTAACGGATTTATCTGTTTTGACAGCTATTAACTCAATGAATGATTATGTGAAAACTGAAGAAATAAGAGAAGAGAACAAAGAATTAAAAGAAAAATTAGAAAAAGAATTAGCTAACCAAGCAAAACTTGAAGAAAAACTCGAGAACTACAATAAGCTGGAAAATGAATTAAAAGAAAAATCAGCTCACATAACAAATTTACGTTCTGATATGGAAAATTATGACGAACTTAAAAAGAAAGCAACAAATTATGATCGCATGAAAGAAAGAACGAATGATTATGATCGGATTAAAAAAGAATTACAAGAAAAATCATCAGAAGTAAATAAATTACGTTCTAATACAAAAGAAAAAGCTAATCAAAATGATAAAATTCAAAAAGAACTACAAGAAAAATCATCAGAAGTAAATAAATTACGTTCACGTATGGAAGATTATAATAAGCTTAAAAATCAAGCAGATAATTACACACGCTTGAAAGAAAAAACGAACGATTATGACGCAATTAAAGAAAAAGCAGATCAATATGAAAGCTTAAAGAGCGAATTAGTGGATCAAGCGAAATTAGAAAAGAAAATGCAAGATTATGAAAAAATACAAAAAGAGTTACAAGAAAAAACGTCTGAAGTAAATAAATTACGCACGAATCTAGAAGATTACAACGAGCTTAAAATCCAAGCAGAAAATTATGCACGCTTAAAAGAAAGAACGAGCGATTATTACGACATTAAAGAAAAAGTGAAAGATTATGATGCTATCAAAGAAAAAGCAGATCAATATGAAAGCCTAAAGAGCGAGTTAGTTGATCAAGCAAAATTAGAAAAGAAAGTACAAGACTATGACGAAATCCAAAAAGATCTCCAAGAAAAAACGTCAGAAATTAATAAGTTACGTTCAAGCCTGGAAGATTATAATGAGCTTAAAATTCAAGCAGGAAATTACGCACGCTTAAAAGAAAGAACGAGCGATTACTACGAGATTAAAGAAAAAGTAAAAGATTACGACGCAATAAAAGAAAAAGCAGATCAATACGAAGAATTGAAAGAAAAACTATGGGATCAAATGGCACTTGAAAAGAAAATGCAAGACTATGAAAATGTTCAAAAAGAACTAGAAATCAAACATTCTGAAGTAGATCATTTACGTAATATGATGGAAGATTATAATGAAATTAAAAACCAAGCTGCGAATTATGATCGATTAAAAGAACAAACAAAGGATTATAATGATTTAAAAGAAGAATTAAATAAAAAATCAGAGCAATTGAAAGCACTCGAAAGTACTACGAGAGACTATGAAAAGTTAAAAGAAGAGTACGATGTTTTAATAGCTCTGTTTGAAGAGGAAAAATAAATGATTGTAGACATTATCGTATTAATTATTTTATTATACGGTTTGTTCAGTGGATTAATGCGTGGTGGCGTTTTACAGTTTTTTTCCTTAGTTGGTTTTATAATTGCGATAATCGTAGCGCGTTTGTTTTCATCAGATTTAGCCGATATAATTAATTCAATCATTTCAACAGATAATGGAGCATGGTTAATACTTTATAATGTCATCAGTTTTATGATTATTTATATTATTGTGAGACTTATTATAAGAAAAATAGCTAGTGTGTTAAATATAGTTACTAAATTACCTGTTATTGGTTTTTTAAATCGAATAATAGGAGCTTTATTAGGGTTTGTTCAAATGTATTTAGTTTCCTTTATTATTATAATTATTTTATTCTTAATACCAATGGAAAATGTAAAAGGATTAATAGAAGGATCACGAGTAGCAATGTATATGGTTAATTCTACACCTGTTATATCAGATATAATTAAAACGTGGTTTAACTAATCATGAGGCTGTATCAACGTAACATGGGCTATAGCTTATGTTACGTTGGACAGTCTTTTTAAATGTATAGAGAAGGTGAATTTAAATGGAGTTAACAAAAAAAGATGTTGTTCAGCATCTAGAGAATATAGCTGTTTATTTAGAATTAAAAGGTGAAAATCCATTTAGAATTTCAGCTTATCGAACAGCAGCTCAAAATATAGAAACAGATATTAGATCGTTAAAAGAGATTGAAGACTTTAAATCAATTAAAGGTATTGGTGATGGAACAAATGGAATTATAAAAGAATTTATCAAGACTGGAACGTCTGAGGAATTAAAAAAATTAAAAAAAGACGTACCAGAAGGTTTAATCCCTTTATTAAAACTTCCTGGAATCGGCGGTAAGCGTTTAGCTACACTATATGAAGAATTAGATGTAACAGATATGGAAAGTTTAAAACATGTGTGCGAAACAGGTGCTGTCGAAAAAATAAAAGGATTTGGAAAAAAGACGACTGAAAATATATTAAATGCAATTTCTGAGTATAGTACGCAACCAGAAAGATTACCCATTTCAATTATGCTACCTATAGCAGAAAAAATACATGACTATGTGACATCCATAGATGAAGTCGAGAAAAGCTCAATTGCTGGAAGTATTAGAAGAATGAATGAGACAATTAAAGATATTGATTTTATTATCGCAACGGATAATCCAAAAGCAGTGACTGAGAAATTACTATTGCTTGATAATGTAATTGATGTTATAGCAAGTGGAGAAACAAAAACTAGCGTAACAATAAACGAAAAAGATTATTCAATTAATATTGATTTTAGGCTTGTTGCAAGCAAGGAATATGCAACTACTCTGCATCATTTTACAGGTTCAAAAAATCATAATATCGCTATGAGACAACGTGCAAAAAAGCGCGGTGAAAAAATAAACGAATATGGAGTAGAAGTAGAAGCAACAGGTGAATTAATTCAGTTTAAAACAGAAAATAATTTCTTTAAACATTTTAACCTTGAATTTATTCCTCCAGAAATGCGTGAAGATGGTACTGAAGTAAAAGCATTTGAGTCACAGGTTAATTTAATTCAAAATGATATGATTAAAGGCGATCTTCATATGCATACAACTTGGAGTGATGGTGCCGAATCAATTGAAGATATGGTTAACGCTGCACGAAATTTAGGCTATGCATATATTGCTATAACAGATCATTCTAAATTTTTACGTGTTGCAAATGGGTTAAATGAAAAAAGATTACGTAAGCAGCGAGAAGAAATTGACCGATTAAATGAAAAATATAATGATATATTAATTCTCGCAGGTGTTGAAATGGATATTCTTCCAAATGGGGAGCTTGATTTTGAAACAGAGTTTTTAGCTGAAATGGATCTTGTTATTGCAGCGATTCATTCTAGTTTCTCACAATCTGAAACAGAAATAATGAAACGTTTAGAAACAGCTTGTAGAAACCCTTATGTCGATATTATCGCTCATCCAACAGGACGATTAATTGGAAAACGTGAGCCTTATGCGGTTAATATGGAAAAGTTAATTCAGCTGGCAAAAGAAACAAATACTGTACTTGAAATAAATGCACATCCACAACGTTTTGATTTATCAGCCAAATGGGCAAAAGAAGCACAAAAACAAGGGGTTAGCATCGCAATCAATACAGATGCTCATCAAACTGAAACTTTGAAATACATGGATTATGGCATAAGCGTAGGAAAAAAAGCTTGGTTAAAGCCTGAAACAGTTATTAATACATGGGATAAAAATAAATTACTTGAATTTATTAATCGTAATAGATAGGGGATTAGCGAATGAATGAAAAAACACTTCGTGTACTTGAATATGATAAAGTAATTAAAATATTAATTAACGAATCAGAGACGAGTATTGGGAAAGAGCTGAGTTTAAATATTAAGCCTAAAACAGCACTAGAAGATGTTCAGCGGCTCCAAGATGAGACAGATGAAGCGGTCTCTGTTATTAGACTTGATAAAACAATCCCGCTCGGAGGCATTACAAATATTCATGAATCTGTAAAACGAGCATTAATTGGAAGTACCTTGAGTGCTTCGGAATGTTTAAATGTTGCGACGACAATTTATGGCGGTAGACAAACTAAAAACTTTATAGATAATTTAGAAGAAGAAATGCCGCTTTTAGAAAATTATGCAACTAGAATTGATCCTTTATATGAATTAGAAAAAGAAATAACAGCTGCAATAGATGAACATGGACATGTTTTAGACACAGCATCTACTAAGCTACGTAGCATAAGGTCTTCAATTAGGGATTTAGAAGCACGTGTGAGAGAAAGGCTTAATAATTTTACACGTTCAAAAAGTAACATGCTTTCTGATTCAATTATTACAATTCGTAATGATCGTTTTGTATTACCAGTAAAAAGTGAATATCGTGGGGCTATAGGTGGGATTGTTCATGATCAATCATCATCTGGACAAACTGTTTTTATGGAACCACAAGCAGTTGTTGAGATAAATAATCGACTTCAGCAAGCTATATTAAATGAAAACGATGAAGTAGAACGTATTTTGAATGCTTTAACGATAAAAATCGCAGGTTATCACATCGAACTAACAACAAATTTATCTACTCTTGCAGAAATTGACCATATCTTTGCAAGAGCACGTTTAGGACAAAAAATGAAAGCTTCAATGCCTAAATTAAACAATCAAGGATTTATAGAAATGAAACAAGCAAGACACCCTCTTATTCCAGCAGATGAAGTTGTTGCAAGTGACATTATACTCGGTAAAGAACATACAGCAATTGTTATTACAGGACCTAATACAGGAGGAAAAACAGTCACGTTAAAAATGGTTGGTTTATGTACATTAATGGCTCAATCAGGTTTACAAATTCCTGCCCAAGACGGTTGTGAATTATCTGTATTTGATTATGTATTTGCAGATATAGGGGATGAACAGTCGATTGAACAAAATTTAAGTACTTTTTCTTCTCATATGACTAACATTGTTGACATTATGTCTAAAGTCGACGATAAAACACTTGTTTTATTTGATGAATTAGGTGCCGGAACAGATCCTGAAGAAGGTGCTGCTTTAGCAATGGCAATTTTAGATGAAGTTATTAAACGTGATGCACGCGTTATTGCAACTACACATTACCCAGAACTTAAAGCGTATGGATTTAATCGTGATCGTGTAATGAATGCATCTGTTGAATTTGACGTAGAAACATTAAGGCCTACTTATCGTCTCCTACTAGGTGTTCCAGGACGAAGTAATGCTTTTGATATTTCAAAACGTCTCGGTTTAAGTCAATCATTGATTGATGATGCACAAAATCATATAGGTGTAGATTCACAAACAGTAAATACGATGATTACATCATTAGAAGACGCTAAATATCGTGCAGAAAAAGATTATGAATTAGCAAAAGAACATTTACTTGAAACAGAATCATTAAAAGCAAATTTAGAAAAAGAATTAACCGAAATCAATAAACAAAAAGAATCAATATACAAAAAAGCAGAAGAGCGTGCTGAAAAAGTATTGCAAAAAGCACGTGAAGAAGCTGAATTTGTTGTTTCTGAAATTAAGAGTATGAAAAATCAAGGAAACTGGAAGGAACATGAATGGATTGATGCAAGAAGAATGCTAGATGAAGCTCAACCTAATTTAACTCAATCAGAAAAACAAACAAAAAAGCAAAAAAAAGTTGATGATGTAACACTCGAAATAGGTGATGATATTAAACATTTGTCTATTAATCAAGAAGGAACAGTCATCGAAAAAACTGGTAAAAATGAGTATTTAGTACAAATAGGAATGATTAAATTAAAAGCAAAAAGAAAAGATTTACAAAAAATTAAAAATAAAGAAATAGAAGTTGAACAAGTTACACGAATTAAACGCACGAGTCCATCAGTAAAACCAGAATTAGATTTAAGAGGAATAAGATATGAAGATGCGATGATAAAAATAGAAAATTACTTAGATAGTGCTATACTATCAGGCTTTCCTCAAGTATCCATTATTCACGGTAAAGGGACTGGCGCACTTAGAAAAGGTGCCACTGAATATTTAAAAAACCATCCAAATGTTAAGAGTTATCGCTTAGGTGGACAAAATGAAGGTGGAAGTGGTGTTACAATTGTAGAATTGAATTAGTATTCATTTTCTGTTAAGATGAATCTAATCTATAAAAATAACATTACTTCCGCTAATTAATCGGAGGTAAGCATTCATGGTTTTAGACAGATTAGCAAAAATATTAATTGTTGTTGCAACAGCTTTTATTGTTGTTGGTATTATTTATTGGTTAATGAATTAATATTCATTAACCAGTTTTTCTAAACTTCAACATAAAAGAAATTAAAAGGGGGAAAATTAAAATGAATGAAGTTAAACCTTGGTTAAAACATTATCCTAAAGAAATACCAGAGAGTATTGAATATGATAAAAAGCCTTTACACGATTTCTTAATTGAGAATGGTTTAAAATACTCTGAAAAGAAAGCGCTTCACTTTCAAGGAAAGGAATTTACCTTTGCTGAAGTTTTATTAGAAGCAAAGAAAACAGCACATTACTTACAAAAGAATGGACTAAAAAAAGGTGACAGAGTAGCAAGTATGCTTCCAAACTGTCCACAAGCAGTTATTACTTACTATGGTACGTTAATGGCAGGTGGCATTGTTGTTCAAGTAAATCCACTCTATACAGAGAGAGAATTAGAATACCAATTAAAAGATTCAGGCGCAACATTTATAGTTTGTTTAGACATTTTACTTCCACGCGTTAATAAAGTAAGAAATAAAACGAATTTAAAGCACGTAATTGTAAGCGCTATTAAAGATTACTTGCCATTCCCTAAAAAAATCGTTTATCCGTTTATCCAAAAGCGTCAGTATAAAATGTCAGTTAATGTAGTTGAAACAGAATCAACTCATATTTGGAGGAATATGATCACAAATACAACTGAAGATTACAAAGAGGTAGAAATAAACTCAACTGAAGATCTCGCACTTATTCAATATACAGGCGGTACGACAGGTTATCCAAAAGGCGTTATGTTAACACATTCTAATTTAGTTACTAATGTTAATATGGCTACAGCTTGGATGTACAAAATAAAAGAAAATGAAGAAATAGTTTTAGGAGTATTACCATTTTTCCACGTATACGGTATGACTACTGTAATGAATTTATCAATCATGTTTGGTGCAAAAATGATTTTAATTCCGCAGTTTAATGCAGCAGAAATTCTAAAAACAATTGAAAAATTAAAGCCAACATTATTCCCAGGAGCACCAACAATTTATATTGGCCTACTAAATCATCCAGATATTAATAAATATGATTTATCATCAATTAAAGCGTGTATAAGTGGATCAGCTCCTCTCCCGCTTGATGTACAAAATAAATTTGAAGAGATAACAGGTGGTAAACTAGTTGAAGGATATGGTTTAACTGAATCATCACCCGTAACTCATGCAAATTTAGTCTGGGAAAAACGAATTAATGGAAGCATAGGATTGCCATGGCCAGATACAGATGCTAAAATATTTGATAGTGAGACACATACCGAAGTGCCAGTTGGCAAATCAGGCGAACTAGTTGTTAAAGGGCCTCAAATTATGAAAGGCTATTGGAATAACCAAGAAGCAACAGACAAAGTTTTAAAAGATGGTTGGTTATATACAGGGGATATAGGTTATATGACTGAAGATGGATTTTTCTATGTTATTGATCGTCAAGATGATATGATAATAGCAGGTGGATATAATATTTATCCTAGAGAAGTAGAAGAAGTACTTTATGAACATGATAGTATTCAAGAAGTAGCTATTGTAGGTGTTTCAGATCCTTATCGTGGTGAAACAGTTTTAGCTTCTATTGTGCTTAAAGAAGGTCACGAAGTAACTGAAAAAGAACTGAACAAGCATTGTAGAAAATCTTTAGCAGCATATAAAGTACCAAGACTTTATAAGTTTGTTGAAGAACTACCGAAAACAACAGTAGGTAAAATATTGAAAAAAGATATAATTGCAACTCATGAGTCACAAAATAAAGCGGTAAATTAACTAAGTTTAAATTGACAAAAATTTAAAAAAACGATAGAATACAAATGAATGATTAATCATTCATTCTGTTTATTGTCAGGGGGAAAAATTTATGAAGAAATCTCGCCCTAAGTATGGCCAAATAATTGAAGCGGCTTTGCAAGTTATTGCTGAAAACGGTTACCATGCGTCTCAAGTATCTAAGATTGCTAAACAAGCAGATGTAGCTGATGGTACGATATACTTGTATTTTAAGAATAAAGAAGATATATTAATCTCAGTGTTTAAAGAAAGAATGGGATCATTTATAAAGCAAATTGAACAAAAAATAAAGAAGGAAACAACTGCTGATAAACAACTTTTAGCTTTGATTGAAAGTCACTTTACTCAATTAAGTGAAAATAAATACTTAGCAATCGTTACTCAATTAGAACTGAGACAATCAAAACCTAAGTTACGTGAAGAAATTAATAATGTATTAAAGGCCTACCTGGACATAATTGATTTAGTCATTCAAAAAGGTATTGACGAAAAATTCTTTAGAGAAGACGTTGATATTCGTTTAATGCGACAAATGATTTTTGGCACAATGGATGAGACTGTAACAAGTTGGGTTATGAAAACTCATCGTTATAATTTAGTTGCGCAAGCACCCATTGTTCATGATTTAATTACAAAAGGGTTTCTTTTACAAAAATAATGTATTAGGAGGAATTAAATGTCACTATTAAAGTTAGATATAGAAGATAATATTGCTATTTTGACAATAGAAAGTCCGCCGGCAAACGCATTATCAACAAAACTACTTAGTTCTTTAGACGAACAATTTGAAGTCATTAATAAAAATGAAAATGTAAAGGCTATCATTTTAAAAGGGGAAGGGAAATTCTTTTCAGCAGGAGCTGATATTAAGGAATTTACTTCATTACAGAATGCATCTGATACAACATCATTAGCAGAAAATGGCCAAAAAGTATTTAAGAAAATAGAAAATAATCCAATTCCAGTTATTGCTTCGATTCATGGTGCAGCTCTTGGTGGTGGATTGGAATTAGCATTATCATGTCATATAAGAATTGTCACGAAAACAGCAATACTTGGTTTACCAGAAACCACACTTGGTATTATTCCAGGATTTGCTGGTACACAACGACTACCAAATGTTGTAGGCCAAGCAAAAGCTACTGAAATGATGTTAACAGGAGATCCTATAAGTGGTGTAGAAGCTGGTAAATATGGTTTAGCTAACCATGTTGTTGAAGAAGAAGAATTAGAAGATGTAACGAAAAAAATAGCTCGAAAAATTGCAAGTAAGAGTAAATTAACAATTAACCATGTAATGGAATTAGTAAGTTATGCTACGCGAGAAAACTTTGAAGAAGGTGTTGCTAAAGAAGCAGAATTATTTACTGATGTTTTTCAAACTGAAGACGCGTCAGAAGGAATTCAAGCATTTATAGAAAAAAGAAAACCAAGCTTCAAAGATAAATAATTAAGGGAGGAATTAAGATGAATATATATGTACTTTTAAAAAGAACGTTTGATACAGAAGACAAGATTGTGATAGAAAATGGAGAAATTGCAGAAGATGATGCTGAATTCATCATCAATCCTTACGATGAGTATGCTGTTGAAGAGGCAATTGTTCAACGTGACGCACATGGTGGGGAAGTAACGGTTGTAACAATTGGTGAAGAAGATGCTGAAAAACAACTGCGTACAGCTCTTGCAATGGGTGCAGATAAAGCCGTGTTAATTAATACTGAAGAAGACCTTGAAGAAGGGGATCAGTATACAACAGCAAAAATTTTAGAAGCTTACTTTGAAGATAAAGAGCCTGATTTAATTTTAGCAGGTAATGTGGCGATTGATGAAGCGAGCGGACAAGTTGGACCAAGACTTGCAGAGCGACTCGATATTCCGTTTATTACGACAATTGTCAGTTTAGAAATTGACGGAACAGATGTAAAAGTAGATAAAGATATCGAAGGGGATATTGAAAAAATTGAAACAACATTACCGTTAATTGTGACGTGTCAACAAGGATTAAATGAGCCGCGTTATCCGTCATTACCAGGTATTATGCAAGCTAAAAGAAAGCCTTTAGAAGAATTAGAAATTGATGATTTAGATTTAGACGAAGACGATTTAGAGCCAAAAACTGAAACAATTGAACGCTTTTTACCAGCTGAAAAAGCAGCAGGGCGTATCTTAGAAGGCGAAATCGACGACCAAGTAAAAGAACTTGTATCTTTATTAAAAACAGAAGCGAAAGTCCTATAAAAGCGTATAGAAAGGAGAATAATAATGAGTAAAAAAATATTAGTAATAGGTGAAGCAGCAGATGGTACTTTAAGAAATGTGAGTTTTGAAACGATTGCAACAGCACGTAAAATGGCGTCAGACGCCGAAGTCGTCGCGGTTGTACTAGGAAAAGAAGGCACACAAGCACAAGCAGAAGAAATGATTCACTATGGCGCTGATCGTGCGATTACGGTTGAACATGATAATCTAGAAAATTATACATCTGAAGGTTATGGTCAAGCATTACTTGAAATTATCGAAGACGAGTCACCGTATGGTGTGGTGATGGGTCATACAGCAATTGGAAAAGACGTCACACCTAAAATCGCAAGCCGTCTAGAAGCAGGTTTGATTTCGGATGCGGTTGATGTTGAATTAGACGGGGAAACAGAAGTCTTTACACGTCCGATTTATTCAGGTAAAGCATTTGAAAAGAAAAAAATAAAAGAAGGCCTTATCTTTGCGACGATTCGCCCTAATAACATTCCGATGTTAGAAAAAGATGAAAGTCGAACAGGTGAAGTCACAGCAAAAGAAGTTGATATTAAAGATTTACGTACGATTATTAAAGAAATTATTCGTAAAAAATCTGAAGGAATCGATATGTCTGAAGCAAATATCGTGATTGCAGGTGGACGTGGTGTGAAGAGTAAAGAAGGCTTTGATTCATTAAATGAATTAGCAGACGTACTCGGTGCAGCAGTAGGTGCTTCGCGTGGTGCATGTGACGCTGAATACTGTGATTATTCATTACAAATTGGTCAAACAGGTAAAGTCATTACACCTGACCTCTATATTGCAATAGGTATCTCAGGTGCGATTCAACATTTAGCAGGCATGTCGAACTCAAAAGTCATTGTTGCGATTAACCAAGATCCAGAAGCAAACATCTTTAACGTTGCAGATTATGGTATTGTCGGTGACTTGTTTGAAATCTTACCTAAGTTAGTTGACGAATTAAAGGCAATGTAAGGATTAATAAATGTCTAGCTACCATTGAGCTAGACATTTATTTAATTGTTGTATAAGCAAAGAATTAGCAAGCTAATTCTAACGATGTTATAATACTAATTAGATTGATAAAGTTATTATTTGAATGGAGGAATATTAAATGGCAATTTTAGATGTAAAAGATAGTGATTTCGCAGAAAAAACAGGCGAAGGTTTAGTATTAGTAGATTTTTGGGCACCTTGGTGTGGACCTTGTAAAATGATTGCACCAGTTCTAGAAGAATTAGATGGTGAATTAAGCGATAAAGTACAAATCGTTAAATTAAACGTAGATGATAATCAAGAAACAGCTTCAAAATATGGTGTAATGAGTATTCCAACACTTCTTTTAATGAAGGACGGAAACGTTGTTGACCAAGTAGTAGGTTTTCAACCTAAAGAAGCGTTAGCAGAATTAGTTAATAAACACGCTTAATATAATATGAAAATTAATAATCCCCTGTTACTCTAGTAACAGGGGATTATTAATTTTTTATATAGGAGAAGGTAGTATGGATGAAAAAATAAAAGAGAAACTAGCAGTCTTACCTAGTAATCCGGGTTGCTATTTGATGAAAGATAAAAATGATACGGTTATTTATGTAGGTAAATCAAAATCATTAAAAAATAGAGTTAGATCATATTTTATTGGAGCAAATGACAAGAAAACCCAAAGACTCGTTATGGAAATAGTAGATTTTGAATACATTGTTACTAATACTGAAGTAGAAGCACTCATATTAGAATTAAACTTAATAAAAAAATACGATCCAAAATATAATATAATGTTAAAAGATGATAAAAGTTATCCTTATTTAAAAATAACGAATGAACGTCATCCACGTTTGTTAATTACACGAAAAATAAAAAAAGATAAAGGGAAGTATTTCGGGCCTTATCCTAATGCTATTGCAGCTAGAGAAACAAAACGTTTATTAGATCGATTATACCCTTTGCGAAAATGTAATAATAAACCAGGAGATTATTGTTTATATTATCATTTAGGTCAATGTTTAGCATGTGCTAAAGAGCCGGGCACTAAAGAACAATATAAAAAAGTGGTTTCTGAAATAACAGATTTTCTACAAGGTAGATATCAAGGAATAAAAAAAGATTTAATTGTTAAAATGAATCAAGCAAGTGAGCATATGGATTATGAAAGAGCAATGGAATTACGAGATAATATCACCCATATCGAAGCGCTTATGGAGCAACAAAAAGTAGTTTTAAATGAAAATATAAATATAGATATTTTTGGATATAGTTATAATCAAGGTTGGATGTGTGTTCAAGTATTCTTTGTCAGACAAGGTAAATTAATAGAAAGAGACGTTTCAATATTTCCATTTTATAAAGATAGCAAAGAAACATTTATTAGTTTTATAGGTCAATTTTATTTGAATAAAAACAACTTAATGCCTAAACAAATATTATTGCCTATCGGTTCTGAAGCTGAGCTTGTAAAAAACTTATTAGACGTTGAAGTGTATACACCCTTAAGAGGCAAGAAAAAAGATTTAGTAGAGCTTGCCATAAAAAATGCTGATATTGCACTCTTAGAACAGTTTACTTTAATTGAACGTGATGAAGAAAGAACAATTGTGGCGGTTGAAAAATTAGGAGAGAAATTAAACATCGAAACTCCTCACCATATTGATGCGTTTGATAACTCCAATATACAAGGTATTGATCCAGTATCAGCAATGGTTACATTTATCGATGGTAAAGCTGATAAAAATGCTTACAGAAAATATAAAATTCAAACCGTCACCGGACCAGATGATTATGAAACGATGCGTGAAGTAGTTAGGAGACGCTATTCAAGAGTGTTAAAGGAAAACCTTCCTTTACCTGATTTAATCATTGTTGATGGAGGAAAAGGTCAAATGAGTGCAGCTCTTGAAGTGTTAGAGTTGGAATTAGGTTTAGATATACCCGTATGTGGTTTGATAAAAGACGAAAGACATAACACGAGCGAATTACTATATGGAAATCCACCAGAATTAATTTCTCTTAAGCGAGATTCTAATGAATTTTATTTAGTACAACGGATTCAAGATGAGGTTCATAGGTTTGCAATCACATTTCACAGGAATTTAAGAAGTAAAGGTTTAATTCAGTCAGAACTTGATAAAATTCCAGGAGTTGGGAAGAAAAGAAGAACTTTATTACTTACACACTTTAAATCAATTAAAGCGATAAAAGAAGCTGAGTTATCTGATATCACGAGATTAGGTATACCAACAAATGTTGCAAAACTGATACTAGAAAAATTAAATGAGTGATAAAAACTAATTAGTTCTTATCATTCATTTTTTAATTGTAGAATTAAAATTTAATAAATGTTTAATAAAAATTATTTAGAAGTATCATCAAAAAGAAAGTGCTATTTAACAATACTAATAGACAAATTATTTTTGTTAAAACAAACCGTCTTATTGTAGATTATATCGAATTTAAAATTTATTACAGTCCAAACAAATAAACGCATTGTATAAATAGCTGTTTAAAACTATTAAATACATGTTTTAGATAACAATAATCTAAATTAATGGAATAAAAAATTAATTCCTTTTCTTGACGGTTTAGATAGATACAAGTACAATAATAGAGGATGAGAGAAGTACATATATAACTAAATTCTCATTAGAGAATTTGAAGAAGATAACTATGTTATTTTCTTGTAATTAAGTTGTGCAATTTTATATTTATATATCAATTTAGATTAAGGAGGGAGTAACACATGGTGAAGCAACGTGAGTTTTTTAACAGAAGATTACATTCACTTTTAGGTGTTGTTCCAATAGGTCTCTTTGTTGTACAACACTTAATAATTAACCACTTCGCTGTATACGGTGAAGAGAGCTTTAATCAGGCGGCCGGATTTATGGGTTCGCTACCATTTGTAATAGTCTTAGAAGTATTCGTAATTTATTTACCGATATTATTCCACGCAGTATTAGGGGTTTATATCGTATTTGTAACTAAGAACAATACAAGGAAATATGGCTTTTTCCGCAACTGGATGTTCTTATTGCAAAGAATTACTGGAGTAGTAACACTTGTATTTATTGCCTTCCACGTATGGCAAACAAGAGTTCAAGTATTCCTATCTGATGCAGAGGTAAACTATCAAATGATGGAAGAAATTCTAACAAATCCATTCTGGTTTACATTGTATACAATTGGTGTACTTTCAACGATCTTCCACTTTGCTAACGGGTTATGGAGCTTCTTTGTAACTTGGGGACTTGCACAATCTCCGCGTTCACAAAAACTTGTAACGTATTTCTCAATTGCTGTATTTTTCATAGTAAGTTATATCGGTGTTAGAACACTTATTCAGTTTGGTTTTGGAGTTTAATATTTATTTTTAGAGGAGGGAGTATTTAATATGAGTAAACGTAAAGTCGCTATTGTTGGCGGTGGTCTTGCTGGTTTAATGGCAACGATTAAAGCTGCTGAAGAAGGCGTAAATGTAGATTTGTTTTCAATTGTTCCTGTAAAACGCTCTCACTCTGTATGTGCTCAAGGTGGTATCAATGGTGCCGTTAATACAATGGGTGAAGGAGATTCACCTGCTTGGCATTTTGATGATAGTGTATATGGTGGAGACTTTTTAGCTAACCAACCTCCAGTTAAAGCTATGACTGAAGCAGCACCAGGGATTATATATATGTTAGATCGTATGGGTGTTATGTTTAACCGTACGCCAGAAGGTCTTTTACATTTCCGTCGTTTTGGTGGAACTGAAGTTCATAGAACTGCATATGCCGGAGCTACAACAGGCCAACAATTATTATATGCTCTAGATGAACAAGTTCGTAAATTCGAAGTAGAAGGTTTAGTTACTAAATATGAAAGTTGGGAATTCTTAGGAGCAATAATTGATGATGAAGGTGTTGGTCGTGGGATTGTCGCTCAAGACATTAAGTCACACGAAATTAAATCATTTGCATCTGATGCAACAATTATCGCAACAGGTGGACCAGGAATCATCTTTGGTAAGTCTACTAACTCAATTATTAATACTGGTTCAGCTGCAAGTATCTTGTATCAACAGGGTGTAAAATATGCAAACGGTGAATTTATTCAGATTCACCCAACAGCAATCCCAGGAGATGACAAACTACGCTTAATGAGTGAATCTGCTCGTGGTGAAGGTGGTCGAATTTGGACTTATAAAGATGGTGAACCATGGTATTTCCTAGAAGAGAAATATCCTGCATATGGTAACCTTGTCCCACGTGATATTGCAACACGTGAAATATTTGATGTCTGTGTAAACCAAAAGCTAGGTATTAATGGGGAAAATATGGTTTATCTAGATTTATCACATAAAGATCCTAAAGAATTAGATCTTAAATTAGGCGGAATCATTGAAATATACGAGAAATTTGTTGGAGAAGATCCGCGTAAAGTTCCAATGAAAATATTCCCAGCTGTTCATTATTCAATGGGTGGTTTATGGGTAGATTATGACCAAATGACAAATATTCCAGGTATTTTCGCTGCTGGAGAATGTGATTATTCTCAGCATGGTGGAAATCGTTTAGGAGCAAACTCATTACTATCTGCTATTTATGGTGGAATGGTTGCAGGGCCTAATGCAATTAAATATATTGATGGCTTAGAAAAACATGTTTCCGATATGTCACCTGAGTTATTTGAAAGTCGTCAAAAGGAAGAACAAGAAAAGTTTGATGAATTACTTAAGATGGACGGCGAAGAAAACGCTTATCAACTGCACCAAGAACTTGGTGAGTGGATGACAGATAACGTAACAGTTGTTCGTGAAAACGCACGTTTACTTAAAACAGATGAAAAATTACAAGAATTACTAGAGCGCTGGAATAATATTAATATTACAGATACATCTAGTTGGAGTAACCAAGCAGTTATGTTTACACGTCAGTTGAAAAATATGATTCATTTAGCTCGTGTTATAACGCAAGGTGCTTATAAACGTGATGAGAGCCGTGGAGCTCACTATAAACCAGAATTCCCTGAGCGTAATGATGAAGATTTCTTAAAAACAACAATCGCAGAATTTGATAAGGTTAAAGAAGAACCGATCATTTCATATGAAGATGTTGATACTTCATTAATACCTCCAAGAAAACGAGATTATTCAAAATCATCAAGTGAAGGGAGCAAAAAATAATGGCTGACCAAAAAACAGTTACTTTCATTATAACAAGACAAGATAACCCAGATTCAGCACCATATGAAGAAAAATTTGATATTCCATATCGTAAAAATATGAACGTTATTTCTGGATTAATGGAAATTCAAAAAAATCCAGTTACTGCTGATGGTAAGACAACAACACCAGTTAAATGGGATATGAACTGTCTAGAAGAAGTTTGTGGTGCATGTTCAATGGTTATTAACGGTAAAGCACGTCAATCATGTGCTGCTTTAGTTGATCAATTAGAGCAACCTGTTCGTTTAGAGCCAATGTCAACATTCCCTGTTGTACGTGATTTAATCATTGATCGTGAACGTATGTTTGATGCATTAAAACAAATTAAAGCATGGATTCCAATTGATGGAACACATGATTTAGGACCTGGTCCACGTATGCCAGAGAAAAAACGTCAATGGGCATATGAATTATCTAAATGTATGACTTGTGGAGTTTGTTTAGAAGCTTGTCCAAATGTAAACTCTAAAAATGACTTTATCGGACCAGCTGCTCTTTCACAAGCTAGATTATTTAACGCACATCCAACTGGAGATATGAATAAAAGTGAACGTCTCGGTGGGCTTATGGAAGACAATGGTTTAGCAAGTTGTGGTAACGCACAAAACTGTGTTGAAGTATGTCCAAAGGGTATTCCACTTACGACGTCAATTGCTGCTATGAATAGAGCAACATCAATACAATCATTCAAAAACTTCTTTGGAAGTGACAACTCTTATTAATTTAAATATCCACTGTTTAACAGTGGATATTTTTTTAACATAGAGTGTATAGACAGTTTACAACAATAGTATAAACGTATAGACAGTTGTACAATTATTTTTTTAACAACCAATGTAAACGCTCACTTTATGAGTTGGCACGGAAATTGCAATGAGAATAAGAGTAATAATTATAGGAGGTTTTGTATTGTGACTAACCAATATATAAATTTAACTTATGAAAAAAATCTTGCAATTATAGAAATTGATAACGCGCCAGCAAATGCATTATCAACTGCTGTATTAGAAAGTCTGAGTAATGTTTTAAAAGAGGTAAATCAAAATGAGAATGTACATGCGGTTATTCTAACAGGAAAAGGAAAGTTTTTTGTTGCAGGTGCTGATATAAAAGAATTCATTCCAAATATGGGTGATAAAGAAGCTGGAAGAAAAATGTCTCAAGCTGGTCAATCTGTTTGTGATGATATTGAATCAATGAAGAAACCTGTTATCGCAGCTATAAATGGTTTGGCTTTAGGTGGTGGTCTAGAAATCGCACTTGCATGTCACATTAGACTCATAAGTGAGACTGCTGAAGTAGGATTACCAGAACTAAAGTTAGGTTTGTTACCTAGTTTTGGTGGGACTCAGCGTCTAACTAAAATCGTTGGCTTAGCAGAAGCGATGGATATTATATTAAGTAGTAAGCAATTAACTGCAAAAGAAACCAAAGAATTAAAAATCACTAAAGAAATAGTACCAAAAGATCAACTTTTAATACGAGCTAAAGAATTAGCTACTACATATACAGAAAATAAAAGTTTTGAATCTGTTACACGAGTAGTTGAAGCTTTAGTTTCTGGATATAACAGTAATATAAATGAAGGCTTAAAAATAGAAAATGAAAAATTTGCTGAATTATTTTTAACAAATGATGCAAAAGAAGGTGTAGAAGCATTTAATGAAAAAAGAGTTGCTAGCTTTAAACATTCTTAATAATATAAGGAGATAAAGTAATGCATTTTGAAAAATATCGAGTATCTAATTGGATGAATAAAATGTATTTAACAATTGATTATCAAGCAATTGTTTCAGAAGCTCTTGATTTGATGATGCAAGTCGAATCAAATGAATTACCTATATTAAAAGATAATAAAGTAATTGGTGTATTTAATTTTAAATATTACCTTCATGCTTTAAGTAATGAAAATATATCTGGAAATGATCAAATAACTAATTGGATGACTCGCACATACTCTTTTACTTCTGATAAAAGTTTAATGACACAGATAGAAACAACACCAACCTATATTTCAAATGAAGGTGGCGAATTAATTGGCATCGTAGATAAAAAAAGTCAAATCAATTTCTATCAATCTTTTTATAATGAAAATAAAGAATTAAAAAGACTTATAAAATGGTATGAATTAAGCTTCTCAGAAGCATATGAAGGATTAACCGTTGTTGATAAAAATGGGATTATACAAATTTTTAATGAAGCATATAGTCGTTACGTTGGTGTATCAAAAGAAGAAGCTATTGGAAAACGAGCTTCAGATATTATTGAGAACACACGTTTACCTATTGTATTAAAAACAGGTATACCTGAACGAAGCCAAGCTCATAAATTAAAAGGACAAAACTTAGTGGTTCACCGACTTCCTATTTGGGAAAATAATGAAGTAATCGGAGCAATAGGTATGTTAGTTTATGAGGGGATTTCAGAAATCTATCAAACAATTGAAAGAATGGAAACTTTAGAAAATCCTTTTAAACAAAAAAGTACAAATCTTACTCTAAATCCACAAAAATTAAAAAAACAAGTGCGATTTGAAGATATATTGGGAAATAGTCAAGCTATATCAGAACCAAAACAAATGGCAATTAAAGCAAGCAAGACGAAAGCAACTGTATTAATAACGGGAGAAAGTGGCGTAGGAAAAGAACAATTTGCTCATGCGATTCATGATAAAAAATTGACCAAGGAAGAAAATTTCGTGAGCGTTAATTGTGCCGCTATTCCCAAAGATTTAATAGAATCTGAATTATTTGGCTATGAAGAAGGATCGTTTACAGGTGCTAAACAAGGCGGATCAGTAGGTAAGTTTGAACAAGCAGAAGGTGGAACTTTATTTTTAGATGAAATAGGAGAGATGCCATTAGATGTTCAAGCCAAAATATTACGGGTTATTCAAGAAAGAGAGTTAGTTAAGGTAGGTGGGCGCACATCAATACCCATAGATATCAGAGTAATTGCAGCAACAAATCAAGATTTAGAGAAACGAGTAATAACTGGAGAATTTAGAGAAGATTTATATTACCGATTAAATGTAATACCGTTAAAAATACCAAGTCTCAGAGAAAGAAAAGAAGATATTCCATTAATTGTTTCATATAAATTAAAAGAATTAGCAAAGATACACCAGATGGATAATAAAACAATTGATGAAAAGATAATTCGAGAATTTTATTTCTATCACTGGCCAGGAAATATTAGAGAGTTATCTAATATTTTAGAAAGATTATTTGTTTTAACTTCAAGTAACCATATTTATTACGATGATTATTTAAATTTAGTAGATTTAAAAGTAGGTAAGAAAAAAATCATATCTTTCGACTCTCAACATGTAAATAAAAATGAGGAAGAAAATAATGAAATAACAACAATAAAAACAGTATTATCTCATGCAAAAGGTAATAAAACAGAAGCTGCTAAAAGGCTAGGTGTCTCACGTGCAACACTTTATAATAAATTAAATCGATATGGTTTAAATTAATTGATTTTATAAATATAAATCTTAGGAGTGATAATAATGAGTAAGCCAATCAGAAATTTATTTTCAGAAGAAATGAATCAATTTAGTCCTAATCATTTTACCGAAGAAGAAAAAATGATTAAATCAACAGTAAAAATGTTTGTTGAAGAACAAGTATATCCTAAATTAACTGAAATGGAAGCGCATAATTATGATGTTATTCGTTCATTATTTAAAGAAGCAGGTAGTTTAGGTTTACTTGGAGCTGATGTGAAAGAAGAATACGACGGAATAAATATGGGTAAGAAAATATCAGGTTTGATTGCAGAAGAAATGGGACATGGAAGTAGCTTTGGTGTTTCATTTAATATTCATACAGGCGTTGGAGTATCACCCTACGCTTATTTTGGGACAGAAGAACAAAAGAAAATGTATTTACCTAAATTAGTATCTGGTGAATATATAGGGGCATATGCTTTAACTGAACCAGGAGCTGGATCTGATGCTTTAGCTACAAAAACTCAAGCGATAGAAAAAGATGACGGATACATTTTAAATGGAGAAAAGCAATGGATTACGAATGCACATGTTGCAGCTGTATATGTTGTATTTGCTAAGACTAAAGAAGGAATGACTGCTTTTATAGTTGATCGTGATATTGATGGTGTTTCAATTGGTGTAGAAGAAAACAAGTTAGGTATTCAAGGATCTTCAACTGCGACATTAATCTTAGAAGATGTTTATGTAAACAAAGATAAAATTTTAGGTGAGCCTGGTAAAGGTCATTATGTTGCACTAAACATTTTAAATTTAGCACGTCTTAAATTATCTTTTTCGAATCTAGGTGCTGGAAAACAAGCCCTTAATACATCCATAAAGTATGGATTGGAAAGAAAACAATTCAATAAATCGATACTTGAATTTCCAATGATAAAAGAAAAAATAGCTAGTATGGCAATTGAAATTTATCAAAGTGAAAGCACAACTTATTATACAGCTAATTTACTCGATGAAACAGATATAACGAGTGAAAATATTTATCAAGTATTACCAAACTTTGCAATGGATTGTGCGTTAAATAAAGTCTCGGCTTCAGAAACATTAGACTATGTTGTAGATGAAGGCTTACAGATTCATGGTGGATATGGTTATATGAAAGATTATGATATTGAAAGAATGTATAGAGATGCTCGTATTAATCGGATTTTTGAAGGAACAAATGAAATAAACCGGTTAACTATAACGCGAAGTTTCTTGAAAATGTTAAGAAATAATCCTGACTTATTGTCAGAAGAAGATCAAGTGTCAGATATTTATTATGATAAAGTTAAAGGTGTTTTAAAATTAATAATGAGAGCCTTCTCTGAATCAGAAAAAATATCATTAGCTGAAATTGAAGAAGAACAAGAGCTCATGCGTTTATTATCAGATATGATTATGGCTATTTATACAATGCGAACAGTTATTTTAAGAGGTTCAGAAGTAAACAGTGACATTCATGAAGATATAAAAAATATCGTTTGTGAAGAAAAATTAAGAGAAGTAAGAAATATTGCTGGTAACATTCTAAGTCGATTATTCTCACATGATAAGCATTTAGAATATGTAAATGAATTAAAAGACATGAGTACGCTACAAAGAATTGATATTATTGAACTCAAAAGAAATGTAGCAGATTATTTAATTAAAAAACAAGAATATATTTTGTAAAGGAGGACTTTATATGAAGAAAATAGGTTTTATTGGATTAGGAAATATGGGCTTTCCCATGGTTAAAAATTTACTTGCAGATGGATATATTGTAAAAGTTTTTGATATTAATGAGGACGTACTAAAAAAATGCGAAGATTTAAATGCTGTTATAATAGATAGTCCAGAAAAGTTAGTAGATGATGTCGATGTATTATTTACAAGTTTACCTTCTGAAGAAATTGTTCAAAATGTTTACTTTGGTCCTAAGGGGTTATTTAACGAAAAGTCAAAATCAAAAACTATTATGGTTGATACAAGTACTGTATCGCCAACATTAAATGATAAACTGAAAAAAGAAGCAGAAGCGAGTAATAATCATTTTCTAGCAGCTCCTGTTAGTGGGGGTGTTGTTGGCGCTGAAAACCGTACACTAACGTTTATGGTTGGAGGTAGTGAAGAAACCTTTCATCAAATTGAAGATGTACTAAATCATCTTGGAGAAAATATATTTCATGTTGGTGAAGCGATAGATAGTGGGACAACTGTTAAATTAATTAATAATTTATTAATTGGATTTTATACTGCAGGGGTTTCAGAAGCACTTCATATAGCTAATAAACAAGGAATTGATTTAGATGTACTTTTTGAAATGTTAAATGTAAGTTACGGACAAAGTAGAATTTATGATCGAAATTACAATACATTTATTAGAGAAGATAATTATGAACCAGGATTTAGTTTAGACTTACTAGTAAAAGATTTAAATTTTGCAGTTGATTTAGCAGATGAATTAGACTTAGAATTGCCAATAAGTAAAGATTTGTTAAATTTATATAAAAATGTATCAACTGAAGGTTATGGAAAAAAAGATATGTCAGTTTTATATGAACGCGTTAGAGACCAGTCGAATAAAAAAAATAAATAAATATGACAAACGTAATTTTAAAATGGAATTAATCTACTAGAGGAGGGTTTATAAATGAATAAAAATGAATTAATTGCTCCAAAGGAATATAATATGGTGTCTGAATTTGAAAAGTACGCGGATGATCCAGAAAAATTAGCGTTAATTTGGGAAGATGAGGCTAATAATAAACTTGAAATTACGTATGCAGATTTAATGAAAAATGCAAATAAGATAGGTCATATATTTAAAGATGCTGGTTTGAAAAAAGGTGATGCAGTTTTAGTAATGAGTCCTCGTTTAATAGATACTTATCAAGTTTATATTGCAGCATTAAAATTAGGTTTAATTATTACACCAACTTCAGATATGTTAAGAACATCTGATTTGGAATATCGAATGGAACATGGAGATGTTAAAGCAGTTGTTGTTTATCATCCATTTATTGATAAATTTGAAAAGTTGACTAAAATTGATGAATTAGAAAAATTTGTGATAGGTAAAGATATTAATAATTGGAAAAACATAACAGAATTAAAAAAATCGCAATCAGATGAATTAGAGACATTAAAAACACAAAGTGATGATACAGCATTTCTGTCCTATACATCTGGTACAACAGGTAACCCCAAGGGAGCAGTTCATACGCATGGATGGGCATTTGCTCATTTAAATTTAGCAGCTCGTAATTGGTTATCGATTCAAGAAGGAGATAAGGTATGGGCAACAGCAGGCCCAGGTTGGCAAAAATGGGTGTGGAGTCCTTTTGTAGCAGTTTTAGGCTTAGGAGCGACAGGGTATGTTTATTATGGGAGTTTTAATCCAGAACGTTATTTAGAAATTTTAGAAGAACAAGAAATTAATGTGCTTTGTTGTACGCCAACCGAATATCGGTTGATGTCTCTTGCAGAAAATCTTGCAGATTATGATTTTAGTCATTTAAGAAGTGCTGTTTCAGCTGGTGAACCTTTAAACCGAGAAGTGATTGATACGTTTATCAAACATTTTGATGTTAAAGTAAGAGATGGATACGGTCAAACTGAAAACACTTTATTAATCGGTGTTACTGAATCAATGGAATTAAGACCAGGCTCGATGGGAAAACCAATGCTACCCGAGTATATTGATATAATTGATGAAGATGGTAAGTCAACAAAAGTAGGCGAAGTAGGGGATATTGCAATCCATCGTGATACGCCTGCATTATTCTCTGAATATTATAAAGAACCTGAACGAACAGCACAACAATTCAGAGGAGATTATTATATAACTGGTGACCGAGCTGCAAAAGATGAAGATGGTTACTATTGGTTCGAAGGAAGAGCAGATGATATTATTGTTAGTTCTGGTTATACAATTGGACCCTTTGAGGTTGAAGATGCTTTATTAAAACATCCAGCAGTTAAAGAGTGCGCAGTTGTAGCAGAGCCACATGATGTTAGAGGTAGTATTGTAAAAGCATTTATTGTGCTTAGGTCAGGTGATTTCATACCAGATGACCAATTAATAAAAGATTTACAAAATCACGTAAAAGAAGTGACAGCACCATATAAATATCCAAGAAGTGTTGTATTTGTAGATGATTTACCTAAAACAATATCAGGCAAAATTAGACGAATTGAATTAAGAGAAGCTTCGAAAAAATAAAAAAATCCCACACAATGTATTTGTGTGGGAAAAGATCTTAGTTTATTAGTTTAATTGTAATGTTTTTTTAGCGTTCATCAGTGCATCAACAACATAATCTGCAGTGATAACTTTTGAACCTTCAATTAAGTTTTCTTCTTTAACACCATTGTGTACCATGCATGAATAACATACATGCACTTTACCGCCATTTTCCATAAAGCGTGGTAAAATATCTTTAATTGGTTCAAAAGGTTCTCCAATGTCAATTTTGTCTGCGTAATCTTTCTCAGCTAAATGGACAGAGTCAGACATTAACATAATTTCTACAGAATGACCTTTTTCTAAAGCTTTGAGTCCCATTGTAAAAGCAATTGTAACGTTGTTTGAATCTCTTTCGTGTGCAGTAAGTGTAATTAATAAATCTGATACATTCATATTTATTCCTCCTAAGTTTTAATACCCTTATAGGTATCATTATAACCAATTAGTTAGGGAATAAGCAAGTAACTAGTTTACAAAAGAGATAATTAAGTCCTATACTAGTAAGTAAGCGGATGCAAGAATTTTATTATATAGAAGGATGTGTTGTATTTGTTAGAAGTTTATTCGGAAGTAAATGAAAATGGTGTAGCAACATTAACATTAAATAACCCTAAAGCACTTAATTCAATTAATTTAAATATGGTTCAGTTAATAAAACAACAATTAAAACAGTGGGAAAATAATGAAGATATATTATTAATTATCATGGAAGGTGAAGGAGAGCGTGCTTTTTGTGCAGGAGGCGATATAAAATCTCTTTATAAAGCAAATGTAGATGACGAAGTAAAAGCAGGCGCAGTTCAATTCTTTGAAGAAGAGTATGAGTTAGATGCTTATATATACGAATATCCTAAGCCAATTATTGCTGATTTAAGTGGAATCGTTATGGGAGGTGGCGTGGGTCTTTCATATCACGCAGATTATCGTATTGTTTCTGAAAAAACAATGTGGGCAATGCCAGAAATGAATTTAGGTTTCTTTCCAGATGTTGGAGCAGGGTATTTTCTAAATAAAGCACCGGGTCATTATGGACGTTACTTAGCATTAACGGGGGAAACAATTAATGGTAAAGATGCTAAGTTTATTAATGCAGCAGATTATTTGATTGCTTCTGACGAAGTGAATGATGTTTTGCAAACGGTTAAAGAAACAAGATGGACTAAATCTAATTTAAAAGATAAGCTAGCTGCTATTTTAGTTAATAAATCAAAGAGCGATCTTATTGAAAGTAAAATTAGTCAGTATGAAGAAGCAATTAATCAGCATTTTTCATTTAATACTGTTGAAGAAATAGTAGATTCACTTGAAGCGGATGAAACTGAATTTGCGAATGAAACTAAAAAAGCAATCTTAAGTAAATCACCAGTCTCTTTAAAAGTCGCTTTAGAGCAAGCAATTAGATGTGAAAATAAAACGCTACAAGAGGCTTTGCATAAAGATAAGATCATTGCAGAAAATTTCTTAAATCACGCTGATTTTTATGAAGGAATACGTTCAGTTTTAATTGATAAAGATAGAATGCCAGATTATGAATATAAAAAACTATCAGAAGTAGATAAAGATTTAGTAGAATCGTTTTTTAAATAAGTTAGATTTAATTATATAAGGGGATGAATAGAATGAAAGCAAATAAATATGTAGCAGAATTAATTGAACGTTCGAGTAAAGCACAAAAAGAATATTCTAATTACACTCAAGAACAAATCGATGAAATAACTGGAGCTATTGCGTGGCACGCAGTAAATCAAGAATTCAGAGAAAAAGCTGCTAATATGATGGTTGACGAATCAGGCATAGGGTCAGTACCAGATAAAATTAGTAAAGTACAAGTTAAAACAAAAGGACTTTATCATCAAATGAGAGATGAGAAATCTGTCGGAATTGTAGAGGAGAATAAAGAAAAAGGTTTAGTTAAATATATAAAACCAATGGGTGTGATAGCTGCACTAGTTCCAATTACGCAAGGTGAAGGAATCCCAATTTTTAAAACGCTTATGGCGTTAAAAGGCGGTAATTCTGTTATCTTCTCACCACATCCAAGAGGAAAAGAAACTTGTTTATTTATTACAAATTACTTACGAAAAGTATTAAAAGAATACGGAGCACCTGAAGATTTAATTATCTCAGTAGACCCAGATGAAGTTTCAATGGAAACGTCAAATGAACTCATGAAGCAAGCAGACTTTATTTTAGCAACAGGTGGAACGCCTATGGTTCGTGTTGCATATAGTTCAGGTACTCCAGCTATTGGGGTTGGTACAGGTAATACACCAACATACATTGATAAAACGGCGGACTTAAAAGAAACGGCTGATAAAATCAAACGATCAAAAATATTTGATAACTCTACAAGTTGTTCATCTGAAAATAATATCGTTATAGATGCGACTATCTACGAAAATATGATAGAAGAATTAAAACAACAAGGTGCACATTTAATTAAAGAAGGTAGCGAAGAAAAAGAAAAGTTACAAAAAGCAATTTGGCCAGACTTTCCTGAAAAAAATGCATTACACCCAGATGTTCCTGGTAGTAGTGTAGAAGCATTAGCAGAAATGGCAGATATTGATGTACCAGAAGGAGTTGAATTCCTTCTAGTAGAAGAAACGCGCGGAGTCGGTGCAGATTATCCATTTACAGGGGAAAAACTTTCACCAATATCAACAATAATTAAAGTAGATTCATTTGATGAAGCATTAGATAAAATGGATGGGATTTTGCATTATCAAGGACTCGGACATAGTTGTGGGATTCATACAACTGTTGATGAACAAATAGAACAAATGGCCCAACGAATGAAAGTAGGACGCATGCTTGTAAATCAACCACAATCACTTGGAAATAGTGGTGCATGGTTTAATGGTATGCCAGTAACAATGACTTTAGGTTGTGGAACATGGGGCCATAACAGCACAAGCGACAATATTACTTGGAAAAA
>JARIBO010000020.1 GCA_029257405.1 Caryophanales bacterium
TATAATGCCTTCTAAGGCTTTCTACGTCTGTAATATAAAATTTTTTCCACACCTTTATGAATGACTTCTCTTAAGCTAGGTAAGACGCTTTCTGGAAAGATGTATTTATCCATCCTGTTTTTTGAACTAGCTTCTTTTAAGCCGCTAATATAATTAAGTAAAAAGACACTTTGATCTGTTAAAAACGCTTTTATTTGATCTAAGAATAGGTCATAGTTTTCGTTTCCGACGTGCTCAATCATACCCACACTTATTACATGGTCAATTTCCACTCTAGACTTACCAAGGTCACGGTAATCCATTCATTTAACATCGGGCGTGTCTTCAAGTCTTTTTTCTTTATTTTTATTTTAAAGGCCTGATATTGTCCTTCGCTTAAGGTAATACCTGTTCCTCTAGTATTATATATGTTCTTGCCGCTTCAATTAACAAGTCGCCCCAACCACAATCAATCTCCAAGACTGACCTCCCTTTTGTTAAGTGAAGTTTATTTAGAATGTGCTGGACTTTGTTCTTTTACGCTTGGTAAAGCTTATCATTAGGACACTTAAAATAAGCACACGAATAGTTCATCAAAGGGATATATTTAAAATAAACCACAAATATGGTGAGTAGATTTTTTTCAATAATAAATTTTCGTAAACAAAAAGAAGCGGTTTATCGCTTCTTTTTGTTTACTCCTTTATTTAAATATCTTCACTTCGTCTATTTTTATCTTTTAAGCCTTCGTTTAGTTTTGTGTCACCTTCAACTTCGATGTCTTCGTGTTTAATCTCTTCGGTAAATCTTATATTTTCTTTATGCTTTTCTTTACTTATCGTTACTTCATCATCTACTACCGTTTCTTTATTGACATTAACCCGTTCTTCTTTAATTGGAATACGGATTTCATCTTCATTTTTTATAGGATTAGCTCCTATTTCTTCATCTGTTATTTTGTCTCCTCCAGCCGACTTTCTTTCAATCACAATCTCTTCTTTTTCAATGGGGACTTCAATTGTTTCTGTCTCTTTTTTAATAACTTTTTTGACACCTACTTCATCCTTATAAACTTCTTCTTTATCAACATTTAATCTTTCTTTTTTAAGTTCCATTTTTCTTTCATCTTCTAATAAATCATGATTAGCTTTTTCTTCATGTAGGTGACCTGTTATATCTTCATGAGGATGACCTGCTTTATCTCCTACTAAAAGAATCACTTCACCTGCTTGAAGGTGTGTTTCGTAACCAGCAACTTCCTTTCTTTCATCATCTTCTAAATACTTTTCATATGTTCTATCGTGACCATCATCTGGGTTAAATGTTTCTTTTATTTTTTCCCACACACTTTCATCATCTTTATTATGATTCTCACTTCCATCTGAAACATGATTTGAGATAATTTTAATATCTTCTCGAGTATAGCCCTGTTTATAAAGATCTCCCATTACTTCTCTAGCCTCTGCTTCTGTTGCATATTTACCATAAAATCTTTTCATGTTAATTCCTCCTTCATTTATTTTAATACCTTTATTTTCAAATCTTTTTTAGATGATTTTTCTTCTTAATAAATAAAATAAATGAGCTGATTTCAAGCTGTTTTATTTTATTTTCATCTACATACCCCCTAGTAAATAATCTTAAACCAATAATTAAAAAAAAAGCCATATCAATATGACATCTTTAATTTTTATCATTAAAGGATATCGCATCGATATGACGAATATTATTACTATATACTTTGCTTACAAACTTACTTAAACCTGGAAATTTATTCGTTTGTCCGCTTCATGTGTGAAAGCGGTGGCGAGCATCTTACCTTCACTAAATTGTGAACCAGTAATTATACTTATAGGCACATCATCTCTAAACCTGTAAGGGAATACTTTCTTCGTTCACTTCGTTTTTTCGGAATATGTGATTCAAGACCTTTGTTTGTAGTCATGGTAAAGTGCATTGATAATTGCCCCGATCATGAGAATAATACCGGTTAAAAAGAACCAAATCATGATAATAATTAAGACACCTAGACTCCCGTAAATAGCTGAGAATGCTCCAAAATTGCTCACATAAATATAGAGACCGAAAGTAAGGATCTGCCAAAGAATAGAAACCGTGATAGCTCCAGGAAGAACGTGGGTCAAGGGCAGCTTCAAATTAGGCGCAAACCGGTAAAGTAAGCTTAAAAATACAATGATAAATAACAATGCAAATACCCAGCGCAGAACTTGAAGCAAACCTGATAAAGCAATATCAATATCAAAAAAGTTTTTTAAAAAATCAAGCATTAGATGACCAAAAACAGGAAAAATCATCGTAATAATAAATGCAATTATCATCCCAGCCGCAAACACCAGAGCGATTGCACGCATGAAAATGAGCGAGCGGGTTTCTTTAATATCATAGGCTTCATTGATCGAGGTAATTAGCGCATGGACGGCGTTGGATGTTGACCATAAGGCACCAATAATACCAAAAACAAGCAACCAGCCACGGGGGTTGTTAATTAAGTTCAAAATTTCCTTTTCAAACACACTGGCCATGTCGCCAGGCAAGGTTTCTTTCAAAAAGTCAACAGCTCCAGTCGGATCGATATTCAAGTAAGGAATAATAGCCAGGCCAATTACTATAATCGGGAAAAGAGACAGCAAGTAATAAAATGCTTGTGACGACCCTAGTAAAAAGACTTTGTCGTGCTTGAATTTAAATAAAAACTTTGTAATGAAATCACTTTTTTTGGACATCAGACATGCCTCCCTATTAACAAGATAAGAAAATATAAATTTTGTATTTGTTTATTTCATATTGTAGAAAGCTTTAATTTTAGGGATGCATATCAATCAAGTCGGTAGCTTTTTATTAATCAAATTCTTCATACTCATTTGGATGCTGACCTTCGACTCTTCCCGCTTCCCCTTTATCGAGTGAATCAATTTCTTTAATGTCTGACGTGCTTAGTTCAAAGTCAAAGACATCGAGATTTTCTTCTTGATGCTCATAATTTGCTGACTTTACAACGTGTAAACAATCGTTTTGTAAGTTCCAGCGCGCGATCACTTGAGCGGGTGTTTTTTTATGCTTTTCAGCAATATCCATAATTGTTTCATTTTCTAAGACGTCATTTAACTGTCTCCCCAGTGGACTCCATGCTTCGGTTAAAATACCACGCTTTTTATTTTCTTTGACAAGTTCATTATTATTAAAATACGGATGACGTTCGATTTGGTTTGTGGCGGGGACGACGCCCGTTTTTTCAATAATTTTATCTAAGTGTTCAGGTAAGAAGTTAGAAACGCCAATCGTCTTAATTAGGCCAAACTTTTGTGCGTCAACTAGCGCTTGCCAGGCTTGATCATACTTATCACGTTTTGGTAGTGGCCAGTGAATCAAGTATTTATCAAAGTAGTCAATTCCAATTCGGTAGAGTTGCTCCTGAATCATTTGCACCGCTTTATCATAAGTATGCGCTGCTCCTGGAAGTTTTGAACTAATCAGCAGTTCTCCTCTCTTGATAGCTGAGCGCCGAACTGCTTCCCCGACCATGCCTTCGTTATTATAATTTGTTGACGTATCAATCAGCCGGTAGCCTGATTCAATTGCTGTTAGTAAACTCGTAACACCTTGCGCCCCTCTTACATTAACCGTCCCGAGACCAATTGCCGGGAGACGCGTTCCATCATTTAAGCGATACTCTTTTATATTAGTCATTTCATTTATGCTCCTTTACATTCATTTTTTCATCTAGTCACTTATTTCCCTAAGGAAAGGTAATTTAAACATGTATCAATTTTCATAAAAAACACCCGTAAAGTTAATTTTGATTTAACTTTACGGGTAATTTATATGTATCTCTTATTTTATAAAAATTAAATAAAGTGTTAAGACAATCACCATTACGACGAGAACAATGCGCAAAAGTTTTTCAGATACTTGAACGGCAAAGCGCCCGCCGATCCAGCCACCTACCCCACTTCCTAATGCAAGGACTAAAGCATAAGACCAGTTAATTTGGCCATTATAAATAAAGACAAATGTAGAAATTAATAAGTAAATCGTCACGACCACGGTCTTTACACTGTGCATTTCGACTAACAACATATCTTTATCTAACAGCGTTAAGAAAATAATAATTAAAAATCCCACACCTGCTTGAATAAACCCGCCGTAAAAACCAATAAAAATAAATACGATAATTAAAATGGGCAGCTTATTTTTTACTAACCAAGACGTTTTATCGATTTTTATGTATTGTTGTGGTTTTAAAAAGATTAAGATAAGTAAAACAATCATCACAATTGCTAGTATATTATTAAAGGCGTCATCTGATAACTCGATTGCATACTGGGCGCCAAAAATTGAACCAATCACGGCAGGAACAGCAAGTATAAAGTTTAATTTCCAGTTAATAAGCCCTTTTTTATGAAATTGATACATGCCTAAAAAGTTTTGAATCAAAATACCAATTCGATTCGTTCCATTAGCCACTGTCGGCGGTAAGCCTAAAAAGATTAAGGTTGGCAAGGTGATTAATGAGCCGCCTGCTGAAACAAGGTTAATAAATCCAACTAAAAGGCCTAAAAAGAATAAAGTGATAAAAAGAAATAATGTCATGACGCACCCCTAAAATGGTATTTTACTATGGATTATTCTTAACTTAAATTGTCTATTTATAACTGTATCACGCGACTCGTTATTTATACATGGCAAACTTAAATTTTAAGTTTATCAGTTAATTGTCATATTATATTTTAATAAGTTCAAAAGCAATTCATTTTAGGTAACTTAGAGTTTTCATCCGAAATAAATTGTTTGATTCTTCCAATCTCAGGGAATGAAAATGAAGATACTATATTTTTACTTTTAAATATTGAAAGGAGGATCTTCATGCGTAAAAAGAAAAATAAATGGTTGTCTCGTCAGGGTATTGGTCTCATATTAGGACCGCTATTATTTTCAATTATTTTATTTATTCCTGACTTAACAGGACTCGCACACGCTCCCCGAGCGGTGCTTGCAGTGACAGCCTGGACCGCTACTTGGTGGGTGTCAGAAGCAATTCCGATTTATGCGACCTCATTAATTCCGCTCTTTTTACTACCCATGACAGGTGGAACCGATCAAAATACGGCTTCCATGGCCTACGGAAATCCAATTGTATTTATGTATATGGGTGGATTTATGATTGCTTTGGCTGTTGAAAAATGGGACTTACACCGTAGAATCGCACTTACGATTATTTCATTTATCGGTACAAGTGGAAAGAAAATTATTTTAGGTGTCTTAATTGCTACTGCATTTTTATCGATGTGGATTTCTAACGCTGCGACTGCATTAATGATGCTACCGATTGCTTTGGCGCTCATATCACAAGTTGAAGAACGTGAAGTCATGTCAGGTGATTCATTAGATGCATTTGGGAAGGGTTTACTGTTAACCGTTGCTTATTCCGCTTCAATTGGTGGACTAGCGACAATTATTGGTTCCGTACCAAACGCTGTACTGGTCGGTATAGCAAATAGTACACTTGATGCGGATATTTCATTTGCCGATTGGTTTGTCTTTGGTTTTCCGATTTCAATTGTCTTATTAGCCTTTTTATTCTTTTATATTACATCAATGAAATTCAAATTTACTGAGAACAAAGAGATCTCTTCAAATTTTGCTAAAGACGAACTAAAAAAACTAGGCGCGATGAACAAAAACGAAAAACTCGTTGGCGTCGTGTTCTTCTTTACAGGCGTCTTATGGATTAGTAGTGGCTTTTTACCTGAAGTGATTTCAAGTCACTTAACCGATACGATTATTGGAATGCTTGGTGGTGTGTCACTCTTTGTTATTCCAAGCACAAAAGAAAAAGGTAAACTGCTTGAATGGGAAGATATGAAAGAACTACCCTGGGGACTTTTAATTCTCTTTGGTGGTGGGATGTCAATTGCTGCTGCATTTGATGATTCAAAATTAACCGAGTGGTTTGGTGAAATCTTAAGTGGTTTAGAAGTTTTCCCATACTTCGTTATTATTTCAATTTTAACCGTCTCTGTCCTTGCGATGACTGAACTTATGTCAAATACCGCAACGTCAAATATGCTTATACCCATTTCAATTGGGTTAGCAGCGGGTATTGGTATTGAGCCATATGGTTTAATGGCAGCTGTTGCCCTTGCCGCTTCATGTGCTTTTATGCTACCGATATCAACACCGCCAAATGCTGCAGTCTTCAGTTCAGATCATCTTAACATTGAAACAATGGCTAAAGCAGGAATTTGGATGAATATTGCGAGTGTCATTGTCATCGTTTTTGCTGTTTACTTTTTACAGCCGTTACTTTTCCCCTAGAAAACAAAAAAAGCCTGTCTTTTTTAGACAAGCTCTTTTTTATTTATTCTTTTGTATCTGTATCTTTCTTATCATCATTATCTGACATTAAATCATTTGTTGATTTTTTAAATTCTTTTAGTGTTTGACCAAAAGCCTTACCCACTTCAGGTAATTTGCTTGGACCAAAAATAAGTAATGCGACAACTAAAATTAAAATTAAACTCGGTACACCGATGCTGCCTAAGCCCATTATGTTCACCTCCAGTTTTATAAAACTGTTTTTAAATCTTCAACGAGAACTTTGAGTTCGTTTTGGCTCATGCCGTCATACTTTTTGACGACTTCACCTTTTGGATTGATTAAGTAAAACATATAGCTATGAGCCATTTGATCAGCTGCCCCGTTCTCAAGAACTGCTTTAAAGGACTGTTCAGATAAGCTTTGAATCGTTTTAAAGTCATACCCGGTTAAAAAGTCCCACGAAGCTAAATCAACATCGTTTTCCTCTGCATACGCACGGATTTTTTCTGGCGTATCATTATCTGGGTCAACGTTAAATGAAATAATTTGTGGAGTGAGACCTGACTCTTTTAACTCTTTTTGAACATTTACCATGTTGGCAGTCGTTCGCGGACAAACGGTCCGGCAATCCGTATATGAAAAATAAGTTACCCACCAATCGCCTTTAAGATCATCTAGCTCGAGTGGTTCTTTATCTTGTGTGATGAATGAAAAATCTGTCATTTGTTCTGACATATTTGATTCAATATTTGCCCCGCATCCACTAAGTAATATTCCAAGTAACATAATAGCTCCAATAAACAGGATGTTTAATTTATTTTTCATTGGCATCATCCTTATCGACTTGATAATGATAGTTTAAATGAAAAGTCATCATTTGTTAAGCTTTATTTGTTTCTTTTGCTTCAACAAGTAATTTTGCACCGTCTTTTAGAATTTTTTCCATTCCTTCTGCTGCACGATATGCAAATGCACCAATTGTTGCAGTTTGCTGAGGAATCTTATGCGGTAATGCAGAAGCACCAATCACAAATAAGTTCTCCATTTCCCACACTTGACAGTAGTTGTTAATTGCCGAATTTTCAGGTGTTTCTCCCATAATAACGCCACCAGCTGCTTCACCGTACCCATGTTTATGGCCCCACGTTTCAGCAATTGGGCTTGTTTCAACAATATCTGCACCCATTTCTTCCATAATTTCAGCTAACTTTTTGTTACCAAACTCCGTTACTTTTTTATCGTGATCTGTTACTTCATACGTAACACGTAAAAGTGGATCGTTAAAGCTATCTTTATAAGTTGGGTCAAGGTCCATGTAGTTAAATGACCAACCATAAGTAGACGGGCTATAACCAACCGCTAGATTTCTATTTGAGTAATGAAGTGATTTATCTTTAAACTCTTTACCCCAGCTTGGTACATCGCTTGGTACGTTGTTGTAACCAATTGGATCTTCTCCTCTTAGTCTTAGTTCAACAATTCCACCACCGATAAAGTCAAGGTCTGACGTATCTAAGTTATCACTATCTAGGTCACTAAAGGTACCACCTAGTGCCCCTGCTCCCATTGCTAAGTTGAACTTCATATCTTCAAAGAATCCTCTAGCGCTACCGCCTGGTGTACTTAGTTCAAATCCAGCAGCGTTTTTACCGATAATACCCTCTTTTGTTTTCGGGTCATAGGGCTTACCAATTTCAGATAGAAGCATTAATTTTGTATTTGAAAGTGTATATGCACCTAAAACAACGATATCTGCTGGTTGAATATATTCAAGGCCTGTACGCATATCAACGTATAAAACACCTGTCGCTTTACCATTTTCATGAATAACACGACGTGCGTATGATTCTGTTCTTAGTTCAAAATTACCTGTTTCTTGTGCTGTTGGAATAACTGTAACAACTGGATCTGATTTCGCTCCAAAGTCACACCCATACATCATACAAAACGAACAATACTGACACTGGTTAATCGTTTGACCGTCTGGATTTTCATATCTTTCTGACAAGTTGGCAGAAGGAATCTGGAAAGGGTGATAACCTAGCTTTTCAGCTGCTGCTTTAAATAATGTAATTGGCGGCGTTTCTTTCATTGGTGGAGTTGGGTAAGGTGAACTACGTTTCACACCTACTGGATCTTCCTCACCTGACGTACCGGCCATTTTTTCAAACTTATCATAGTACTCTTCCATTTCATCATAAGTAATACCCCAGTCTTGCAAGTTCATTTCTTTAGGGATTTTTCCTTCGCCGTGCTTTTCGATTGTTTTTGTACGTGCTTCAAAGTCAAATTCAGTTGGACGGTGCGTTACACCTGACCAGTGTGAACTACTTCCCCCAACGTTATTACCTTCAAAGTTTTCTGTTTGTGTTCTAAGTGGAAATGCTGTTTCATCGACACTGTTTCTTGCTGTAATAGTTTGAACAGCGTGGTCTTCCATCATTTCATGTCTTTTATCATAACGTAAAGCATCTTTTGCTCCAATATAATCTGTTACATTTCTATCTTGTCCACGCTCAAGTGCGACAACTTTATAACCTGCTTTTGTTAATTCAGCTGCTGGAATCCCGCTTGCCCAACCTGTTCCAACGACAACAACGTCTACTTTATCTAGCTTTTTAGCCATAAATATTCCTCCTACATACTCGTTTACTCAGTTTATTGTTGATAATCTCTTAAACTAATTGGATCTAGTAACTCAAAATCTTCTGATTCAATTAAATCAATATAACTCGCACGGATACCAGGGTGTTCTTTCATTTTCCACCCTTGCATATCCTTATTCCCACCGTATAAAGGATCCGCATAAGCGCCCTCGATTGTCATATCTCTTAGTAAGTTAAAGAAGGTACTTGATGAGACACCGACTAATTTAATTTTTTCATCAATTAAGTCTTGTAAAATTTCGTCTTGCTGCTCGCCTTCAAGATCATAAAATCTTGCGTCAAAACGGTCTTGACTTTCTTTATTCATTTTACGCACGCCTTCGATGAATACATCACCACGGTTCATTAAAGTTTGATATGTATTAATACCTTCTACTTTTTGGCCAGGTCCTTTCATGTAATCATTTTTGTTTACACCGTAAGCTCCTGCAAGTTGTTTATCAATAAAGAAAGGTACACCAAGTCCAATTGCTCCTGGACCATTGTCATCTTCTGGATAAATACGTTCAGTTGCTTGACTTAAAACGTTAAAGTCTTCAAAACGCGTGAAAAACATTCTTGTTTCTGTAAATGGTTTATCAGCATTTCCTTCTTTTGGTGCTTCTTCAGATTTAAATGGATTACCAAGTAAAGCGCCAAGAATCGTTCCCCCAACTACACCACCAGTAGCAAGTCCTGTGTTTTTTATAAATTTACGACGGCTCGGGTCATGATTTTCACTTGAACCCTTTGCAGTCTTCTTATTATTTTCAACCATTTCTTCTCCCCCTTAATTTTTGATATCTATTGGTTGCACTTTTAATTACTCTTTGTTAATTAAAAAATACGTTAAATTAAATCACCTATCCGAGCTTACCATATGTAAAAATATACTACCACTTTTTACTCGTTTAAATCCTTTAGTGACGCGATTGACAGGCAATTTTAACTATTCTGATACTTCAGTTTAAATTATTTTTAAGTACGATTAGACACTTAAACGTCACAAGTTAAGCGTTATTCTTTTTGCTTTTTCTCTCACAATCTTTGCTATGTTATAATTAGATAAGGCCCCAACTAAATCCTCTTTTAAAAATAAGTAGATAAGCATGAAAGGTTTTTTTAATTATGAAAGAGGTGCAAGATGAAAAAGATTATTTTAACGACAGAAAGTGGTTCAGACCTATCAAAAGACTTAGCAGAAAAACACGATATTTATGTCGTTCCGATGCACGTTGTAATGGATGGTGTCGACTATTTAGATGGTGAAATATCTGTGCCTGAAATTTTTGAGTTTTATGATAAAACAAAAAAGAACCCGTTAACAACTTCAACAAATCCACATGAATATACTGATTTTTTCACGCAAATAAGAACTGATCATCCTAATTGTACGATTGTGCATGTTGGTTATACGTCAAAAGCATCGTCATCCTTTCAAAACGCAATCATCGCAGCAAAAGATTTTGACGATATATTTTTAATTGATAGCTTAAATGTTGCGGGAGGTCTTGCTGCAATTGTTTGGCACGCGGTAGATGTGTTGGCAAAAAATCCTAGTATTGAACCTGAGCAGTTAATTAAAGAAATAAAAAGAGTTATTCCTAAATCAAAATTTGCCTTTATTCCCGGTAGTTTAGACTTTTTAAAAGCAGGTGGACGCGTTAGTAACGCAGCCTACTTAGCAGGGATTTTATTAAAAATAAAACCACGCATTGAATTAATTGATGGTAAACTTGTTTCAACTAAAAAATATCGCGGTAAAATGCGTCATGTTGCAAAAAAGTTAATGGAAGAGTATTTAGACAGCTATGACATTGACCGTGAACAAATTTATTTACTTTATAGCATCGGACTTGATGAAACAATTAAAGAAGAAATGGAAAGTTTAGCAAAACAATATGGCTTTATAAACATCTCGTGGATTGAAGCAGGCGGGATGATCTCGTCTCACTCTGGCCCTGGTGGATTTGGGATTGCTGGGTTAGAAGTTTAAAATTTTTAAATGAGGGATGAATAATGGACGTTAACGAAAGCAATATTCAAAAACTATTGAACTGGACTTATGACGCTTCAATTGAAGGGCTCCCGAAAATGGCAACTGCAGAAGAGTTAGCCGAAAGTTTCCAAAAAAAACATGACTCGACCGATAAAGCGATTAAAGCACTGATTCGTTATCAAAATACAAAAGCAAGCTCCTTAGGGTTCGTCACTGGTCTTGGTGGTTTGATCCTCTTACCTGTTGCTGTTCCAGCAAATATTGCCTCTGTTTTATATGTGCAAATGCGAATGGTCGCTGCGATTGCATATATGCGTGGGTTTGACGTTCATGATGAGGAAGTTAAAACCTTAGTCTTCGTTGCATTAACAGGGAATTCAGCAGAAAAAATCCTGAAAGGTACGGGACTTAAAATCGGTAAAAAAATGTTCGGACGGAAGATTTTTGAAAGAACAGTGAGAAACCAAGTAACAAGTGAATCATTAACAAAAATCAATCAAAAAGTTGGTTTTAGACTTGTCACTAAATTCGGACAAAAAGGTCTGATTAACTTAGGCCGTTTAATCCCCCTTGTCGGTGGGATGATTGGTGGATCACACGACCTTTTAGCAACAAACATTATTGGTAACGTTGCAAAAGACGAACTTTTTCTTGGTGTAGAATAGTTTTTAGAGTGAGCTCTAAAAACTATTTTTATTTTGTTTAAGTTTCCTGAATATTTCGTTATTAAATTAATGTTAATTTACTCATACAATTGATTGTGATTTTCGTGAATTGATTGTATTATGTTAATATTCAGATAAGTGAACTAATTAATTTGAAAGGGTGATAAAAACAGATTAAAAAACTTTTAATTTTCGTTAAGAACATGGGTATTTACATAGAAACAAACATGACATTTTTAATTATTTAGGAGGAAAAAGAATGAAGAGAAATTTATTATTAACACTACTTATGGCATTTGTCTTAGTAATTGCTTCAGCGTGTGGCGGAGCTGATGACGGGGCAAGTGACGATGCTGAGGTTGCTGATGACGGTAAAGACTACGTTCTCCAAGCAGGTCACTCACTACCAAATGATCACCCTTACCAAATTGCACTTGAACAAATGGCAAAAAACATCGATGAACGTACAGATGGTCGTGTTACAATTGAAATTTTCCCAAACTCTGAAATTGGAGCGGAAAAAGAATTAACTGAAGGTATGACGCTTGGAACAGTTGACTTAGTTGTTTCATCAACTGCACCTGTAACAAACTTTATTCCAGAACTCGCTGTACTTGATTTACCCTTCTTATTTAAAGATCGTGACGCAGCAGTAGAAATTTTAGAAGGTGACATTGGTCAAGGCATGCTAGACAAAATGGAAGATCACGGAATTGTTGGTTTATCATGGGCGGAAAACGGCTACCGTCATGTAACTAATAGTAAACATCCGATTGAAAAACCAGAAGATTTAGCTGGATTAAAAATTAGAACACAAGAAAACCCAATCCATATCTCAGCATTTGAAGAGTTAGGTGCACAACCAACGCCAATGGCATGGGACGAAGCTTTAACAGGATTACAACAAGGTGTTGTTGACGCACAAGAAAACCCAATTATTGTTGCAGATCAGTTTAGTTTACATGAAGCAAATCAAGATTATATGTCACTTACAGGTCATGTATACTCAGTTGCAGTCTTCATGATGAGTAAACAAACATATGATGAACTTCCAAAAGAACTTGCTGATATCGTTGTTGAAGAAGGTGAAGCAATTGGTTCTGTTCAGCGTGATTTAATCGTTGAAATGGAAGCAGAATCACTTGAAAAAGTAAAAGAAAATGGAATTGAAGTGATTGAAGATATTGATGTAGCTCCTTTCCAAGAAGTTGTTAAGCCAGTTTACGATGAATTCCAAGATGAATATGGCTATGAAGAAGTCCTAAATGAAATTTTAGAAGCACAATAATATGATTTGATTAAAGGGAGACTAGCTCTCCCTTTCTTTCATTGTTCGGAGGTGTACGATGACTAAAGTAATTGATTATCTTAACTTTGCGGTCAAACACATATTAAACTTAATTTTTGCACTTTTAACAGCGGTTGTTTTTGCTCAAGTTGTTTTTCGCTTCGCATTAAACCAACCACTTGCATGGACAGAAGAGTTAGCAATTTACTGTCTCGTGTGGATTACATTTTTAGGTGCTGCCTATGCATTATCATTAAAAGCCCATATTGCAGTTGATTTTTTCACTTCTTTATTTCCACTCTTCATTCGGAAAATTTTATATACTTTAGCAATGCTCGTAAGTATTACATTTTATATTATTTTGGTTTATCAAGGGTACGCCTTAACCATGCATTCAATGACTCAATTATCGCCTGTTTTACGCTTTCCTATGGGCTGGGTATATAGCGTGATACCGCTAAGTGGACTTTTATTAATTATTAATTTACTTCACGTTTTTGTAAAAGATATGAGAAGTGGAGGTAAAACAATATGACATCACTCTTATTTATTCTTTTAATTGTTTTATTTCTAATTGGTGTTCCCATAGCTGTTGCGCTCGGCATGGCTTCTTCTTTTGTTTTTATGATTAATGGTGACGTTTCTTTAGTCGCTTTAATGCAGCGGATGTTTAACTCAGTTGGTTCCTTCCCCCTTTTAGCAATTCCTTTTTTTATTTTAGCAGGAAAGCTAATGGAAAACGGTGGAATTTCTAGACGACTAATTCACCTAGCTAACGTAATGTTTGGCCGAGTAACAGGAGGACTCGGGATTGTTTCAATTATTGCCTGTGCGTTTTTTGCAGCCATTTCAGGTTCAGCTGCAGCAACAACCGCAGCAGTTGGCTCACTGCTTATCCCTGCCATGGTTAAAAAAGGTTATGATAAAAACTTTTCAACCGCTGTCCAAGCTGCGGGTGGAACGATTGGTGTCATGATTCCGCCAAGTGTCCCGCTTGTTTTATATGGTGTGACAGCTGGCGTTTCAATTAGCTCACTATTTATTGCGGGTATTTTACCAGGGTTACTTGTTGTTGGATCTCTCCTTATTTTAGTCTATGTCATTTCTCATATAAAAGGCTATGGTGGTGGTGACAGATTCACCTTTAAAGATTTCTTAAAAGCTTTCGCAGATGCTATTTTAGCCCTTTTAATGCCGGTTATTATTTTAGGCGGGATTTATGGTGGAATTTTCACACCAACAGAAGCTGCCGTTGTCGCAGTTGTTTATGGTTTAATTGTTGGGTTATTTATTTACCGAGAAATTAAATTTAAAGACTTAGTTGAAATATTTTCTTCATCGGTCCTTATTTCAGCAGTTATTATGTTTATTATTGCTGGGGCGTCAGTTTTCGGATATTACTTAACGCGAGCACGCGTGCCTGCAGAATTAACTGAATTAATGCTCGGTGTGACAACAAACTGGATTGTTGCCTTACTCATTATTAACTTATTATTACTCTTTGTTGGAACCTTTTTAGATACGACTGCGGCCATTATTATTTTAACGCCAATTCTTGTACCGATTGTTAACGCACTCGGAATCGATCTTGTTCACTTTGGAATTATCATGATCTTTAACTTAGCAATTGGTTTTGTTACTCCGCCTGTTGGCTTAAACTTATTTGTAGCAGCTAACATTGCCGGGACCAAATTCGAAAGCCTTGTTAAAGCGATTATTCCCTTTATTATCGTTATGATTCTAGACGTCATCATTATTTCATTTATCCCTAGCATCAGCTTATTTTTAGGTAGTTTACAACCTTAAAATAAATGAATAAATTAAAAGGCTCGCCTGCGTACGGTTAATCCCGTATCGCAGGCGAGCCTATTTTATTTTCCTGTTGCAACTTCATTATCTTCATAAGAAGACCAGTCACTCCATCCACCTGGATATAACTTAGCTTCTACACCTAAATTTTCAAGTGCTAAGAGCGTTACACTTGCCGTTACACCTGACCCGCAGTAGACAACGATATTTTCGTCTTTTATTTCAGAAAAATATCTTTTTAGCTTTTCTGTTGATTGCATTTCTCCTGCTTCTGTCTTTGTTTCTTCCCAGAAGTAGTTTAAAGCATTTGGAATATGGCCTGCTTTTAAATCAATCGTTTCAACTTAACCACTAAATCTTTCTGGTGCGCGTGCGTCGATTAACTTATAGCTATCTTTATCCGTAATTTCTTTTACATCTTCCATTTCGATAACCATATCTTTTTGGATATTTGCTGTAAATCTTGTTTTATTTGGCCTTGGTATTTCTGTTGACGTCTCATACCCCGCTTCTTTCCAGTCAATGTAATTCCCATTTAAGACAGACACATTCGCGTGGCCTAAATATTTTAACAACCACCATAACCTTGCTGAAAAAGGTCCATTTTGATCATCATAAGCAACAACGTGTTTTGTTTCATCAATTCCAACATTCCCTAACGTTTCGGCAAACTTATTGATATTTGGTAAGGGGTGTCTACCTCCATGCGTAAGTATTTCACTTGATAAATCTTTATCTAAATCAAAGAAAAATGCGCCTGGAATATGATCTTCCTGATAATCTTTGCTACCTTGTTCAGGATTCATTAAATTAAACCGACAATCGATAATTATTAAATCTTTATCATTTAAATTTTCATTTAACCATTCTATACTTGTTAAATTATTCATTATTTCACTCCTCACCCTGTATTTTTAATCGATAACTTAAGTTTATCACAAATATTTTCTTACAATTCTTTTAGATAAAGAAACACAAGAGGATTTATGGATAAATTCTCATGTGTTTCTTATTGTGTTTGTTTTTTATTTCTTTGTTTCTCAAAAACTTTTGCAACGATAGCTCCAATTGTTAAATTAACAATCATGTTCGCAACAGCTGGAACTGCTGCAAGAGAACTAAAATGCTCTACAGCTAAGGTAGATGCAAGTGCCGTATTACAAATCCCTGTATGAAAAGTAATTGCTATGACATTTTCTTTTGGAATTTTTAATAGTTTGGATGTATAAAATCCTAAAAACATTGGAATTGACACTTGTAGAATAACTGCAAGGAAAATTAGTGGTAATAAATTTAAATTTGCAAGGAGTGCTGGTTGTGCTTTTGAAATAACTGCAAGAACCACAACAAATAATGCTAGTTGTGATAAAAATGACGTATAAGGCCTTACTCTAGCTATTTTTTTTGGCAATTTCCATTGTAAAAATAGCCCGATAAATAAAGGTATAAAGACGACCCATATAATATTAATAAATATTGCTAAACCGTCTACAGGAACAACTTTCCCTACCGATGCTTGAACTAAGGCTGGGGTTAAGAATGGAGATATCATTGTATCTAGTGTTGCCAATGTGATACTTAAAGCTACTTCCCCACCACCAATAAATGTATAAATATTAGCTGATGTTCCACTTGGAACTGTACCTGCTAAAATAATCCCAGCTGCTAATTCTGAATTATTACTAAAAAACAAGTAAGCAATAGTGATCGTTACACTAACCATAATTGTCCATTTCAAAAGAATCCCTACTAAAGCGTATTTAGGTTTTTTAATCACTCTTATTATTTGTTCAGTAGATAATGACATCCCCATAAACAAGAATATCGCCCCAAGACTAACTTCTGTTAGTCCTTGAATGGGGCGAAAAATACTTGGAAGCACGTAAGCAATAATCGAAAGTCCTATAATCCAAAGTGGTAAGTAGCGTGTAATAAAAGTAGCAATAACAGGTAATAGTCGCATTCTTAAAACTCCTTGTTTTCATAAAAATATATTTAACCTATAATTGCGCCACCATCAACTTTTAATGTTTGACCAGTTGTGTAACTTGCATTCTTTGAAGCAAAATAACAAATAGCATCTGCAAGGTCTTCTGGTGTGCCAATTCGTTTAATCGTTGCCTTACATGATTAGTATATCAACCAAAACAACTTTTGCACCACGTGTAGCTAATTCAATCGCTACACCTATTACAATTGCTACTTGTTCATTCACTTAATCACCTGCTGAATTAATTTTAATTTACTTTTAATAAATCTGGTAAGAATGTTGAGATAAATGGTATATATGTAATGAGCATTAGCACAATCAGCGATGCCACTAAAAATGGAATGATTGCTTTAGATATACCTAATAAAGATGATCCTGATATTCCACTCGCTACATATAAATTTAAACCAACTGGCGGAGTAAATAGTCCTATCGCTAAGTTTACTGTCATAAATACACCAAATACAGTTGGATCGATTTCGAATAATATTATAATTGGCAATAAGATTGGCACAAAGATATAAAATGCTGATATTGCATCTATAAATGCACCTGCAATTAATAAAATTAGATTAATTAATAATAAAATAATTATTGGATTATCAGATACACTTAATAATAAATCTGAAATATCTCGTGCATAACGTTCTGTTGTAATAATATGAGCGAAAATTGATGCTGTACTTACTACGAGCATAACAATTGCCGTTTGCACAGAGGCTTCTAAAAAAATCGTATATAGTTTTTTAACGTTTAGCATACGATAAACAAAAATACCTACAAATAATCCATAAAATACAGCGACAACAGCCGCTTCAGTTGGGGTAAAGAATCCACCATAGATACCACCCAAAATAATAACTGGAATTAATAGTCCCCAAAGTGCGTCTATAAATGCTTTACCGACTTCTTTTCCTGAAGCACGCTCGGTTTTTTCTTGGATTATATTTTCTGTATTTGATTTATTATCTTGACGCCATCTGACATATAATGCTGCTCCTACTAGTCCAATAGCAAGTAAAATACCTGGTACGATACCTGCGATAAATAAACGACCTATCGAAACAGGTATTTGATCTCCTGCAACAACTGCAAAAACAATAAAAGCTATACTTGGTGGAATAATAATTCCAATCGAGCCTGTACTGGCAACTAAACTAGCTGCACTTTCTTTTTTATATCCATTTTTTACTAAAGCAGGAATCAATATGCCTCCAATTGCTGCAACTGTAGCTGGTCCAGAACCTGAAATGGCTGCAAAAAATATCGCGACTAAGGCTGTAATAAATACAATCCCACTTTTATGATGCCCAACTAGTTTATCTGCTAAATTAATTAGTTTGCTTGAGATACCTGAGTGTTCCATAATAACACCGGCTAGAATAAAGAAGGGAATCGCTAATAATGTAAACTTAGCAATACTCGTATACATGACGTCTGCCATTACATTTAACCCCATCAAGCCATCGATCATAAATAGTATAACAACAGATGAAATTCCAAGAGAAATTGCAATAGGAACACCTAAAAAGATCAATGCAAAAAATACTACAAATAGTAATAGGGCGTTCATACGGAGTCCCCTCCTTTTCGAGAAAGTCCTTTCCATTGTTTAACTGTTGCTTCAATCGTACGAATCGCACAAAGTGTTGCTCCTATTGGTAACGCACTAGAAAATATCCAACGCGGCCATCCTAATGCTGGCGTTGTTGCATTAATACTTATTTGAAACTGCATCATATCAATACCGTAATATACAATAATCAAGAAAAATGAAACAGAAATAAGTCCAATAAATCCAATTAAACCGCGTCTAAACGCAGGTGACGCTTTATCTACGAGTAAAGAAAAACCAAGGTGTGCGTGTTTACGCACACCTATGGCTGCTCCAACGAATGTTAGAAATACAAATAAATTAACTGTTATTTCTTCTGTAAAAGCAAGTGACACATCAAAAAAGTTTCTTGTTACGACATTTACAAATGCTATGATAGACATTGTAACGAGAGTGAATACAACAATTACTTCTTCTAGTCTACCGAGCCATTTGTTCATATTGATCACCTTTTCTATTTATGGTTGGAATGCTTCTAGTAAATCTTCTCCCCAGATCGATTCATATTTATCAAATACTGGTTCTACTGCTTCTCTGTAATCTGCAATTTCTTCTTCAGTAGGATAATAGAAATTGAAATCTGAATCTTTTAATTCCTCGATTTGTTCTTTTTCTCTTTCACGCGTTATTTCTACTTGATACTCTGCCGCTTCTTCTCCTAATTTTGTAAATAAGTCTTGATCCTCTTTACTTAACGAGTCAAATAAATCTTTGTTAATTCCTAAAACTAATGGATCATAAGAATAGTTCCACATTGTAATATAATCTTGTACTTCATTTAATTTAGATGAGTAAATAACATCAATCGGATTTTCTTGCCCGTCTATTGTTCCTTGTTGTAATGATGTAAATACTTCTGAGAATGTCATAGTTGACGGATTAGCGCCAAGCTCTCTAAATAAATCTGTATACATTGTAATCCCTGGAATACGAATCTTTAACCCTTCAATATCTTCTGGTCCTTTAATTTCATGAGCACTATTTGTAATTTGTCTAAAGCCATTTTCACCAAATCCTAAAGGCTCAATATTTTTTTCACGGACTATTTCTTTTAACATCTCTCCACCTTCACCTGCAAATACAGCGTCTGCATCGTCTAAATCATTAAAGATAAACGGAGCAGATGCTACACCGAAACGATCGTCTAATACTGAATAAATAATTGTTGAGTTAAATGTTAAATCAATATTACCTTTTGATAGAAGTTCAAGTGCTTTTCCTGATTCTCCACCAGAAAGTTGTTCATTTGCAAATACTTCTATCTTAATGCGTCCATCAGTTTCTTTTTCAATATCTTCAGCTAGTTTTTCAGCCCCTAAAAACCATGTTGACGTTTCGCTTGTTGTTACTGACATATTTAAGTTTAACTCTTCGCTAGAACCGTCACCTCCAGAAGATTCTTTTTCTTTATCGTCTCCTGACGAACAAGCGCTGATAACAAATAAAATTCCAATTGCCATTACTATGTACTTAATTTTCTTCAATATAAGTCCCCCTCTTAGTTTTAATCATTCGATTATTTCATTTCTTTTGAATAATCAGAATTTTAAACCTAAAATATTACTTCCCTTATAAATATGTACTTTAATTCAAGCTTTATAAAGGGAAGCAAGATAATATTATCATAATTTATATTGAAAAGCTACGTGCATCTATTCTGTTTTTTTATGAACTGGTTTCATTTAATAAAGCACTTAACAAAAGCAGTTACTTAAACGTTTCTGCTAGTAGCTCTATTGCTCTTTTGCGTGCTTCAAGTCCTGGAATAAGGGGTACAAATAAGACTTCATCTGCTCCGAATTGTTCAATTAAGTCATTGATTTGTTCTTTTACGCTAGCTGTATCACCAACGACCATTTTAATTCGGTTCGCTTGAATTGTCTCTTGTTCTTTTTCTGTATAAGCGTGCGCTCTCGCTGACTCTACAGATGGGAAACTTTTAGAATAACTAAAATTATCTAGCCCGAGCAACCAAAAATCGAGTGCTTCGCGGTAGACTTCTGCTTGCTTGTTTGTGTCTGCAATTACAACAAACGGCGCAATGATGACCGTTGGTTCAGACATAAATTGGGATGGTTTAAATTCTTCGCGGTAGGTCTTTGCGGCATGGATAGCAATATCAAACATGCGTTTATTTCTAATTGGAAATAACCCAAGTGTAAAACCAATGCCAAGTCTCGCAGCCATTTGTGCTCTTCTGACACTTGTTGAAAGAACAGACATTTCTGGAACTGTTGGAATGACAGGATTTGCAGTGATTCCAGCGAAGCGGTGATCATCTGTTACTTGATCTGTTAAGTACTGCCTTAAATCGTCAAAACCTTGTTCATAATCTAATCTTTTACTTTTATTTTCATTTAATGTTTGATTTACAAGGGGCGTCCCGACGGTATTACCAATTCCTAAATCAATCCGGTTCGGATGAAAGGCTTCGAGCGTGCGAAAATTTTCAGCAACTTTATAAGGACTATAATGTGGGAGCATGACACCACCTGAACCAATACGAATCTGGTTCGTTGCATCAGCAAGACGCATCATAACCATCTCAGGTGAGCTACTTGCAAATGCAGGAACATTATGATGTTCTGCAACCCAAAAGCG
>JARIBO010000062.1 GCA_029257405.1 Caryophanales bacterium
TTGAATATAACATGATTTACTATAATAAGGAAGACTTTACATAAAAATAACCCGTTTTAATCTGATTTTTTTTGCAGATTAAAACGAGCTAAAATACATATATTTATAAATAATGTGATCAATCATATTTCATATCACGCCTTTATCATTTTATTTTTTTCGCAGATAATAACTTAATTCATTTTCTGGTTTAATATTATATGTTTCTTTTAGCATGTGTGCTAATTTTTCGTAGTGTATTTTAACAGAATTGAGGTCTCTTATTTCAGCATACAAATCCATCAAAATATAATAGGTATGCTCTAAATAAGGGTCAATATTTTGAACGTATAAAGCATTAATGATAGCCCGGTTAATCATCTTTTTTTCTTTTTGTTTTTCAATAATGTATTCCATCGTTTCAAGCCAAATTAATCGGTATTTTTCTCTTTTATAAGCTGCCCATTCATAATTTTCATCTTGCAAAAAATGCCCTCTATATAAATTCATCGCTCTTTCTAATTTTGATAAATCGGTATACTTATATCGCTTGATTTGATCTTGCAAAAATTCGTAATCTGTTTCTACCCCGTTCATATACAAACTATATGAATCATTATGATTGTTAATCAAAATAGGGATATCCGCTTCCTGAAGTACTTGTCTAATTAAATGGATATGTGTATATAAATTCCGATATGCTTCTTTAGTAGGCATTTCTGGCCAGAACATTTTAATAAGCATGTCTTTTTTTACATTTAACTTATTATTAGTAATTAAATATGCAAATATTTCTTTTGCATATCTTGTGCGCCAATTTAAATTACTTTGTTTAATCCGTCCATTTCTGTGCAATTCAATATATTTCAAGTGCTTAAAGCAACTAATTAACTGAGTCGTTTCTTTATTTAATTTTGAAAAATCTGGTGAGAGTTTTTTTAATGATTGAATGACTTTACTTTCTTCGACTGGTTTTACTATAAAATCCACTTGATTTAATTCAAAAGCTTCAACATTAATCTGTTCGCGAGAAGTAAGGAAGAGAAATCGCATATCCTGAAATTCACTTTCCACTTCTTTAGCTAAGGTTAAACTGTCTATTTCTTTTAAGTCAGAATCTAATATGATTAACTTGGGACGTAATTTTAAGATGCTTTCTTTTGCTTCTATGCCCGACGTTTCTTTACTAACAACATTTGTTAAACCTACTCCATTTAATGTTAGTTCTAAATGATTAATAGCTGCTAAATCATTGTTTATAATTATTGTTCTCACAAAAAACACACTCCTTATTTTGCAATAAATACACTAATTGTTTTTTTAGGAGCTAACTACCAAAAAACTATACATTTTTATACGTTTATTATAACATAGTTTATAAAATAAGATATATTTCTTTTACATGTATTATAAAGTAATAAAAAGAGCTCGTTTGCATCTGATTAACCTGACGCAAACGAGCTCGATTAGAATACTCTAAATAAAAAACGGGGAAAGGATGTACATACTAAACTTAATAAATCATTATTATAGTTTTTATTCTTTTTTCTTTCTACGTGTGAACAATCCTGCTAATCCGGCAAATATAGCGATTAAACCACCGATCATCCAATCGAATGTTGATGTTGCTGTTGCTGGTAATGTCTTACCATCACTTGATTTAACCATAGTTGTAGCATGAGCAACCTGTTTAGGTGCAAGTCGACTTTGACTTACCTTTGATTTACTTGGGCTACTTAAATTTGTATAAACAATATTGCCCTTGCTATTACCACCAGAAAGTATATTACTTTCACCTTTATCAGACCCTTGACTAGGTCCTACTCTTATTTCATCATTGTTGCCTTCGTTCATATCATTCTCAGCGTCTGTATAACCATCAGAATAGCCATCTGCGTATCCCTCACTATAATCATCACTATCTTCGTCAAGATAAGCATTATAACCATCGTCATACCCTTCTTTATAGCCGTCTAGATATCCTAGATCATAATGGTTATAGTATTCGTCATCATAATCTTCACCCGATGCTTCTAGATATCCGTCTTTGTAACCTTCGTAATAGCCATCTTCAAATCCTTGATCATAATCACTCATCTCTTCACCATTAGATCCGGCTTCATAACCATCTGCAAAACCTTGGTTATATCCATCTTCATATCCTTGGTCATAGTCAGATTCATCATATCCATTATCATCGTAATTACCCGTATAATCATTATAGCTATAATCAAAGTACTGAGAGTTATCAATATAGCTCGAATAATCATAATACTTGGACATATCAGTGTAAGTTGAATAATCAAAGTATTGAGAGTAATTATAATAAATACTAGAGTAGTCATTATAATTGAAGTCACCATCTACATCATCATATTCTCCATAATATTCACCATAATTTCCATATTCTTCATAAAAACCATTGTAAAAATCAGAAAAATAATTTTGACTATAATTATAGTATATAGAGTTATCAGTGTAACTTGAATAATCATAGTGCTCAGACATATCAGTGTAAGTTGAATAATTGAAGTATTGAGAGTAATCATAATAAAGACTAGAATAGTCATTATAATTGAAGTCACCATCTACGCCTTCATAGTCTTCATAATCCTCATAACCCTCGTAATCTTCGTAATCCTCATAATCCTCATAATCCTCATAACCCTCGTAATAACTAGAATAATAATTTTCACTGTAATCATAGTGTTCAGAGTTATCAGTGTAAGTTGAATAGTCGTAGTGCTCAGACATATCAGTGTAAGTTGAATAATCGTAATATTCTGAGTAATCATAATACTCACTAGAAAAATCATTATAATCAAAGGATTCAATTTCTTCTTCTAAATCTTCAGGTTCTGATGCATCACTTTCAACTTCTTCTTGAGCTAGTTCCTCAACTTCTGGTTCAACTACTTCAACAGGCGCTTCTTCTTGAGCTGGTTCTTCAACTTCTGGTTCAGCTACTTCAACAGGCACTTCTTCTTCGATTACTGGTTCTTCAACCTCGACTTCAACTGCCTGTGCTTGAACTGCTTCTTCAGCTTCAACTTCTACTGCTTCGGGTTCAGCTTCTGTTTCTACTACTATATCAGGTGCTTCTTCTTCGGTTACTGGATCTTCAACTGCCTGTTCTTGAACTGCTTCTTCAGTTTCAACTTCTAGAACTTCAACAACTTCCTCAAGCTCAGTTGAATCAACTTGATTATCTTCTAATACTTCAGCTGAGGCGACGTTTACATTAATTAAATCTTGATCACCTATATTTACAGATAAAGGGCTCGCAACTAAAGCGATTGTTGCAACTACCGCAGCAACGCGTCCTGCTTTACGCTTTCTGTTACGATTGAGACGTGTTTTAAAATCCACTTGATTTTTACTCATTTACTAACCCCCCTTTAATTTACCTAACTTAAGGTGATTATACTATTTACATCTCAAACATTTCTCAAAATATTCTGAACAATCAAATAATTAACTAACGATTATTTGCACTGAGCCTATATATATCAAGTTATAAACTCGCCAAAAAAATTATTTTAGATAATACTTTAAATTATTTTCAGGTTTAATATTATATTCTTCTTTTAACATTTCTTCTAGCCTTTTATATTGATTTTTTATCGAACTGAAATCCCTTAACTCAGAGAATAACTCCATTAATATATAATACGTTTGTTCTAAATAAGGATCGATATTTTGTAAAGCTAAAGCATTAATAATCGCTCGATGAATATTATTTTCTTTTCTATGGGTTTCAATTATATATTCCATTGTTTCTAACCAAATTAAACGGTACTTCTGCATTTTATAATCTGCCCATAAATAATTTTCTTCTTCTAAAAAGTGACCTTGATATAAATCCATTGCTTTTTCTAATTTAGCTATATCAACATCTTTATATTTTTCGATTTTTTCTACTAAAAACTCAAAATCAGTTTTCACATTTTTTAAATTCAAAGTATATGAATCAGCATTATTATTAATTAAAATAGCTATCCCACTTTTTTTAAGTGTATTTCGAATAAAATATATATTAGTATATAAATTATGATAGGCTTCTTTTAAAGGAATTTCTGGCCAAAACATTTCAATTAAAACATCTTTTCTTACGTTTATTTTTTTATGAGTAATTAAATAAGCAAATATTTCTTTAGCATGTTTTGTTCGCCAGTTTAAATCGATTTGATTTATTCGATCATTTTCTTGCAGTTCAATATATTTAAAGTTCTTAAAACAACTGATTAATGGAATCGTCTCTTGATTTTTCATTAAAAAATTTGAGGTAAACTTTTTTAATACTTGGTTGATGCGTTGTTTTTCTAAGGGTTTGAAAATAAAATCCACTTGATTTAATTCAAATGCTTCTATTTTTATATTCTGATGGGATGTAACGAAGATAATTTTAATATCAGCAAATTCTTTTTCTATTTTTTTAGCTAATGTTAAACCATCGATTTCTTTGAAATTTGATTCTAAAATAATTAAATCAGGACGTATTTTTATAATTTCTTTTTCTGCTTTTAGAGGACATGTATGTTTACTAACGATTGTTGTTAAATCTATTTCTTCTAAAATATATTCTAAATGATTAATAGCAGCCACATCATTGTCTATAATAACAGTTTTCAAAAAAACACCTCCCCTTCAATTATTTTTAAGTAGATTGTTTTATTTATAAACGACAGAAATATGTTTAAATTATACCGTTTATTACAAATATTGTAACATTACTTTATTTAATATGACATAAGTTTTGTATTTAAAATATAGTTTAAAGAAGATAATAAAAATAGCCCGTTTCCGTCTGGATGTCCAGACACAAACGAGCATATAATATAAGTTCAATTATTTTATAATGAGTGTTGCAGTTTTTTTAGTTTTTTTAATTTTAGCATTCTCTATTTCTTCTGTCTTATTTTCAACTTCAATCTTATTTGCTGACTCACTTACTATAAGACGATCGCGACAGTAAGTACGATATGAATTTTCGCTCAAATCTTTTGTCACTGAATACTCCTCCTTTTACACCATTAAGTATTATATCATAATATTTTTAATACGGGAAGTTTTTGTAATCGAACTGTAATATTTTGTAATATACTACTATTCAAAACAACCCACTAAATACTTTTTAGTGGGTTGTTTGGTTATGCTAGATATCACTTTCACGGATTCTATGTGGTAAAACACGAATCGATTCATTTAATACATCGAGCTTTTCTTCAATCCGGTGTAATAAATAAAATGTAATTACAACAGGAAAACCAACTTCAGCAACAAATGAAAGCCATGTTTCCATCTTCCCCCTCCATTCTGTCCTTTAAATATTTATCGCCATATCATAACAAGCTGTATGATATGGCGATTTATTAAATCTTATGTTAATTCAATCTCTTCAACTAATTGCTGAACAATACGTGCACTTTCTTTTGTTAATAAGTCACCACCTGAAGAAGTAAAGACATTTTCTGCAATAATTGTATCCATTGCTTCATTTACTACTACAGGATCTATTGGATCAACTGGATTATCTAACTCAAATTTAACAATTTTGTCATCGACATTTCTAAAACGTAATTCAATTTTTTTCATCATTTACACCTCCTTTCTTTAAAACCCTACTTAACTTAAGTGAAGATGTGACACATCATTACGTGAAATATTAGCAAGTGGTGATGTTTGAACGCTTAAAAACGCCTGGGCAATATTAAATATTGCTTCATCTGTTGAACTTGTCTTAATATTACTAAATGATTTCGTCTTTTGAATCGAACGACCACTTACTGGGTCTGTACCAATTGCTAAAACTAAACGTAACTGAGAACTTCTAAGGTCTGCTGTAACCATTACCTCACCTCCCTTCACAAACTATACTCGCTCGCTTGCTTTATAAAGGGGTGAATAATTAAATTTTAATTTGGATTTTTTCTAAAACTCCTTAATTTGATATACTTTTCAAAATATTAATAGTATAATAAAGTTTGGCTTTATATCGATTTTTTTAAAGGAGAATAACAATTTGGCAGATAATTCAAATCAAGCAAACCGAACAACAATTGTTAAAAAACGTAAACTAAGAAAACGTGTCTATATCATCATGATTGCTCTTGTTTTTATACTTGCAGCTGGTGGATATGCGACTTATTTATATTTAGAAGCCCAATCTGCTTTAACAGGATCTTTTAAAGATGATGGTAGAGGAGATAAATCAACTTTAAGAGACGAAGCTGTTAATCCAAAACTAGATAACGTTTCTGTTTTAATAATGGGAATAGATTCAAGTGAAGCACGCGAAAGCGCTGGACCGGGCCGGACGGATGCAATGATTTTTGCAACACTTAATAAAAAAGATAAAAGTGTTAAACTGGTTAGTATTCCACGTGATTCATATACATACATACCTGAAGTTGGTTATGAAACAAAAATCAACCATGCGCATGCTCACGGAGGTACAAAAGCAGCAATTGAAACGGTAGAACACTTATTTGAATTACCTGTTGATTATTACGTAAAATTAAACTTTGAAGCGTTTATTGACGTAATTGATACACTTGACGGGATTGAGATGGATGTTCCTTATGAATTTAAAGAACAAGATTCAACAGATAAAGCAAACGCAATTCATTTAAAACCAGGTAAACAAACTTTAAATGGTGAAGAAGCTTTAGCACTCGCAAGAACTAGAAAACATGATAGTGATGTCGAACGCGGGAAACGTCAACTTGAAATCATTCAAGCGATTGTTGATAAATCTGTTTCGATTACAACTATTTTAAAACTAGATGACTTAATCAATGCAGTTGCAGAAAATATTAGTACAAACTTATCGTTTAAAGATATGAAAAGTTTAGTCGCATACAGCTCGTCTACAGGTGACTTAGATATTGAGTCTTATTCGATTGATGGAATAGACTATCAGCCAAGTAACACCTATTACTGGAAGTTAGATGATCAATCACTAGAAGATACGAAAAAATTACTCAGAGATCATTTAGAACTACCTGTTCTTAAATCTCCGATAGATGAAGTTGAAGAAGAAGATGACTTAGAAACAAATCAATATTAAAAAATGCCTGTTCAAACTTTATCAGTTTTGAACAGGCATTTTTATTTTTCTAGAGGGAGATAGAATGATTCCCCTAACCAGTCTTTTCCAAATAAGGCGTCATACATAATAAAGCGGTAATCATCAACTTTTTCGCGTAACTCAGTTGGTAAATCTTGATCCTTTACTTCACCTTCTGATGTATAGACAAAGCCTTTTCCAATTCTTCTTATATCTGCTTCAAGGAGTTCATCAAGTAACCCCTGGAAAGAAGAGACGTAATAATCGCCTTCTTTAAGTAACATGGGAACAAAGAACATTGGTGATAAGTTCTCATAGCGCGCTTCTTTTTTACTTCTATTTTTATTCATATAGATAAACCAGGGAGTTTCATGCAGCTTTTCTTCTGAAAAAATCTCTTCCATTCCAGTAAACAAACTTGGAAAATGGTCACCATAAAATAAAAAGTTAACTTCCCGGTTTGACGCGTCAAGTTCTTCAACTAATTCTTCAACTGCCTGATCAGACGCTTTTAATCCTTGTAAAAAATTATATAAATCATCACGTTTATTTTCTGGATATTTATCATTAATGTCTGGCTGATAACTCATGTCAGGAATTTCACCACTAAAAGGTGAATGGTTTTGCATGGTTAAAACATGTAAAAAATCCGTTTCTTGCTGCTTACTTTCTCTTAAGATATCTTTATTTAATGCTTCATCTGATACACGTTGATGCGTACCTAATTTATCCGTATGTCTAATGCCATTGTCTAAGTATAAAAAGTCATCGAATCCAATTAAATCATAAATCGTTTTACGTTTATATAAGTGAGCTGAATAAGGATGAATCGCTTTTTTCTCTTGATCAAAATATTGGAGAACCGTTTGGTGATTTTTGGAGTCTGAATAAAAGTCTGAATAAGGCGTTACTGAAACAGGATCATTAAACACTTCTAAACTAAATGAGGTTAAGATTGACCACTCGATATTTGCCGTTCCCCCGCCGATATATTGGCTATACATTGTGCCACCTATATTTTCGTTCATATACTGATTTATTTTCGGAATCGGTGTTTCATTATTAAGTAAATCTGGGACTTCTTTTGGGTCCATAAGTGTCTCACTTAAATAAAATATCGTCTGGGAGTCTTTTAATGATTTAGTTCTATTTTTATTAATTTCATTTGCTACATTTCCATACTTTTCTTCAATTTCTTTCGCTCTATATTTTATATAATTATCAGGTTGATCTTGGTAATTTGGCTTAATCGTATGAAGAAATGTTGGAATAAATCCTGTAGATCTCGCTCGTTTAACTGGATTCCAATTATGCACGTCAGCTTCTTCATACTTTAAAACATACTCATTGAATGTGTTTGGTTCTAAATAGATAAACGATAAAATCATTATAGGAATAATAGCAAATGCAATCCGTGCGCGTCTACTAAAACTAAGATTGATTCTTTTTCTTACTTTAAAAACGGTAAGTTGTAAAATAACTAAAACTGCTAACATAGCGAGAACCGCTAAGATAGCTGCCCCTAAACCAATATCAACAAAAGATAATAACTCTTTAGGTGACGCAATTGTTTTTAACTCTTTAAACGTGATAAATTCATTTCGCTCTTGTACTTTAATGTGGTTTGCGATAATTAATGTACCAAATATTATATTGGTCATTAAAATACTCGTAATAAATGTTCCCATAACCGCATAAATTAATAAAGCAATTAAAAATACTAAGAGTACTTCGCCGTAAAAGTAGTTACTCGCTTCTTCTGGACTGATTGCATAGTCGACAAACAAGCTCTTATTCAACCATTCAACAATTGTTATCGAATTAAGTAGCATAATTGAAAATAACACAAAATATAATAATGTTTGTAAGATAACTCGTTTCTTATTCAAAGAATTAACACTCTCTTTCTACTGGTTTTTAGATTATTAGTCGTTAGTTCTTTTATTATTATATAGCATATATCAGATATAGTTAAAT
>JARIBO010000018.1 GCA_029257405.1 Caryophanales bacterium
TGGGTGGTTGTCTTTGCAACAGTTGATCCAGCACTCGGTCGCGCTGGTCAGCGAGCCTTTGTTGTTGAAAAAGGGACACCCGGCTTTAGTTCTCCTGCTCTAGCAAAAAAGATGGGTTTACGCGCCAACGAAACAGCTGAATTACTATTTACTGATTGTTTTGTTCCAACAGAAAATTTATTAGGTGGTGAAGCCTTGTATGAGGAGTCAAGATCAGGACCATCTGGCTTTTCAACAGCGATGAAAACATTTGATTCCACGCGGCCGATTGTTGCTGCAATGGCAATCGGAATTGCAAGAGGTGCTTATGAATACGCACTTGATATTGTACAGCTTGAGTACCCAAAAGGGAGTAGACTGACAAAGAGAGCAACGCTTCAGCTCGGGGAAATGGCCACACAAATTTCAGCAGCACGGCTGCTTACCTGGGAAGCGGCCTGGAAAGCAGATCTCGGGCTTGCTAACGCAAAAGAGGCGGCCATGTGTAAAGCATATGCGGGTGAAATGGTGTTAAAGGTTTGTTCACAAGCACTTGAAATTCTTGGACCAACTGGTATTCAAGGTCACATTGTCGAAAAGTTTTACCGTGACGCAAAAGTGTTTGATATTTTTGAAGGAACAAATGAAATCCAGCATCTTGTAATCGCAAGACGTGAATTTGAAGCATTTGGAATTCGAGTATAGGAGGCAAATATGACCTATTCATTTTTAACAGTTGATCACCGGAAAAAAGGCGTAACCTGGGTAACAATTAATCACCCACCCGTAAACGCAATCGGAAATGAGTTAATGGAAGAGTTAAGCCGCGCTGCAAAGGAATTAAAAGCAAATGATTCAGTCCGGGTAATTGTTCTAACGTCCTCGCATCCGAAAATATTTTTAGCAGGAGCTGACTTAAAAGGCATGATGCAAGCAGATGATGCGAGTTTAGAAAATCCAATTGAAAGAGCCGCGACTGAAATGCAAAGGTGTTTTAATCAATTTTCAGAAATGCCAAAACCTGTTATTGCAGCAATTAATGGTCATGCCTTAGGTGGCGGGTGCGAACTTGCTTTAGCCTGTGACTTTAGATTGATGTCAAAAGGAACAATCGGACTAACTGAAGTGTCACTTGGGATTATTCCAGGTGCAGGTGGTACGCAGCGCATGACAGAAATATTAGGCCGAGCTAAAGCGCTTGAAAATATTTTCTTAGCTAAGAAATTATCACCTGCTGAGGCAGAAGCAGAAGGACTGATTACAAAAGCAGTAGCAGATTTAGAAGAAGAAACAACTGAATTTGCTGAAAAGTTAGCGCTTGGCGCAGTCTTTGCAATGGGACAAGCGAAAGTTGCGATTAACGCAGCTGAATTACCACTAGAAAAAGGATTGAAAGAAGAAGCAAAAGCATTTTCAAAAACATTCGAGTCAGAAGAACCAGCTATTGGTTTAGCAGCATTTTTCCAAAAAGAAACGCCCGAGTTTTATAGTGGCGAGTAGGAGGAGATTTATGTATGACATGGCAGAACTTACTCTCTGGGAAGCAAGCTTTTGTAAGGGGTGCCTCTCGCGAGCTTGGTCGTGCCGACGCTTTTCGGTTCACAGGAGCAAGTACAGACGAAAATGTGATTGTTACGGACTTTCTAATCGAATCAGGTGAAGTCAGAAGAGATAAGCGTCAAAGAAACTCAATTATTCACCTTTTAAAAAATAAAAAGGGGGGATTAGGTGGCTAATGTTGTAATCGTGGACGCAATTCGAACAGCAATTGGAAAAAAAGATGGGGCATTAAAAGACGTTCATCCAGTTGATTTATTAGTGCCTGTTTTACAACAATTAATTAAAAGAAATAAAGTAACAAGCGATCAAATCGACGATGTCATTACGGGTTGTGCAACAATGACCGGGGATCAAGGTGTAAATATTGGGCGCATGAGCGTCCTTGCAGCAGGCTTTCCTGTTGAGGTACCTGCTTACTCAATCAACCGTTTATGTGGCTCAAGCCAGCAAGCAATTCATAACGCCGCTCAAGCAATCGCTTCAGGTGACGCAGATATTGTAATTGCTTGTGGGGTGGAAAATATGTCCCGTGTCCCAATGGGAAGTGATATTGGCGAGTTTCCAAGTTCATTAGTAGATAAACATTCAATTATCCCACAAGGCTTTTCAGCAGAAAATATATCAAGTCACTGGGAAATTAAGAGACAATCACTTGATCACTTTTCACTTTTAAGTCATCAACGAGCTATAGAAGCAATTGATGAAGGATACTTTGAACGCGAAATTATTCCAATTGAAATCGGTATTAATGGCGAAAAAAATCAATTTATCGAAGACGAAGGTGCAAGACGCAATACTAATTTTGAGAAGCTTAGTAGTCTTAAAGCGTCCTTTATACCTGAAGGAGGAACCGTGACAGCAGGAAATTCAAGTCAAATCAGTGACGGTGCTGCAGGGCTCTTAATGATGAGTAAAGAAAAAGCAGAAGCGCTCTCGATTAAACCACGTGCAAGAATCCTTGCCCGAGTAGTAGTCGGAGAAGACCCAGTTATGATGTTAACGGGCGTGATTCCAGCAACAAAACAAGTCTTAGCTAAAGCCGGTTTAACAATAGAAGATATAGACGTAATTGAAATCAATGAAGCTTTTGCATCGGTTATAAAAGCCTGGGAGGCTGAAATTAAACCCGATATGAGTAAAGTAAATCCGCGAGGTGGTGCGATTGCTTTAGGTCATCCGCTCGGTGCAAGTGGTGCAAGGCTTGCGACAACTTTGTTACATACATTAGAAGACAACCGGGGCAAGTACGGTTTACAAGTCATGTGTATTGGATTTGGCATGGCAACTGCAACAATTTATGAAAATATGGCGTAAAATGTGAGAGGGTGAGTCATGTATGCAGGAAAATAACGTAGTTGAAATGTTAGCAAGTACAGTTAAAAAACATGCAAATAAAACCGCATTTTTAGCAAAGCAAGAAGGCGTTTATATGCCGTTAACCTACGGTGAATTTTGGGAACGAATTAAGTGTTTTGCAAATGGTTTATTACAATTAGGCATTAAAGCAAACGATAAAATTGCAATTATTTCAAATAGTAACCCGATGTGGGGTATCTCAGACTTTTCAATTGCCAGTATTAAAGCAGTGAGTGTCCCGATTTATCCAACAATCCCGCCTGAACAAGTTGCTTATATTGTCGAAAATATTGGGATTCGCTATGCAATCGTTGAAAATAGCGAGCAATACGAAAAGTTACTTGATGCAGGCGTTGCCTTAGAAAAAATAATTATGATGTATCCGGATTTACCGTCAGATTGTCTTACTTTTACTGAAGTAGAAGCGTTAGGAGAACTCGAAAATCCAGATTGGGAAGAGATGTGGAGAGGGATAGACCGTGATCAACTACTGACCATAATGAATACATCAGGAACGACCGGAAATCCAAAAGGTGTGATGCTGACACACGGAAATATTTTAACAAACATTGAAGGCGTCCAGTTTTGGGTAGTTGAACTTGTGCCAGAAGATGTTTCAATCTCTTATTTACCACTTTCACATATATTTGAACGCTTAGCCGGACATTATTTACCTTTATCAATCGGTGTCACAATCGGTTACGCAGAAAGTATTGAAACAATTCCTGACGACTTACAAGAAATTAAACCTACAGTATTAACAAGTGTCCCTCGTTTATTTGAAAAAGTATACACTCAAATTATTAATCAAATGAATAATAGTTCTGCTTTAAAACAAAAAATATTTAATTGGGCTATTTCAGTTGGTGAAGAAAAGTATGAACATTATTTAAAAACAAATTTCGACGATTATTTGTCTCAAAATTATTTACCAAAAGGCTTACATCGTAAATGGAAACTTGCTGACAAATTAGTTTATCAAACAATTAAAGCAAAACTTGGCGGCAGGCTGCGCGGGGTTGTTTCTGGTGGAGGAACTTTAAACCCAGAGATTGCTAAATTCTTTTGGGCTTTAGACATTCCACTTATGGAAGGCTACGGGTTAACTGAAACGTCACCGATTATTTCAACAAACCCAATGGTCCGTTCAAAAGCAGGGACAGTTGGCCGCGTCTTACCCAATTTAGAAGTGAAAATTGCAGACGACGGTGAAATTTTAGTTAAAGGACCGAGTATTACCCAGGGGTATTATAATGACCCAGAAGAAACAGCAGAGTCATTTATTGGTGAATGGTTTAAAACAGGAGATATAGGTGACTTTGATGAAGATGGCTATTTAAGAATTCTTGACCGGAAGAAGCGGTTGCTTGTTTTATCAACCGGAATGAACGTTGCTCCAGCACCGATTGAGTCTTCAATAAATGAAAGCGTCTACATTGGTCAATCGATTGTAGTGGGTGATAACGAAAAATATGTTATCGCGCTCGTTAATCCAGAATTTGAAACGCTCATTCCGTGGGCAGAGAAAAAAGGAGTTAATACGACGAATAAAGAAGCCTTATGTAGTGATCCTGTTGTCGTTAAAATGATCACAAAAGAAGTGACGCGACTAACAAAGAAGTTTACTAATTATGCACAACCAAAAAAAATCGTTATTATTAGCGATGTCTGGTCGGTCGATAGTGGAGAAGTAACACCTAAATTATCACTTAGAACAAATATAATTGAAGATAAGTATGCTGATATTATTGAAGAAACATATGAAAGAGAGGCTAAGCGTAAAAAAGAAAAAGTCGTCTAAAAAAGGTTTCAAGCTGTCCAAATGGACACTTGAAACCTTTTTTAAATGACACCTTTACGAATGGCTCTTGCGACTGCTTCGGTTCGGTTCCTTGCTTTCATTTTTTGCATAACGGACGTAATATAATCACGCACCGTATATTCACTTAAGTGCAAGATACCTGCTGCGCCCGTTGTCGATTCACCATCAGCCATTAATTTTAAAACTTCAATTTCACGTGGTGAAAAGTGAACGGTCTGGTTTAATTCTTGCATACTTGTATTAAACCTTTCTAAAACTTCTCCTGCACTATGACCAAATTTTGTGAGTGCTGTGTATATATCTTGTGAAATAGAAAAGGTTTGATTAGGTCCCTGGTCAATAATTGCTGCACCTAATAATTCATTACTAGAAGAAGAAAAAATAGGGACAACAACAATTGATTGTAATTCAAAGGTTTTAATATATTGTTTCGGAAGTTCTCCTCTTACGTCGGCAATATATAAGGGCTGTAAGTATTTAAGTGCGTTATCAAACATACGTAATAATTCTAAACCATTATTAATCAGCGGTAAATTATTAATATCTTGAGTGATTGCTTGAATCGCTTTTTTATCAAGTTTATGTCCAGATAAACCAAATCCGAGTTCATCGGTTTTTGAATATGAAAAAATTGCACAACGTTCAAATGGTAAATAATTAACAAAGCCTTCTGTAATTGTTTCAAGTGCGTCATTGAATGTTCTTACTTGCAGGATCGATTCGGTAAACATAATCACCGCATCTTTCCATTTTTGTTCACGCTGCGTTGCAGCAAGGGTTGCTTTCCCGCTTTGAAGAAGTTGTAAGGCGTGATTAATAAAAGCAGTAATTTGAATCGTTCCATTTACTTCTGCTGAAAGTAAGAGTTGCTTATCTTTATATGGAATTGTTAAAATATTATTTTTGTTACTTGTTTGAACAAAATTTAATAAATGCTCGGTTAATTCATACATTGTTTCGCCTTCAATGGTAATTTGTGATGTAAGTAGACATTTATCTTTATTAAACCAGTTTTCTAGTTTGAATTTTTCACCGTCTTTTTCAATAACAGCAATCCATTCAATTGGCATTTGTTGTGAGTAAACGAGATGTTGTAAAAATATCTCGTATTTAAATAAACTATCTGCCTTTTTTGATAAAATATGTTCACTAATTTGATTAAAGACGTATTGAATCGCCTGAGCATCTCTTTGTTTCTTTTCTGTTTTAGACTTAGTTGCATGATGTACGGAGCTTTCAATAATCGTTAAAATAAATTGATCGACGGGTTGACGTGTAATATATTTATTCCAATCGTTTTTTAATTTACTTAAAAATTCATCTTTTGTGATTGGTTGATCAAATATTATATTTGAAAACAGTTCAATACCTGAGGCGACTGATTTAGCAGAACGTTTATCCATTTTTTCAAAATAGTCTTTCATTTGAGTCCATTCTTCTAAAATTTCTGTCTCATTTTCTTTTATAATACTTAATCCATATTGAAAAAGTTTATCAAGATGGCAATTTAACGATGCTAATTGGACAGACATAATATATTTTCAGCTCCTTAGATTTTTAAAGTGAATTAAATAATGAATCAACATTCATTATTATGTAAAAAAATAATAAAACAGAATATTCATACAATTGTAGGTAAGTTTGTAAATTAGATTATAATTATCCGATTATTTTAGGTATAGGTAAGTTTCTGTCCTCCGTGTAAAGTTATGAGTAAGTTAAAAAATACGTAAAGAAAGGGGACGTGTCTAGTCAGGCTTTTATTTATTGTAACAGATAGTGTAAAGGCTTACAAGACGTGTATAAAAAGGAGGGAATTAATATTTAAATGAAATCTACAATATACATAGTATTGTAGTACTTACAAAAATTACTAAATTAGATTAATAGGGGGAGAGAACCATTAACAAAACAATTCAAAAAATTGGTGTCTGGATATCAATTATTACCATATCAATCTTTTATCAAGGGATAGCTGCTTTAAGCGGTGTAGGTAGTATTGGTAGTTTAAATACAGTACAAGCAGCAAGT
>JARIBO010000030.1 GCA_029257405.1 Caryophanales bacterium
TTCGTCCAAATTTGTTCTTTTTGTCTTACTTTCATACTAACTAAACGCTCCTATTCCTTTTGCTATAGTGCAAATAAATTTAATATCTTAAGTAAATATTATGTATAAATATATCTTCATATCTATCTATTGTATCTTAAATTCTCTTATCATGCTTTAATACGAATTTATTAAAAAAACTCATTTTTTATATCATTAGAAAACTGATATAAAAAATGAGTTGAAATAATACTTAATACTTCATTCCTTTAGGCGTAACTTTTTGCTCAAGCTTTTTAAGGATATAGTCAAACACCAAGGCTAAAGCAGCAGCAGGGATTGCTCCAGCTAAAATTAAGTTTTTATCATTAATATTTAATCCGCGAATAATTATATCACCTAGTCCACCAGCTCCAATGAATGTAGCTAAAGCAGCAACACCGATTGTTAAAACAGTAGCAGTTCGGATACCAGCCATTAAAATTGGCATAGTCATAGGTAACTCAACCATATATAAAATCTGGAAAGAGGTCATACCCATACCCTTACCAGCATCAACAAGTGCAGGATCAACACCTGTAATTCCTGCATATGTATTACGCAGGATTGGTAAAAGTGCGTACAGTGTTAATGCAATAACTGCTGGAACTGTTCCGATTCCAAAAATAGGTAACATAAAACCTAGTAAAGCAAGACTAGGAATTGTTTGAACAATAGCAGTAATACCAATAACTGTTTCGGCCATTTTTTCAAAACGCGTTAAAATAATACCTAATGGCACAGCAATAACAATTGCAATTAGCATCGCGACGCCTGCTAAAAAGATATGTTCTTGAAAAGCGGGTATAATGTCGTCGCTTCGATTAATAAAAGTGTTAATTAAGTCCATTATTCATCTACTCCTTGCACTTGGTTTGATTCTGCTATCCCTTTAACCATACTTGAAAGGGTCACAATCCCTCTAAGCTTATTGTCTTTTAAGATAGGAATTGCATCCACAACATTATTTTGAAGACGTTTTGCAACCATAGTTATAGAATCATTGCTATTTAGCGTAATGATATTGTCTGTTTCCATAATGGCAGCGAGTGTCATTTCAGTGTTTAAAATATTTTCTTTCACTTTATCATAAGTAGCTAAACCAAGTAGTTCCATAGATGCGTTTGTAATATATAAATTGTTAATATTATTTTCACGCATTAACTCTAGCGCTTCAACTAAACCTTGATCAGGTGAAGAGGTAATCGTTTCAGGTAATAATAAATCACTTGCTGTAAGTATTGTCTGATGTTGTTCAAGTCGATCTTGGCCAATAAACCCTTTAACAAAATCATTTGCAGGGTGTTTAATAATGTTTTCAGGTGTATCAATTTGAACAATTTCACCTTCATTCATAATTGCAATTCGGTCAGCAATTTTAATTGCTTCATCCATATCGTGCGTTACAAAAACGATTGTTTTTTGAATCTCTTTTTGTAACTTCATAATGTCATCTTGTAATTGTTCACGGCTAATTGGATCTAAAGCACTAAAAGGTTCGTCCATTAAAATAATGTCCGGATCCGCTGCAAGTGCTCTAATAACACCAATTCTTTGTTGTTGACCACCACTTAATTCATGTGGTGTTCTCTTTTTAAAAGTCTCAGGATCTAGGCCAACTAATTTGAGTAGCTCATCTACTCGCTCGAGATAGTTTTCAGCCTTGACTTTTTTTAGTCTGAGAACAAGCGATACATTATCTTCAATTGTCATATGTGGGAACAGACCAATTTCTTGAATAATATACCCAATATTACGTCTTAATTCGACAGGGTCAAATTCAGAAATGTTTTGTCCATCAATGAAGATTTGTCCTTTTGTTGGCTCTGTTAATCGATTAACCATTCGCATTGTTGTTGTTTTTCCACAGCCACTTGGGCCAATCAGTGCTACGAGTTCACCTTTACCTATTTTTAAATTAATATTTTTTAGTGCAACAGAGTCACCATATGACTTCATTATATTTTTAAATTCTATCAAGCTAATCCCTCAATTCTATGCCTAGTAATTTTTGATAAAAAACTGCGCCCAAAATGAAAGGCACAGTAATGATTAATCAATAAAACCTTCTTCTTTTAAAAACTCAAGTGCGACTTCTTTATCTTGCATTCCATCTGCACTAACTCGACTATTAAGTTCTCTCATACGTTCATCATTTAAAGAACCTGATAATTTATTTAACTCATCTTCTAAACCAGGATTTGCGTCAAGAATTTCTTGACGAATAACAATTCCAGCATCGTATGGTGGAAAGAAGTTTTTATCATCTTCTAATATTTTTAAATCGTATTGATCGACTTTTGCTTCAGTAGCAAATGCTGTAATAATATCAACGTTACCGTTACTTGCGGCTTCATACATTAAATCTGGATCAAGTGTTACTTTATCAGCAAAATCTTCAAATTCATAAGTTTCAACAAGACCATCAAAACCGTCGTCTCTTTCCATGAATTCTGCTGTTCCACCGATTGAAAGGTCAGAAGATACCTTACCTAATTCAGTATATGTCTCAATACCAAGTTCATCATATAGTTCAGAATTTATTGCAAGTGCATATGTGTTATTAAAACCAAGCGGATCTAACCACGCAACATTATATTCTTCAGCGTATCTATCTCTTGCTAACTCATAAACTTCTTCAGTCGACATATCTGCATCGAACTCTTCTTTAAGAATCTCAAGAGCTGTTCCAGTATATTCAACATATAAATCTACTTCACCTTTTTCCATCGCTTGCTGTAAAACAAATGTTGAACCAAGTGAGTCTTCCATAACAACGTCTAAATCAGTATTTGCTTTTAAATATTCACCAATGATATTAGAGAGGATGATTTGTTCTGTATACTGTTTACCTGAAACAATGACTGTCCCAGCTTCATCTTCTTTATCACCACATGCTGCAAGTACAAAAAACATTAAACTAGCTAAACTAACTAATAAAAATTTTCTCATTAAATTATTACCTCCATTTTATATGTAACTTTGAGTGCAAACGTAAAAAATTCATACTTAACGGTATTGAATGTTAAAAAATAATAAATGGTGTTAATCTATGGTGAGTTTTGAGTTTATAAAGTTGAGTGAGGTTGGGGTGACAATGGGCTGAATTATTATAACATGACTTAACAGCTGCGTAAAGCAGACTTAAAAGAAGCGTATTCAATAACTGGTAATAAATTTGAATTTAATGTAAAAAAATTAATTTTCATTTGAAGCATCGACCTGTTTCAAGTATGATAGGAGTTAATTAAGTTTGAATTTTCTAACTATTTAAGTGAAATTCATTAACAGGAGGAATTTTAAAATGACAAATGATCGTTATCAAAAAGGAATCGATAAAATACAAGAGCTAACCAATTCACCAGATGATAATCCGACAGGTTTTATGGATATAGGTGAATCATTTAAAGACATTGCACCAGATTTACAAAATTATGTAGTTGAATATGCATTTGGTGATATTTATTCGCGTCCAGGGATTAGTAATCATCAAAAAGTACTTGCAACGATTACAGCACTTGTCGCGCAAGGTAAGCCACAAATTGGTATGCATGTAAAAACAGGACTTTCAGTTGGGTTAACACCAGAAGAAATTGTCGGAAACATCATGCATTTACTTCCCTATGTTGGGTTCCCAAGCGTGTTAAACGCACTAACGGCAGCT
>JARIBO010000033.1 GCA_029257405.1 Caryophanales bacterium
ATGAAACACAAAACAATATTTTACGCTTAGTTGAGGACTTTCATAAACAATTTCCCATGCGACAAGGCATTAATAAAGCAGAAATCATCTCTGCTTTAAAAGAAAAGTATCCACTTAAATTGTTGGAGTTCGCACTCGAGAGATTAAAAGATGATAAGATTAACATCGACGCACAATATATTTCTTTAAGACGCTTTTCACCTACTTTACCAAGTGCATGGAAGAAAAGGTTAGAAAATATAGAAAAAACATTAATTAATCAAGATTTAGAAACGAGTAAGTGGGATGAGCTCTTAGAACCAGCTAAGATTCCACCTCAGATTGAAAAAGAGCTTTATTATTATTTACTGCAAACAGGACGCGCCTATGTGTTTGATAATGAACGACTTATCTCGCGTGATGCAGTTGATAAAGCAATTAAAACATTAAAGCAACAGACTAACAATGAGGAGTTTACACTCCAAACAGCAAGAGAAGCCTTAGGACTCTCAAGGAAAAACTTAGTTCCAATTCTCGAACTATTAGATTATTTAGGACATACAAAACGAACTGAGAATGTACGAAAATGGGTTAACCTTTAAAATAAAAATCGCCAAGCTGATTAACTCAGGCTCGGCGATTTTTTAATTTCACTCTGCTTTTTCTTATGATTTGAATAGATAAAAAAGAACACTCCTAAAAAGACAATGACAATACTTAAGAGCAATAATAAGTAATTATTTGTTGCTGTTTTAGGTAAAGTACTTCCAGCAAGACTTGCACGATTAGAAGAATCTATTACTTCCTCTTGATTATCTACAAGATCACCGCCTGGGATATCTTCCGCTTCTGTTTTATCACTTTCATTTTCTTCAGGCTCTACAAATGTTATTGATGCTTTAGTACCGTAGGACGATGCAACTATATAATCAAGAGGAGTAAATGTAATTAACAATACAGTTAGCATAAATAACGAGCCGGTTATTTTTTTCATTTTCCTCCCCATCCTTATGGTGCATCTTCTAATATCCAATTTACTTGACCTTGATAATTTGCTTTTAAAGCACCTGGTTCAATATCAATAAACATGCCATCGCCTTCTTCATTCCAATCTGACGATAAATCCCATCTCTCTTTCGCATCTCCAATTTTATAATTATAAGACTCAACAATATTAAGTTCATTAGTTAATATTTTATCAACCTTATTTTTACGATAAACTAAATTTGCGTTTAAAGTATTTTGTGAGTCATCTATAGCGGTTAATGGCTCGTCCATTTTAGCTGTTAATCTCCAACCTTTTTTAGCTTCAGATGTACGATCATCAATGATAGCTAAAGGTTGGCCTAATTTTTCTTTATCAACAAAGTAACGTTCTTTATAAGGCTTTATTTTCACATCAAAATGTAGATTATCTGGTGCAGATTCAAATATTAATTCTCCTGATGCTCCAACAACCAATAAAGTTGGGGTTGCCTTAAATACTTTATCATGATAGATAAGTTCTTCTTTAGGATTAATATTTCCTTTGTTCGTATGTGTTATAGGGCGATTTGGGATAGTTAAATCACCTTTATCTCCTAATACATTGTCTGGAGCTTCTGAACCTTTATCACTTAAATATATTCGAACTCTATCATTTTCTTTTAATTTCTCTTTAAATACATACGCGAATTCACTTTCATCTCGGTTAACAGTAAGTTCGCCATCAACATTCTTAATATTTTCATTTTCATCACTTACTTCAACAGATACCTCTAATTGCTCTTCTTCACTTTTTGTTGGTAATGAACCTATAAGTGTTTGAGGTCTGTTTTTTAAATATTCTCTATCAGTTAATTTAACGTTTTGTAACTTTACTGGATTCGGTGGTGTTACATCAATAACTGTACGCGAATCAGCTAAGATATTCCCCTCTGGAATAGACTCTCCTTCAGTGGTCTCGTCATTTTGATTAAATAAAGTACCTCCCGTTACTTCAATTGTATCCCCAGCTTCTAAAAAAGTTCCTTTTGGTAGTTCAATTTCAGCCCAACCAAATCCATGCATACCTTTATTTTTATCCACGAGTGTTTCTTTACCGTATATCTTATATGATCGTTCTTCTGGAGTTGTTTTTCGTGGTTGAATCTTTCCACTTAATATTTGTTCTGGTGTTATTTCGCCAGATTTCTTATGTGTGATTTCGATTTCAGCTTCATTCTCATAAAGGTCACGAGTACCATATATACCTTCCTCGATAGACGCTTGGGCGTATATTTTTTGGTCTGCGTCAGTTGGTTGATATAACGCATTTACAAATACTCGTTCTGCTGTCGCCTTACTACCACTCATTCTTGAATAATCCATCATTCCATTTTTATTACCAATACTTTCAGCGATATTATCTCCATCTATATCTGTAATCTCTGTAAATCTATCCCCTGATAGTCTATAAGTTACATTTGGTATACGATGATTAGGTTTTTCATTTAGATTTGAACCTTTTTCCCACAAAGCAACATTTGTTTGATTACCCTTCATAATCGAACGGCTCGAAACATTGAAAAGACTTCCTCCATCAGGATGATCATTTCGAAAATCATAATAGTCAGGATTTGTTAATACAAATTCAGATCCTATATCATCAATTAGACCACCTGTATCAATAATTCCTATTCTTGAAGACGCTGTTCTACCACGCGCAATAAATGTTGTACCTTCTAAAGCTTCAACATCGCCTCCATTAGTCATGTGTATAGCTACGCCATTGTCAGCAATTAATTCAACCTCTGAACCCTTGTCTTGCAATTCAAATTTTGGTAAATTCTCTTTAGAAATACCAGCAGTATTGAAATATAAAGCTTGATTTCTAGGATTAACACCTGCTGGATCAAGAGGTGTCCCATTTCCTTTATTATGAATAGAAAATTTTGCCCCACCAGTCACTTTTATTTTATGATTATTACCTGGGTCTAATCTGATTCCTGGTGCTAGCCCACCTGTTTTGGATACTTGAAAATGGGCACCATCCGTTACATTTATCTCATAATTATTAGCTGTCTCTAAATGAATTGGTGCGTCAAACTTACCATTTCCTTCTTTAACAACAAATTGTGCAATCGTACCTTTACCTCTAATATTAATTTTTCCATTATTTGATTTCATGTGTAAAATGGATCCAGTAGTCTGAGAAAAACCAACTAGACCTGCTTTATCTGCACCACTAGCCCTAACAACATTAAATTCTGATTCATCTCCCATTAATTCAATTAATCCTTTACCTTCAGTATCCTCCGCTTTTATTTCTCGTTCTGACCCGAGCATAAACGTCCCCTCTACTAGAACTTCCGACTCTCTTCCTCTTAATTCGATAGCACTTTCTTTACTGTCGCTACCTTTTAATACCATGACTCCGTTTGGCTTTACATGAATTTTTGCACCTTCTACAGTTGTTTTATATACTTTACCTTTTGTATGTAACTCTGTACTTTCTTTTGGTATTTCTCCAGGAACTGGATTTGATGCTTCAGGAGTTTTTTCTACAGTAAATGATTTCGCTTCATTTATTATTGTCGGCGTACCGTTTGTTTCATATTTATTAATACCTTTAAAAATTACGTGTGCGTTTTCTGCATCTACTAAGCCACCTTTGGTACTTTCAGCATCTTCATTATCAAGAATATTTTTAAATGTAACTGTGAAATCTTTTGTAACTCTGTTATCTTGTTTGAGAATTGAGCTAGTCGTTGTTGGTTTTAACTTTATGTTTTCAAACGTTATATTAGCAGCTTTACCACTACTATTTCCTTTCATATTAAATGTCATACGAGACACTGTATTTGCACCAGATAATTCATTTCCATTGCCATTTATTACAAGAGCTTCTGCCCCTTCTCGTGCAGCAACGTCAAAATCTATCCGAATGGCCCTTGTAATATCATTTTGTAGATTAATTTCTGTAACTGAAGAGTCTCTAAGCGCTTCTCTTAACTCTCTCCAAGTCGAAACATTTTTAGATTGTACCTCAGCCATTGGTGCCACTATATTCTTCACTTTTTGTTTTTTTTCAATTATCTCTTCTTTAATTTGAGGGTCTTTGGTTACTTCTCCAACTTTTTTTTCTTCGTTCTGCAATTCTTTCATCTCTTCTTCAACCATTTCCTCTTCAGCTTGGGATGCTTCTGTCTCTCCTTCAACCATTTCTTTCTCAATTTGTGGGTCTTCTACTTCCTCTTCAATGATTTTTTCAGCAAATTTTACTTCTACATCAATATTGTTAATATCTTTTATTTTATTAAATAAACCATAATTTTCATCTTCTAAATATTTAGCAGGCATATTTTTTATTTTAAATTCATCACCTATCAAAGTACCTGTAAATTCACCTTCGATAGGTTCCCATTCAGTATCTTTTAGATCAATATCGTTTGTAAGTACATAATTTTTTGTAAGGTCATCTTTAATCAAATCTAATTCGTCACTATTTTCTATTTCAATAAAAGATTCGTCAATAAGTGTGCCTTCAGCTAAAATTATTTGAGCAAAAGAGATAGGATTTACTAATAAAATAATCATTAAGACAATTAAATTTCTTTTCATTTTAACTATACCTATCTCCTCCTTATTCATTTTCAGTCTTATTTTTACGTGTACCTAACCAATAAACGAATCCTAATAAAATAAG
>JARIBO010000057.1 GCA_029257405.1 Caryophanales bacterium
ATATGGTAGCAAAGGAAATGGAATTTGATCTTCAAGATTTAAAGATCAAAGCTTCAGGAGAGTTTGATCCACGTGGATTTATGGGTGATCCTAACGTCCGCTCATATTTCGAAACAGTTGATCTTATTGTTGACGTCACTACAAGTGAGTCAGAAGAACGACTACATGAACTTCAAGATAAAGTCTCTTCACGTTGTCCCGTTTATGGTGTTTTAAATGCAGCTAATATTCAAATGAATAATTCATGGACAATAAAATAAAATTATAATGACATTAAACACAAAAAAATCCCTCTCACTTTTTAAAAATGAGAGGGATTTTATCATTTATATAAATTATTCTGTAGCATCTTCACCAAGATACGCTTGTAACATCCAAATATTTAAATCAATACTATCAACATAACCAATTAATAAGTCTTCCGTACCGTAATCGCTCGCTTCACCAGCTGCTTCGATACCTTCAACTGCTATTGCTCTAAGTGTACGGTAATCAGCAACAAGATTACGCACCATTGTCTCTCCTGAAAGTTCTTCAGTGTATGGCTCTTCTACAATTGATGCATGCTCTAAATACTCACCTAAAGTTGAGTATGGCTTTTGTCCCATTGCTACTAAACGCTCAGCGAACTCATCAAAGAACTCATTTGATTCATCATAATATTCTTCAAACTTCTCATGTAATTTAAAAAACTGATGCCCTTTTACGTACCAGTGATATTGATGTAACTTAACATAGAAAACACCTTGGTTTGCTACTAATTCATTTACTTTTTCAAACGCTTTTAATTGATTTTCTTTTACTGACATTACTTAACGCCTCCATTTTTTTACATTCTGACTACACCTATTTACTTACCCTTTCATTTAAAAAATAAACATTTTATTTTAATATTTAAATTTAATTGTTAAATATTATACCTTAGCCATTCTTCTATTTCTTTGACTATACCATGATGATGGATGAGGCCCCTCTAGTAAATGTTTATCGGACAGTCCTGATGACTCAATAGCTAATTGTGTTAATTCTTTAAGTGTCGTTGTATTGTGACTTAACGTATAACTACACTTGTTTGAAGACATTCCTAACACGTCATCTATATACTTCTGGTTAATAACCGTCTTCGCTCCAACTGGCGCTAAAGGATCTTTCTGATGAGAGCCCCGTGTGCATAAATTTATAATAACATCTGGATTATATTGAACCAGTTTTGCTTGAAATACATCTTTTAAACCATGACATAACCAAAGATTTAACCATATTCTATCTCTGTATATATTGGTATCTACCCCTAGACTGCATTGATACTGGATAGCATTAACTAAAATAACATGATAGGTATCGTCTTCTACATAAGGGCTAATAATATCTATAAAATGCTTTGACATCATATCACCCGTAACACCTAGTGCTGGGGATGGACTAATTTCATATGTTTGATTAAACTCTTCTGCATGAGGACTTTCTAAAATGACTAACATAACTGGCTTACCACTCTGTTTGATTAAATTTAAACGTTCTGATGTTAATGATATTTTATCCTGATGGTTAGTACGCGCTTGTTTTGTAAACCATAAATCACTTTTTATTTCACCGTTATTTTTCTTAGTAAAAGTTCCTACATAATTATCAGGGCATTGCTCATTTTCTTTCTCTACATATGATGGCTGTAATTGTTTTGCTAAAGATAAAAACGCTTTATTATTTGTCATCCAATCACCTCTTTTATATATTAGTTTTTTCTATGAGATTCTTTATTTCATTATATAGCAAAAACTTTTTCTCTGCGTTATGATAAAATAAATACCTTTAAGGAGAGTTGTTGATTGTCTAGTTTTAATGAACAATTTTTATTTGCTATTATTATTATTATTTTGGGATATTTCCTCAAAAGGCGTCGTATCATAACCGAAAAAGATGGCGCCAGCTTATCTCGCCTTGTCTTGAATGTTACATTACCTGCTCTTATTATTACATCTTTTATTGATATTACCCTTGAGCCATCTTTGTTTTTACTAATAATCATCGGAATCGTTTATGGCACCTTAATGGCTTTTATCGGCATTCTTTTCTTTAAAAATGAAAGCCAATCTACTAAAGGTACCATGGCTATGCTTTTAGGTGGCCTTAATATCGGATTATTTGCTTATCCGCTTGTTTATGGAATTTGGGGAGATAAAGGTATTCAATACTTCGGCATGTTTGATGTAGGGAATGCCGTTGTTATTTTTGGGGTTGTTTATATTATTGGTAGTTACTATTCAACCGAACAAACTGACCTAACATTTAGTCATGTTTTAAAAAGATTAACGCGTTCGATACCACTTATGACTTATGTAATCGTTACATTTTTAGCACTTATTGATTTTAAACTGCCTTCACTTATTTTAGATGTAGCTGAGGTTATTTCAGTTGCTAATATGCCGTTATCATTTTTATTGCTCGGTATTTTTCTAAATTTTTCACTAGAAAAATCATACCGCTTACCTATTATTAAGATCATTTTACTACGATATGGTATTGGATTAATTCTTGGTATAATTTTATTCTTCACCCTACCATTTAATGATATGTTTAGATATACAATATTACTCGGATTTATTTTACCAATTCCGCTTGCTGTTTTACCCTTCTCAATTGAATTTAATTTCGACCATAAGTTTGTCGGAACTGTTGTAAATCTAACTATTTTAATTAGTTTCGCTTTATTATGGGTTATTACTAATATATTTATTCAAACATAAAATTAAAACGCCTATCTATAATAGATAGGCGTTTTTGTGTCAATATACTTTTGTTAGACCTTTAATACTTTATATTCACCCCAGTTAAAAATGTTTTTAGTATAGTCTAACTTCGTATTTCTAAAGTAATTTGATTGTCCTTGAGTTACAACGAAGTTTACTTCATCTAATTCAGTTACAATATCATTATCTTTTATCTTATCTGGCTCTACCAGAGCCAGTCGTAAATTGAGACCACCTCACCCTACACCCATATGAAGGCGAATATAAGGGGTTTCAACTTCCGTATCAATACTTTCAACTTCTTTTAATATTTGTGAAATTGCCGCTGGTGTTGCTGTTAACATGGTTCCACCACCTTCCAATATAATTTTAATCAAAATAATTTTGATATGATTGCGATAGCTCCTACCAGGAGCCATAAGTAAACGCCAGGTCATATTGCAGGTAACTTAAACCGCGATGATCGTGGCTTACTTATTCCTCATTTACCGGTGTTACAATCTTGCTTCTTTTTCTTATCCATTTGAGCACACTCCTAATGCTTTACTAAACATTATGTATATAATTATAAACTATTTTAAACCCACTTCAATTAATCAGTTTTAAAGACCTTAGATAAACTAGGTTACATAAATTGTTTTAGTTGATCTACTTACTACTTCACCAATAATTGTAGCTTCTATATTATAATGTTTTTTCATATCTTCAACATATGATATGGCTTCGTCTTCAGATAAACTAATAAGCAATCCACCTGATGTGATTGAATCAGATAAAATTAATTGATCAACTTCTGATATACGTGTGTCAGCAAAAGATACCTTGTCTTTTAACCATGCATGATTTTCTCGCGATCCGCCCGGCATGATGTTCTGCTTAGCGAGTGCTCGCGTTCCCGGTAGTAAAGGGACTTGATCAAGTTCGATAGTAAAACTGACATTGCTTCCACTCGCCATCTCATAGGCATGGCCTAGTAGACCAAATCCAGTAACATCTGTCACTGCATGAGGATGGTATTTTTTTAACGCTTCTGCAGCCGGACGATTTAACATGCTCATCGTTTCGGTAACCTGCTTAACTTGATCATCTGTTAATAACCCTTTTTTTAATGCTGTTGTTTGAATTCCAACACCTATTGGTTTTGTTAAAATAAGTTTATCCCCCAGATGAGCGCCTTTATTTTTAAAGTATTTATCTGGATGAACAGTTCCCGTAACAGACAATCCAAACTTAGGTTCTTTATCGTCTATCGAATGTCCGCCAACAACTTGTGCGCCTGATTCAGCTACTTTATCTGCAGATCCTTTTAAAATTTTAGCAAGCACATTAGGACCTAATAAATCTATTGGAAAAGCAACAATATTTAAAACTGTAAGAGGTGTCCCACCCATAGCATAAACATCACTTAAAGCATTTGCTGCTGATATTTGCCCAAATGCATAAGGATCATCTACTATTGGTGTGAAGAAATCTAACGTTTGGATCAAGGCTAAATCATCGGTCAACCTATAAACACTACCATCATCTGCATGATCTAAACCTACTAATATATTATCATCGTGTATCCCATCTGGTAAATGACGCAAAACTTGCGTCAGGTCGCTTGGACCTATTTTACATCCTCAACCTGCTTTAGATGATAATGAAGTTAATTTGATTTGTTCATTCATTAGATTGCCTCCTTTGTATTTATTTTTGTATCTGTCATAATAAAAGTATAAAGCGTTTGAAAATAAAATGCGAATATATGAATTATGGACGGTGACTATATGAAAAACCTACGCTTTTTACCTGCAATCGATCAGTTAAAAAATGATAAACGTTTTATAACATTGCTGGAAAAACAAACTCTTTCTGAAACTAGGTTGACAACTATTTTAAAAGACCATGTTGATCTAATTAGAAATAATTTACTCTCTGGAGTTTATGGTGACCAAAGCTTTAATCGGGAGCAATTAACGGAACTTATATTTAAGTTGCTTTATAAAACTTTAATTGAGGATATGACTGACTATCTTAAACCGGTCATCAACGCGACAGGTGTTGTTCTTCACACTAACCTAGGACGTGCGCGTTTAAGCTCTAAAGCAGTACAACAGATCAAACAAACAGCTTTATCTTATTCAACACTGGAATATGATATACAAACAGGTCAACGAGGCTCTAGACATAATTTGGTTGAGCATTATTTAACAACACTTACTGGAGCTGAGGCTGCTATGGTAGTTAACAATAATGCAGCTGCAGTATATTTAGTTTTGAAAACATTAGCTGAAAATAGAGAGGTTATTATTTCAAGAGGTGAACTTGTTGAAATAGGTGGCTCTTTCCGTATTTCTGAAATCATGGAAGAAAGTGATGCTAAATTAGTAGATGTTGGTACAACTAATAAGACGCATTTACATGATTATGCTGATGCAATTACAGAAGACACTGCTCTACTAATGAAAGTACACAAAAGCAATTTTAAAATCATCGGTTTTTCTGAAGAAATAGATACATCTCAACTAACAGATCTTTCACAAGCACATGATGTGCCTATTTATGAAGATTTAGGTAGTGGTACATTATTTGACTTTAAATCAAAATTTATAGGTAATGAACCTACTGTACAAGAAAAAGTAGCTCAGGGTATTGATATTATTTCTTTTAGTGGTGATAAGTTACTAGGAGGTCCCCAAGCCGGAATTATCATTGGTAAAAAGGATTATATTAATCGCTTAAAAAAGCATCAATTAGCTAGAGTTTTACGTGTTGATAAATTTACCTTAGCTGGTATTGAAGGTACGTTAAAATCTTATTTAAATAAGCAAGAAGCAGATGAAATACCTACTGTACGTGATATTTTAGAGAACAAAAAAACCATACTCAAAAGAGCACAGTCATTTATAAATCATTTTTCAAATGTTAATTCAGATTTTATATTTACTATTTCTGAAGGATATTCTAAAGTTGGAGGCGGCACTATGCCGGACGTTGATCTTAAAACGTATCTTGTTATTGTTTCACACCCAGTACTATCAAGTACAAAGATAGCACAAAAATTAAGATTGGGTAAACATCCAGTTATTGTTAGGATTCAACAAGATAAAGTCATCTTAGACTTCAGGACAATTTCACCTGAAGAAGTCCAACCCCTAGTAAATATTTTTTTAGATTTAAGTAATACCCATTAATAGTTTGGCGGGATCGTGTGGGAATTGAACCCACCAGAGACGACACGCGCCTCCCATATGGTTTTGAAGACCATGGAGAACACCAGTAACTCATCCGATCCCATATTAAAAATATATTACACTCATTATATAATGAATCTATTACATAAAGCAAGAGGTGAGCTTATTGAAAAAACATTTTACAATTGGTCTTGCTGGACACATTGACCATGGCAAAACAACCTTAACTAAAGCACTTACCGGAATCAATACCGATAGATTAAAAGAAGAAAAAACGCGTAACATTTCAATTGAACCTGGATTTGCTCCTTTCATTGATAACGAGAATTTATATGCTTCACTTATCGATGTACCAGGCCATGAAAATTTCATTAGACAAATGATCGCTGGTGTTGCAGGCATTGATTTGGTTATGTTAGTTATAGATGCGACTGAAGGCATGATGCCACAAACGCATGAACACCTTGAGATTCTTTCATTACTTGGTATTAAAGATGGCCTTATTGTCCTTACTAAAATAGATCAAGCAGATCCTGAATTAATCAATATCGTAGAAGATGACATTCAAGAAACACTTCAAAATACTTTCTTAAGAAATGCACCTTTATTTAAGGTTGATAGTTTATCCCGTCATGGTATCCAAAATCTTGAAAATAGCTTACATACAAAGTTGCAAAAAATAAAGAATGATTATTCTAATAAACCTTTTCGATTACCTATTGATCATGTTTTCACATCAAAGGGCCAAGGTGTTATTGCTAGAGGCACTATCTATAATGGCTCAATACATGAAGGTGATTCATTAACAATCCTGCCTACTAATCAATATACTAGGGTACGACAAATCCAATCTCATGGCTCACAAGTCAGCTCAGCATATGAAGGACAACGAACTGCCATAAACTTAGCAGGTATCGCCTTAAATGATGTTCAACGTGGTGATGTATTAGTAGATGGAGATTTTTATACAGTCTCTAATCGTATTGATGTTTCTTTAAAGACACTTTCATCTATTCAACACCCGATAAAACAACGGCAATTAATAAAACTTTATATTAACACAACAGAAGTGATGGGAAGATTGATTTTTTTTGATCGTAATATTATTAAGTCGAATAATGATCAGGAGGTACTATGCCAACTTGAGCTAGATAAAAACATTGTAGTTACAAGAGATGATCGCTTTATATTAAGACGTCCTACTCCTACTGAAACTATCGGTGGTGGAACAGTTATTGATCCCATTGGAAAAAAGCTTAGGTTTGGTCAAGACAGTATTACACACCTAAAACTTAAAAAAGAAGGTACTATAGAGGATCGTATCATAACTTTATTACAAAAAGAAAAATCACTTTCTAAAGATACCATTTTAAAAAACATTGTTATTAGTGAAGACGATTTCTCTGAAGTTGAAGCATCTTTATTACATTTGGGCAATGATATTTACACACTTGACTCGATTATAAAAGAAGCTCAATCTAAACTTTTAAATGAACTAGATACATTCCATCAAAAATCACCAATGAAAATTGGTTTAAATAAAGCTAAACTTTTTTCTGAACTTAAATTAAGTTACCCTACAGAATTGTTAGATTTTGCTTTAAATAATTTAATAATAGATCATAAAGTGGTTTTAACTAATCAAACACTCTCTCTCAAAGGGGTTTATCCAACACTACCAACTCAGTGGCAAAAAAAGCTTCATTCTATTGAATTAAACCTGATAAAACAAGGTGCTGAACCTGATAAGTGGAATGATTTAATTCAAAAAAATGATATCCCAAAAAACATTTTAAATGATTATTACTATTATTTACTTAATACTGGGAGAGCGTTTCAATTTGATGATAATCGTATAATATCTGCTACTGTAGTTAATGATTTAAAAACACAATTGATTGAAAACACCCAAAATGAAAACTTTACTTTACAAAAAGCACGTGATATTTTGAAGCTTTCTCGGAAAAATCTCGTTCCTTTCTTAGAGCTTTTAGACAGATTAGAATATACTGAACGAATAGATAACATGAGGTCTTGGTTAATATAAATATAAAAAAGGTAGTATCTAATGTAAACATTAGATACTACCTTTTTCACCCTCAAAATAAGCTCCCAGCCGGAATCGAACCGGCAGTTTTGCCTTACCATGGCAATGTTTTACCGTTAAACTATGGGAGCATATAAAAAGGCTCCGCAGGTAGGATTCGAACCTACGACCGATCGGTTAACAGCCGATTGCTCTACCACTGAGCTACTGCGGAATATAAATTTAATATTACCCTTTACAATATAAATTATAAAGGGTAATCCTTAAATTTGAATTTATATGTTTATTTAATATGTTATTTTAGCGACAAGTACTAATATACTATAGTTAACTTATTTTGTCAATTAATATGTTTTTTATTTGTTGGTCTTCGTTTAAATGATTGTTTGAGAATCTCTTAACAACAGATATAAATATAGCATTTTATTATTTCAATTGCAAATATTATACCTTTTTATCTCCTAAAACTTCTTCAGCTATGTTAACAGCGTGATCTCCAATACGTTCTAAATTACTTAACATATCAACAAATACAATACCTGCTGAACCCGTACATCTTGATTCATTCATTCTAATAATATGTTTTTTTCTGTAAGCACGTTCCATTTTATCTATCTGATCTTCTTTTTGAATAACAATCATTGCTTCTTTACGGTCCATAGTTTCTAATGCTTTAACTGCTTGAGCAACTGTTAAGATAGTTAAATCAAACATCGTATTTAGATCTTCGTGCGCGTCTTCGGTTAATGAAATTTTATTAGATATTTTATAATCAGTTAATTCTATTATATTTTCGAAGTGATCGCCTATTCGTTCTATATCTCGAACTGAATCCATAAGTGCCGAGTGCTTTGTACTATCTGACTCTGACATTGTACGTCCAGCAATTGCAACTAAATAATCAGTAATCGCTCGATCTAAGTTATTTAAAGCTCCTTCAATTTGCTGAGCTAATTCAGAATGTTTTGGATTTTCAGTTGTTATATAAAGGCTTGTTTCTTCTAGACCATTAACCGCATATTCACCCATTCGAATTACTTCTGATTTAGCTTGTGCAAGCGCAACAGTCGATGATTGTTGAATAAATATCGGATCTAGATGTTTTGGTTTATACTCTACTGTTACATCTTCTCCTGGAACCATTTTAACAACTAACCATGCTAGAGCACCTATAAATGGAAATTGGATTGCTGTGTTTGCGATATTAAAACTACCATGAGCAAATGCAAGTGTCATTTGAGGATTTAAACTCAAACTTGATTGTAAATATTCTACAAATCCAATAAATGGATTTAACAAAATCAAAAATATTGCGGCTCCAAGTAAATTAAATATAACGTGTGTAAATGCTGCTCTTTTAGCAGCAACAGATGCACCTAATGCAGCAAGTATTGCTGTAATAGTTGTTCCAATATTATCACCAAATAAAACGGGTATTGCTGCATTTAAAGACATTGCACCCTCAGCATAAAGTCCTTGTAAAATACCTATTGTCGCACTCGAACTTTGAACGACTAAGGTTAACACCGTTCCAATCACAACACCTAAAATTGGATTACTACTCATATTAAGTGTTAATTCGTGGAATGAATCAAGAGTACTTAAAGGTTTCATCGCTGTTCCCATGAGGTCAAGACCTAAAAATAGAGCACCGAAACCAAATACAGCTTGTCCAACAGCATTAACTTTTTCTTTATCAGAAAAGAATAACATAAAGCTACCTATTGCTATGATTGGTAATGCGTATTCACCAATATTAAACCCTATTATAAAGGCAGTTACTGTTGTTCCAACATTAGCACCCATAATGACTCCGATTGCTTGTCTGAGTGTCATAAATCCAGCATTTACAAATGCAACTGTTAAAACTGTTGTTCCTGAACTACTTTGGATTAAAATAGTTACGATAATACCTGAGAGTACACCTAGAAATGGATTACTAGTGAATTTATCTAATATATCACGTAATCTATCCCCTGCAGTTTTTTGTAGTCCATCACCCATAAATTTTATACCTAATAAAAATATACCTATTCCACCTACAAAATTAAATAGGAGTGTTTGCACGTCTAATTCCAATTGGACATCATCCCCACTATAAATTATATGTATTTTACTCTTCCAACTCTATTATTAATAAGATTGGATTAAAAGTAAAGCTTATACTTAATACTTTACATTAAATTTACATTCATATATTTCAATCAATCTTATTAACTTGAATTTTAGTTCCATCTACATTTATAACTTGAATTTTTTCATCTTTGTTTATCCAGTTACCTGTAGAAACTGCACTGTATTTTTTTCCTCCGATTTCAATTGTTCCTGATGGGCGAAGGTCAGTTAAAGTTATACCTGATTGTCCAATTAACATTTTATATTCATCTGTTAGTGTCGTGTAACCATCTTCTGTAGTTAAGCGATCTTTTAAAGCAAGCTTTCCCCACATTTCTCTTCTTTTAAATATTTTTAAAAACACAAAAGATAGTCCAGCACCTACCACAATACCGATAACTGAATAAACACCCGATGCCAAATCTGGCGCAGCTATTGATACTGAAACAATCATACTCACAACACCTAGTGTCGATAATGTTCCATCGTTTAAAATTTTACCATCTATAACAATAAGCATGAGACCAATCACATAAACAATAAACATAATAATAATCATACTTACATCTGGTATATGAGAATAAAAGAAAATAGTTATAAAAGATATTCCGAGTAATGCAAAGATTCCTCTAGTATTAACTAGGATTTCACCTATTAAAAACATTGTACCAAGTCCAACAATTACAAAACTCATAAATGACAATTGCATGAGCTCTTCCATTTAACTCCTCCTTCATTTTTAAAATATAAGAGTAAAGAAGCTATAGTTAGTTAAACACTAATTATAGCTTCTTTAATTTAATTCATAATCAATTCGAGTAAATTTTCATTAAATTGCTTTGATTTTAACATTGCAATCTCTTCTTTATAAGGAGATTTTTTATTCTTTTTATCTTCTCCTACAAATGGAGTTTCTAAAATTTTAGGTATTTCTTTAAATGTGTCTAGATGTACAATATAATTTAAAGGATCAAATCCTATATGACCGAAACCAATATTTTCGTGTCGATCTTTACTTGCTCCACGTTCATTCTTACTATCATTAACGTGAATAACTTGGATGCGATCTAAACCGACTATTTTATCAAATTCAGTTAAAACACCGTCAAAATCAGAAACAATGTCATAACCAGCATCGTGAATATGACAAGTATCAAGGCAGACAGTTAGCTTTTCATTAAAATTCACACCATCAATAATACGAGCAATCTCATCAAAAGAGCGCCCTATTTCTGTTCCTTTTCCTGCCATCGTTTCTAATGCAATATTTACTGTCTGATCTTTAGTTAACACTTCGTTTAATCCTTCAATAATTCGTTCGGTTCCTTTTTCTACTCCTGCACCAACATGAGCTCCAGGATGTAAAACAATTTGTTTCGCACCTAAAGCTGCTGTTCTTTCAATCTCAGAGGCTAAAAATGAAGTTCCTAGCTCAAAAGTAGCAGGTTTAGTAGTATTAGCTATATTAATAATATAAGGCGCATGCACGATAATATCACTAATATTGTGTTCTTTCATGTGATTTTGACCGGCTTCAATATTCAATTCTTCAATTGGACGTCTACGTGTATTTTGAGGTGCACCTGTATAAATCATAAACGTATTTGACCCATCTGAAGCTGCAACTTCACTAGAGCCGAGTAACATTTTCTTACCATTCATTGACACATGAGAACCTAACTTTAACATAAAATCACCTCAAAATTATTTTTTACGGAATTTATTTTTTTGTTGTACTAAATTACGCTTAATTGCTTCTTGTTGATTTTTCATTTTCTTTTTATAACCGGGTTTAACTTTTTTAGGTTTTTTAACTTGTTGCCATGCTAAACGATCTATATCTGTCGTTTTATTTTTTCTTGTTACACGCTTATTCCATGGTTTTCTATCTATCCAACCGTCACTCGTAATATCAGAATAAGCAAATGTTATTCCACGTTTTTCTAGTTCTTCTATTAATTCTGCATCTTTTTCATTAAAGAAGCTTATCGCCATACCTTCATTACCTGCTCGTGCTGTTCTACCTACGCGGTGAATATAAAAATCTACTTCACTCGGAAGTTCAATATTTATTATATGACTTACTCCCGGAATATCAATTCCTCTAGAAGCTAAATCAGTCGCAACAATATATTCATATTTTAAATCTCGCACATCATTTACCATTCTTTTTCGTTCACGTGAACTTAAGCCACCATGTAGAATACCTACGTTTAAACCTACTGCTTTTAATTCTTTAAATAATTTATCGGCTTTTTCTTTATTATTAGCAAAAACAATTGCAACATATGGTCGAACTGTATTTGCAATCTTTTCAATCAATTCTACTGGATTACGGTGTCTTAACTCAACAATTTTATGCTCAATTGTTAATGGAGTAACGGCACTTTCAACTTTTATATGTGTCGGTTGTTGCAAATATTTTTTAAAGAAATGTTCTAGTTTTTCAGGTATTGTTGCTGAAAATACAAGTGTTTGAACATCTTTACGACAACGTACAAGTAACTGATCAAGTTCTCCTAAAAATCCTAAATCTAACATTAAATCAGCTTCATCTACGACAAATGATGTAGCAGTATAAATTGATACTGCATTATCTTTAACCATATCTAAAATACGCCCTGGCGTACCAATAATAATATCAGGCGTTTTTCTTAATTGCTTTTTCATTCGTTCGCGGTCAAGTCCACCTACTAATAATCTCGAAGTCCATTCTTCCTTTTTATTTGATAATTTAATAATTTCTTCTATATCTGCATGAATTTGCATGGCAAGTTCTCTTGTTGGAACTGCTATAACAAATTGAACTTCATTTTTATTTTCCTCTATTTGATTAAATAAAGGTAATAAAAATGCATGCGTTTTCCCAGAACCTGTTTGTGATTCACCAATGATGTTTTTATTATTCATTATTTCAGGAATAACTCGTTTTTGAATTTCGGTAGGTTCTTTGAAAAATAGTTGTTCTGTTACACTCACTAAAGTATCGTTTAATTTTAAATCAGAAAATGAATTGCTTGTCATTATATTTACCTCGCTTAATAACCATCAATATTATGACAGCTTATTTTATATAAATTTAAATGGATCAGTATTTTTGTCAGATATTATAAAATTAATAGATTTAGATTCAAAGTTAGTTTGTAAATAGTTTTTTACTGATTCTTTCATTATTTGTTCTATATAATGTCCTGCATCAATAACAACTAGACCCAGTTCTATTGCTTCCTGGGCAAGATGAAAAGATATATCACCTGTAATTAATACATCAGCATTTTGTTTTACAGCATCGTGAATAAACTTTTCGCCACTTCCACCAACAATAGCTACTTTTTGAACGGTTTTTGCTAAATCACCACTCACTCTTAACTTATTAATTTTAAACTCTTCTTTAATTTGTTCACATAGTAATTGTACACTAGTTTTTTCATTTAAACAGCCTATTCGACCTATCCCTAAAGACTTATCTTTATTTTCTAGTTTGTATACGTCATAAGCTACTTCTTCATATGGATGTGCTTTGATTAACTGATTAATTGAATTATTTAGTTTTTCTTTACTTACAATTACTTCTAATTTAACTTCTTCAGTAATGCTTAATTTATTATGAGCTCCACTATACGGATTAGCTTCTTTTAAAGGTTTAAATTGCCCTTGCCCTGTTGATTCAAAACTACAATTAGAATAATTACCAAGCTGACCCACTCCAGAATCAAATAAAGCGTTCTTTACCGTATCTATATGTTCAGTTGGAACATAAACTATTATTTTATAAAGAGAAGTTCTCGAAGTTTCCACAAGGGGTTTAGTCTGCTGAATAGATAGTTTTTCTGCCAGGAGATCATTAACGCCACCTTCTGCAATATCTAAATTTGTGTGAGCAGCGTATACGCTAATATTATGTTGAATTAACTTCTTAATCGTTCTACCTTTAGGCGTGTCAAAATCAATTTCCTTTAAACCTTTAAATAGTAATGGATGATGAGCTATAATCAAATCAATATTCTTCTCTATCGCTTCATCTACAGTCACTTCAAGAACATCTAAACTAATTAGTACATTTTCAACTTCATTAGACGCTGAGCCGACTTGTAATCCATTGTTGTCCCAATCATAACCTAATGAAATAGGAGCCCAATCTTCTATTTTTTTAAAAATATCTTTATTTGTTAAATGACTCATGATTTAAAACCTCCTCAATCCAATTTAACTTCTTTTCGAACTGATTCAATTTAAGATAATTGATTTCTTTTGCTTGCTTCATTTCTTTAATAATTCGTTTTAAATTAGATTTTTCGCCTATCCATTTTTTACGAAATTCTAAAGAATGTTCTTTTAATAAAATAGGACCAAAATATATTTGTTTTTCTAAACTTATTTCTTCAGAATAATTGTTTTCTTCATCTGTTTTTTCTGCAATTAAAATTTCATAAAAATGATTATTTTCTTCAATTATTTTTTCGTTTGTTAAATTATAATTGTATTTTAAGAACCATTTTCTTAATCTATCTGAATCTAAATTAGGTTGTAAGATTATTTTTTTTGTATTGAGTGTCTTCGATATATTTTGTAATAATATTTTTTCTATTAATTTTCCACCCATACCTGCTATTACTATAGTGTCAGGCTCATCTGAATCTAAGACTGCTAAGCCATCACCTAATCTTACATCTATTCTATTTTCTAAATTATAAGTATCCACAACTTCTTTTGCTTTATTAAATGGTCCTTGGTTTACTTCACCAGCAATTGCAGTTGCATCTAAATCACTTAAACAAACAAAAGTTGGTAAATACGCATGATCTGACCCAATATCAGCAAAAAAACTAGCTTTTGGTATATGCTTTGCAATCTCTTTTAAACGTGAAGATATTTGTAAATTTTTCATAAGATTCTCCTAAAAAGCTTTATATAATCGAGAAAAGCTTTCTGATTATCAGAAAGCTTTTCATTATAAATATTATTTATTTCATTTCTGCGAGCCATGCTGCAACTTCATTAGCTTCTTCACCTTGAATTAATCCTGCTGGCATAGTACCTTGCCCGTTGATAATAACGTCATTAATTTCTTCTTCAGAAAGATCTGAACCTACTGCTGTTAAATCAGGTCCTGCTCCCCCTGTTAAGTCTCCACCATGACAACTTGCACAACTGTTCGCAAAAATCTCTTCAGGATTTTGTGCTACTTCTTCTGTTTCTCCCCCGTTTTCGTCTTCGTTTTGAATATCAGCACGTTGGCTCACTCCAATTGAAGATATGATAACGACTGCAAAAATACCTACAATAGCTATAATTGCAAATGGAATAATGTTTGATTTCATCTCCCAGTTCCTCCTTATGTAAATCTAGTAATAATGAATATACTATGACTATATTCATTTTACTAGATTTTATCAATAGTTTAAAGTAATACCCACGAAAAAACAAAAAGTCTTTTAAAATTAGCTTTTATTCTAGAAAATCTTTTAACTGTTTACTTCTACTAGGATGTCTTAATTTTCTTAATGCCTTCGCTTCAATTTGACGAATTCGCTCTCTTGTAACGCCAAACACTTTTCCAACTTCTTCAAGTGTACGTGTACGTCCATCGTCTAAACCGAATCTCAGTCTGAGTACATTTTCTTCCCGGTCAGTTAATGTGTCTAGCACATCTTCTAATTGTTCTTTTAATAACTCATACGCAGCATGATCTGAAGGTGATACTGCTTCTTGATCTTCAATAAAATCGCCTAAATGAGAATCATCTTCTTCACCAATTGGTGTTTCTAATGAAACAGGTTCCTGAGAGATTTTTAATATATCTCTTACTTTATCAGGTGTGATTTCCATTTCTTCACCAATTTCTTCTGGAGTTGGATCACGCCCTAAATCTTGTAGTAATTGTCTTTGAATTCTAATTAGTTTATTAATCGTTTCAACCATATGAACCGGTATACGAATTGTACGTGCTTGGTCAGCAATCGCTCTTGTGATTGCTTGACGAATCCACCATGTTGCATACGTACTAAATTTAAAACCTTTTTCATGGTCAAATTTCTCTACGGCTTTCATTAATCCCATATTACCTTCTTGAATTAAATCTAAAAATAGCATACCGCGGCCTACATATCTTTTTGCGATACTAACAACTAATCTTAAGTTCGCTTCTGCAAGTTCTCTACTAGCCATTTCATCATTTTCTAAGATTCTTTTTGCTAAAGAAACTTCTTCTTCTGCACTTAGTAAATCTACGCGACCGATTTCTTTTAAATACATACGAACGGGATCATTTATTTTGATACCTAAAGGAACACTTAAATCACGTAAATTTTCAGAAAGAGCTTCATCTTTTTCGTCTCCTGTTACCTTAATTCCTTTTGACTCAAGTTCTTCATAGAATGCATCAATTTCTTCAGGTTCTATCTCAAATGTTGATAAACGATTAGCAACTTCTTCATATGCTAGTTCACCTTTCTTTTGACCAATTTTAAGTAGATCCTTTTTTACTTCCTCTAGCGTTAGTTCATCTTCAATAATAATGTCAGTATCTTTTTTATCTGTCATAAAAAAATCGCCTCCTGTGATATAAACTAACTACTTATTCTTGTCGCGCCTTAATTGAATTATTTTTAATGCAATAATTGCAGCGCTCGTACTGTCTTGATTTTTTTCAGCCTGATAGAGTTCTTCTTTTAATTTATCAATTTCAGGCTGCTCATTTGCTTGAATATGAACAATATTAATATAATCATTGATTGTTGCTTCGGTTATATTGTCATCTATTGATAGCTGCGCTATATCTGAAATTGTTTGAATTAATTCTTCGTCTCTAATTTTATCATAAAGCTGACTAACATCTATTTTTTCAGATTCTTCTAATAAAGCATAAATATGTGTAACTAATACTTTATGAATATCTAAATTAAAATTAACTCCTACTTCTCTTTGTATCTTCTCTGTAAAATTGTTTTTTAATAAGTTAGCAATTAAATATCTTTCTGCATTTTCATAAGCAAGTCGTGTTTTATTTCTTTTGCTATACTTTTTTTTAATAGGCGGTGGTTCTTGTAGTGGTGGTTTATTTAAATTAATAGATTGTTTAATTTGACGATTAACTTCATTTGTTAACGTTTCTTCTGTCAATTCAAACTTTTGACTGAGGTCTTTAATATAAAGCTCTCTTTCTATCGGGCTTTTAATTGTAATAAGGTGTTTAATTATTTGTTCGATATATTCAAGTCTATCACTTTCAATAGCTAAGTTATAATCTTTTTGTTTATATTCCATGTAAAATTTAGTGAATGTTTGACTTTGATTTAAAACTTCACTTTGAAATTTATCAGACCCATTTTCTAAGATATATTGATCAGGGTCAGATTTGTTTGGTACGCGCGCGATTTTTATGTCTGCACCTATTTTTTTTAATGTTAAAGCTGCCTGATAACTTGCCTCAACTCCAGCATTATCAGCATCAAAACAAATAACAATTGTCTCAGCATAACGTTTTAATAATTTTGCTTGCGCTTCTGATAGTGCAGTTCCAAGCGTTGCAACTGTATTTTTAAAACCTGCTTGATAAGCAGTAATAACATCCATATAACCTTCTAAGACTATAACTTCACTTTTTTTTCTAATCTCATTTTTAGCTAAATCAAAATTATAAAGTAAATTTCTTTTATGAAATAATTCATTTTCTGGACTATTTAAATATTTTGGTTGATGATTATCATCAATTGCGCGTCCACCAAATCCGACTGTTTTTCCTAAATGATTGTTGATAGGGAATACAATTCGTCCTTTAAATGGATCTGTAACAACTTCGCCCCTTAATGATAATATTCCAGATTTAACTAAAGATTGTTGATGAAAACCTTTTTTAAGTAAGAAGTTAGCTGTAACTGTTTCATCATTAGGTGCATATCCTAGTTCAAACATATCTATTGTAGACTCTTTGATACCGCGATTCTTAAAATAATCGAGCGCTTTTTCACCATTTTCTGTATATTTAAGTAAATGATGATAATACTTAGTTAACCATTCGTAAGCACTTAATAAAGTTGTCGCTTCTGAAGATAATACTGGCTGATTAGATTGTTTAATTTCTGGAAGACTTATCTGACTTCGAGTCGCTAAATACCTAACTGCTTCAATAAAATTATATTGTTCAATCTCCATAATAAAAGAAAATACATTGCCACCTTTACCGCAACCAAAACAATGAAATATTTGTTTTTCTTCGGTCACAGAAAAGGATGGTGTATTTTCGTTATGGAAAGGACATAAACCAAAGTGATTTCTACCTTGTTTTTTCAATTGAACATATTCACTTACAACATCAACAATATCATTTGCTTGTCTTACTTCTTCAATTTTATCTTCGGGAACCATATTGGTCATTAAAATCACTAATTCCTATTCTTTTAGACCTTAATATTTTATTAAGAGGTAAAGAGACTCTCTCCTTACTAATGTTTATATCTTTAGAGTTCTCTTAAACTATTCATACCCTTTATTTATAATTTAAAACTATTACTTTGAAAATGACTCCAATAAATTATTATAGTTGTTTTTTTACAAAAAATCAATTTAAATATCTGAAGAAAGTTCTTTATGTTTTTGTAAAATAATATTTGCTGTTTCTTCTACTGCTTTATTAGAAACATCAATTACATCACAGCCAATTTCATCAATTATTTTATTAAAATATATTAATTCTTCTTCAATTCTTTTTTTATGAGCATAAGTTGCATGTTCGCCTAAGCCAAGTGCTTTTAAACGTTCTTTCCGAATGTCATTTAATTTTTCTGGATTAATTTTTAATCCAATACATTTTCTAGGGTCAATATTAAATAATTCTTCTGGTACATCTACTTCTGGCATAACGGGTACATTTGCAACTTTTAATCGCTTATGAGCTAAATATTGTGATAATGGAGTTTTTGATGTACGTGAAACACCTATTAAAACAACATCCGCCCTAGAAATCCCTCTAGGATCTCTACCGTCATCATATCTTACTGCAAATTCAATGGATTCAATCCGCTTAAAATAATCTTTATCTAATTTATAAACAAGGCCTGGCTCAAATCTCGGTTCGTCTTTAAATACTCTTTCCATTGCATCCATCATTGGTCCCATTATATCTATACTTTCAATTTCAAGTAATTTAACGCGTTCATTAATATAAGCTCTTAATTCAGGATCAACAATAGTAAAACCAATAATACTATTTTTATCTTTCACAATTTGTAACGTTTCATCAATTGTATCTTTATCTTCAACGTATGGTACACGATGTATCTCATAATCACTCGTCAAAAACTGGCTTAAACCTGCTTTAATTACTAATTCAGCTGTATCACCAACTGAATCAGAAATAATATATATTGTCGGTTTTTTTCCCACGAATTTATTCCTCCTTTAAACTATTTATCTAAAATCAGTTCTACAAAAGCTTGAGTGATTGTCGTTTTAGTAATTCTTCCTATTACTTGCATACCTTTTTTACTCTTTTTTACGACTGGTAAACCATCAATTTGTTTATCAATTAGTTTTTTAGCACTTTCAATTAATAATTCATTAGGTTCACATACAGTAATATTGGGCATTCGTGTCATAATAATATGAACAGGTACTGTATTCAAATCTTGATTTCCTAAACTTGCTCTGAGTAAATCTTTTCTAGATAATACTCCTGTTAAAATACTTTGATCATCAACAACAAATAATGTTCCCACATCTCCTAAAAACATTGTTGATATGGCATCGTAAACTGAAGCACCTTCTTTTACTACCACTGGGACTGATTGAAAATCTTTCACTTTAAATTTTTTTACTTTTTCAGTTAAAAGTTCTGAACCTGTTTTCCCAGTATAAAAATAGCCTACACGTGGTCTAGCATCAAGAAATCCTGCCATTGTTAAAATGGCAAGATCCGGTCTGATTGTTGCACGAGATAAATTTAGTTGATTCGATATATTCTCGCCTGTAATAGGTCCATTTTCCTTTACAATCTCAATAATCGTTTCTTGACGGTCTGATAATTCCACTTTTTCACCACCTATATTTTAAAAAGGTTAAAACGAATCGCCCATAAAATTTATTTAAAATGTTGCTTCCATTCAATTACAGTTAAATCTGCATATTCTTTAATCATATCTGCAATCTTTTTAACAAGAAGCAAGCGATTTTCTTTAAGTTTTATATCTTCAGCCATAACCATATTGTTATCAAAGAAATCTGTAATAGCCTTTGTTAAACTAATTAAATCTTCAAATGCTTCTTCAGATTTTAATTCTATGTTATTTACTCTAAATGATTTCTTAACTTCATGATATTCTTTAAACAGTTGCTTTTCTGTATCTGTAACGAATAAATCTTTGTTAATTTCTTCTCCCGCTTCTTTAGTATTAAGATTTAATACACGAACTAGCGCTTCTTGCACTGGTTTAAATGTTTCATCTTGTCGTTTATGTGACAGAATAATTGCTTTATTATGTGCATATGCTAAGTTACCTAATCTGTCATTCGTAACTGATTTAACTATATCTTGTTCTAATCCACTTTGAACAAAAAGATACTGAACGCGCTGTTTAAAGAAGTTTTTAATATCTTCTTTTAATTTCGCATCTTCTATCTGATAAATATTTTCTACGATTGCAAGGAGTTCTTCTACTCCGACGTCCCAAGCTTTTTCTTCCATAATACGAAGCACACCTATTGCTTGTCTACGTAAACCATAAGGGTCTTGAGATCCTGTTGGCATTAAGCCTACAGATATAGAACTTATAACTGTATCAAGTTTATCTGCAATACTTACCACTGTTGATATTGTTGATTTTGGTAGCTTACCGTTTGCTTGAATAGGTAAATAATGCTCTTTAACAGCTTCAGCAACAGCTTTATCTTCTCCTAGAAGTAATGCATATTTTTCTCCCATGATACCTTGTAATTCAGGAAATTCGTTTATCATGTCTGTCATTAAATCAAATTTAGATATTTCGGCTGCACGCTGTATTTTTTCAGCTGTTTCATAATCAACTTCTAGTAATTGTCCGATTTCTTTTGCAATGGCAGTTACTTTATCTACTTTTTCAGCTAATGTACCGATTTTTTCTTGGTAAACTACTGTCTTCATTTTTTCTAAATAAAAATCAATTTCATACTTTTGATCTTCTTCATAGAAAAACTCTCCATCAGAAAGTCTTGCACGTAATACTTTTTCATTTCCGGCAGCAACATTTTCAAGTGCTTGCTTATCACCATTTCGAACGCTCACAAAATATGGAAGTAATTCATTTGCATCATTTTTTACTGGAAAATAACGTTGGTGCTCTTTCATCGATGTGATTAATACTTCTGAAGGCAATTTTAGAAAATGTTCTTCATATGTCCCGTAAAATGCAGTAGGATATTCTACTAAATTACGAACTTCTTTAAGTAATTCTGGATCAATAATAATTTCAAATTTGTTTTCATTTTCTAATACTTTTAGTTGTTCAACAATTATATCTTCTCGTTTTTTTGAATCTGGAATACAATAATTTTCTTCAAGGCTTGATTCATATTCACTCGCATCAACAAGCTCTACATGACTACCTAAAAAGCGGTGTCCGCGTGTTATTCTATCTGTTTTTACTTCTGCAATTTCAAAAGGAATTACTTCTTTATCTGCTAATGCAACTAACCATCTAATAGGTCTAGCAAATTTATATGACAGTTCTCCCCAGCGCATCGTTTGCTTAAAGTGAAGTGAACTTATTATTTTTTCAAATTCAGGTAAAATTTCTTTTGTTTGTTTTCCTTCAATTGTCTTTTCTATAAAAATGTACTCAACATCTTTTTCTTTTCGAGTATAAATATCATCAGTTGAAACCCCTTGACCTTTTGAGAAACCAATTGCAGCTTTTGACCAATTTCCAGAATCATCTTTAGCAATCTTAAGTGCAGGTCCTCTAACTTCTTCGGTTATTGTCGCTTGTTCTTTACTGACATTTTGAATCACAACTGCAAGTCTTCTAGGTGTGGAATAAGATGTAATCGTTTCATAATTAACACGTGAATTTTTTAACCATTTTTTTGTTTCTTCCTGAAGTTCATGTTCTGCATCATCAATAAAACGTGCAGGTAACTCTTCGACACCAACTTCAAATAAAATATTTTTAATCATTTTTTTTATCTCCTTTCAACATCGGGAAGCCTAGTTTTTTTCTTTCTTCAACATAAGCTTGTGATATATTTCTAGCCAAATGACGAACACGTCCGATGTAACCTGTTCTTTCAGTAACAGAAATAACTCCTTTTGCGTCAAGTAAATTAAATGTATGCGAACATTTCAATACATAGTCATATGATGGAAATATTAATCCTTTATCCATTGTCGCTTTTGCTTCTTCTTCGTATAAAGCGAATAATTTAAACAAAGTTTCTGTGTTTGAGTCTTCAAATGCATATTTAGAATGTTCATATTCTGGTTGTAAGAAGATGTCTCCAACAGTTACACCATTTACCCATTCTAAATCAAAAACGTTTTCTTTATCTTGAATATAAGATGCAAGGCGCTCAATTCCGTATGTTAATTCAACTGATACAGGGCTTGCTTCTAAGCCTCCAACTTGTTGGAAATATGTAAACTGAGTTACTTCCATTCCGTCTAACCATACTTCCCATCCTAATCCTGCAGCTCCAAGTGTCGGGTTTTCCCAATTATCTTCTACAAAACGAATATCATGTTTTAATGGATCAATCCCTAAATTAATTAAAGATTCTAAATATAAATCTTGGATGTTATCCGGTGATGGTTTCATAATAACTTGGAATTGATGATGTTGGTATAGACGATTTGGATTTTCTCCGTAACGACCATCATCTGGACGTCTTGAAGGTTCTACATAAGCAACATTCCACGGTTCAGGACCAAGTGTTCTAAGTAAAGTCATTGGTGACATAGTTCCGGCACCTTTTTCAACGTCATAAGCTTGCATTAAAATACAATCTTGTTTTGCCCAAAAGTTTTCTAAGTTTAATATCATTTCTTGAATATACATTTAAAATCCCCCATCCTTATAATAAAAACGTAAAAATCCGTCCCTATGCCTTGTAAATACAAAGCATAGGGACGGATTCTTATCCGCGGTTCCACCCTACTTGCTCTATTAAAGAGCCTCTTTAAAGTGTCATTACTCATGAAGGGCCTATTAACCTTTTTCTAGCTTTCACTTTCCTAGAATCGCTTTACTAATTTTAAGGTTATTTCTTCTTCGTCATCGTAATAATATCTATTTTAAATCATACCTAATTATGTCTAGTTAGTCAATCTATTGCCCTTCTAATCGGTTAATTTGTTCTAGAAATCTTCTTGACTTTAAACGGTAACTTCCATATGAATCATAATAATTATCAAATATCCTTCTTAATAACTGAATATTAGATTTCTTCATTTTGATCGAACCAATTTGTTCAAGTCCTACATTCATAAATATTGGAAGTAATTTAATTAGATTAGGAGATAGTTGCACGGCATATTCATCTGTATGAAAACAGTTAGAACAAAATAAACCACCTTCACGTACTGAAAAAGATGTTAAATCATTCACATTGCCACATCTTGCACAACAGTCTATAATAGGCGCAAATCCGCCACGTTTAAATAATTTTAACTCAAGCATAAATAACGGCACCATTAATTCATCTTCATTATTAATCCATTCTAACGTTAAATCTAGCTGATTATATAAATATTTTTCGGTTTTTTTATCTTCTGTTAGCATCGTTGTTAGTTCAACCAGATAAGCTGCATAAGCAGTTTTCATAATATCTTCTCTAATTGATCTAAATGACTGGATAATTTCTCCTTGCTGAACAGTACTCAGACCTTTACTTATATAAATAAGGAAATTTGCTTTAATAAAAGGTTGAGCCAAAGAAGATAATTGACTTTTAGCTTTATTAGCTCCACGACAAATTGCCGATACTTTACCTACTTCTTTACTAAAAATAGTTATAATTTTATGTGTTTCTCCATAATTTTGTGTTTTAACTACAATTCCTTCAATTGTTCTTAACACATGAAGCACCTCTTTTTAATACTCATCAAAGTCAAAACCGTATTGTTTTAACAAAACTTCTTTATTTCTCCAATCTTTTTGAACTTTTACCCATAATTCTAAAAATACTTTATCATCAATTAACTCAACAATATCTTTCCTTGCTTCACTACCGATTTTTTTAAGCATACTACCTTGTTTTCCAATCACAATACCTTTTTGCGAACTTCTTTCGACAACTATCGTTGCATTTATATGCGTTCGATCAGCTTCTTTTTTAATACTTTCGACAAGAACATTAATTGAATGAGGGATTTCCTCTTCAGTATGATGGAGTACTTTTTCTCTAATTAACTCCCCTATCATGAACCGCGTTGAATGATCTGTAAATTGATCTTCTTCAAAATACTTTGGTCCTTCTGGTAAATGTTGTTTAATCATTTCTACTAACTGCTCTACATTATTACCATTTAAAGCAGAGACCGGTATAATTTCTTCAAAATCACATTTATCTTTATATTGATCAATTAATGGGAATAAATCATTTGGATTAATTAAATCCACCTTATTAATTACTAAATAAACAGGCTGGTTTAATGTTTTTAATCGGTCAATAATAAACTGATCCCCTTTACCATAGCCTTCATCTGCATTTACAAAGAACAATACAATATCTGCATCGTGTAAAGTACGCATAGATACATCGACCATAAAATCACCTAATCTGTGTTTTGGTTTATGAACTCCAGGTGTATCGATAAAAATAAGCTGAGCATCTTCTGTTGTTAGTATTCCTTGAATCCGGGTTCTAGTCGTTTGTATTTTGTCACTTATAATTGATACTTTTTCACCTATAACTTTATTTAAAAAAGTCGACTTTCCAACGTTAGGTCGACCTACTATCGTAATAAATCCTGATTTAAATTGCTTTGTCATAAAATGCCTCCATAAATTTTATCTTTATAATAATTTAACTATTTTGGGGAGTAAAATAATTATCCCTATAATAACTGCTGTGAATGTAGCAAGTAATACAACTCCAGCACTTATATCTTTTATTTCTTTTGCGTGAATATTTCTTTCAGGTTTCAAATAATCGATTAACCGTTCAATGACACTATTTATTAGTTCTGATATTAGAACGAGTGAAATAGCTAATATGATAAATAGCCATTCAAATCGATTGATTTTCAATAAAAGACTAATAATTAAAACAATAATTGCAGCAAATAAATGAATTCTGACATTTCTTTCATATTTTAATGTGGTGATTAATCCAGCCCAGGCATATTTTAAACCAATTCCTTTTTTACTTTCTTTCAAGGCCAAAATCCTTTAAAATAATTTCTTGTCTAGAAAACATTTCTTTTTCTTCTTCTTCAGTTTCATGAGTATACCCAAGTAAATGTAAAATGCTATGGACAGTTAGAAATGCGATTTCTCTTTTAAAACTATGATTATAGGTTTTTGACTGTTCTTTAACTTGATCAATTGAAATAACAATATCGCCAAGAGGGTATGCATGATCTAAAAAATCAGCGTTAAAATCTTCAATTAATGGAAACGATAAAACATCTGTCTCTTTATCTATACCACGATACATTTTATTTAACTCTTTAATTTCATTATCGTTTACAAAACTTACGCTTACTTCATAATTAAATATAATTCCTTCTTCTTTTAACGCAAAGTTTATTAAATTAGTCAGCATATCTTTATCTAATTGTGTTACTAAATTTGATTCATCAACGAAATCAACAGTCATTATTCTTAATCCTCCTTTTATACTTTGTTAATCAGCATCATATGCTTGAATAATTTTTTGAACAAGTGGATGTCTGACAACATCAGTGCCTGTTAAATGAATCATCTTTATTCCTTTAATGTTTTTTAAAATGTCATTTGCAATAAATAAACCTGATTTAACACCTTTAGGTAAATCTACTTGTGTAATATCACCTGTTACAATCATTTTAGAACCAAAACCAAGACGTGTTAAAAACATCTTCATTTGTTCAGGTGTTGTATTTTGTGCTTCATCTAAAATAACATATGCATTATCTAATGTACGTCCCCTCATATAAGCAAGAGGTGCAATTTCAATTACTTCATTATCAATTAATCTTAAGGTTTGATCTCGTCCTAAAACATCATTTAGTGCGTCATAAAGTGGGCGTAAATAAGGATCTACTTTTTCTTTTAAATCTCCTGGTAAAAAGCCCAAACTTTCTCCTGCTTCCACAGCTGGTCTAGTTAAGACAATCTTTTTCGTTGCACCAGTTTTTAATGCATGGACAGCATACACTACAGCTAAATATGTTTTACCTGTTCCTGCTGGTCCAATACCAAACACTAAATCATTATTTCGCATAGCTTGGACGTACTCTTTTTGTCCTAGTGTTTTAGCTCGGATAGTTTGTCCTTTAGAATTTTTAGTAATAGTCGCTTCAAATAAAGTTTCAAATAATTCAATTTTATTTTCTTTAGCTAATTCTACTGCATATAAAATATCACGTTCAGAAAACTTGATTCCTTTTTGGACCATTTTTAATAAACTATTTAAAACTTCTTCTACTAAATGGATTGAGTCTTTTTTTCCCGAAACATTGACTGACCCACCGCGACTTGTAATTGATACGTCTAATTCTTCTTCAATTAACTTTAAATAATAATCATTTGTACCAAATAATGTTTGAGTGTCTTCATTATTATCTAGTTCAATTTCAACTTTTTGTAAGTTATCTGACATACATAATCTCCTTTTATAAATACTACCTATTCTTTAATTTTATCATTGACCTGGTTTACTTGCAAAAATTACAAAAAAAGTACGATATTACAAGAAAACGTAATATCGTACTTTTAATTTAGTCTACTCGTTTAGTATTGTAAGGTTTTAAAGCTCTCGGTTTCCCTAATACTTCAGCCATTATTATACTTTCTTGTAAACCTTTTTTAGTCATTCTTTTCTTTAAATTCTTTTTACTTATACTTGTTTTTTTATTTTGACCCATTACAGGTGTTAAATCTAAAGATACTTTACCTTTAGAAACATCTGTATCTGTCGTAGTTTGGAAACGATTTGCTAGCGCATCTCTTTGTTTTTTACGCTGCTCTTCAATTGAAGTCATTGCTTTTTCTACAGGTTTAGATTCTGGGACTCTTTTTTCATAAACTTTTTCAGGTTCAAAAATGTTTTCAAACTTTTTTAAGTTTCTTTCTATTTTTGACTCTAAAGTTTCTGGTTCTTTTGTCTCAGCTTCTCCCGTTGAACTAGAATAATCAGCTTCTCTTTGTTCATTTTGATTACGTGTTTTTTTAGAACCACTAACTAAATTAGACACGATTGCAATCACGATAATTACAATAAATAAATTATTAAATACAAAATCTATAAGATTTTCTATCATAATCGATACTCCTATCTAGGATACGTTTATTTAGATTCGTCATTCTCTGAATCCGATGTATCAGAGATTCCACCTATTGTATCACGCATGCTTGTATCTGATTGAATGTTTTTATAGTTCATATAATCCATTACACCCATATTACCAGAACGTAATGCTTCAGCAAGTGCGCGAGGTACTTCAGCTTCAGCTTCAACAACATTCGCTCTCATTTCTTCTACTTTAGCTGTCATTTCTTGCTCTAGAGCAACAGCCATTGCGCGACGTTCTTCTGCTTTAGCTTGAGCGATATTTTTGTCTGCTTGAGCTTGGTCAGTTTGTAATATAGCACCAATATTTTTACCAATATCAACGTCTGCAATATCAATTGAAAGGATTTCAAAAGCAGTACCTGAATCTAATCCTTTTGCAAGTACTGTATGTGAAATTGTATCTGGATTTTCTAATACCTTTTTATGTGTTTTAGAACTACCAATCGTACTTACTACACCTTCACCGACACGAGCGATAACTGTTTCTTCACCCGCACCCCCTACTAAACGATCAATGTTTGCACGAACTGTGATACGAGCTAATGCTTTAACTTCGATACCATCCATTGCAATCCCTGCGATAAATGGTGTTTCAATAACCTTTGGATTAACACTCATTTGAACAGCTTCTAATACATTTCTTCCTGCAAGGTCGATTGCTGCTCCTCGCTCGAATGGAAGTGTAATATTTGCACGATGTGCTGCAATTAGTGCGTTTACTACACGGTCTACGTTACCACCTGCCAAATAGTGACTCTCTAATTGATTTGTTGTTACATCAAGTCCTGCTTTATAAGCTTTAATTAACGGATTGATTACACGTGATGGAACGACTCTACGTAAACGCATTCCAATCAAAGTAAGTAAACTAACTTTAACACCTGCTGCAAGTGCACTAATCCAAAGTGCTACTGGTACAAGTGTAAATAAAACGATTAACGCGATTACAATTAACCCAATTATAATAATTGGTAAGATTGCTTCTATTTCCATTATTAATTCCCCCTATTTTTCTTCTTTAATTATTTCTCTAACTACTACTTTAACACCTTCAACATAAACAACTTTTACTAGTTTATTTCTTTCAATAAAACTGCCTTCAGAAACCACATCCAATCGTTCATTATTAATTATTGCGATACCACTAGGTCTAAGAGGGGTCAAGGTTTCGCCCGTTAATCCGAGTAAATCATCTCTATTATGAGTGGATATATAACCTTTAACAGTCGTAGACCTATCTTGTAAGACTAACTTATTAAACAAGCCTCTTTGTTTGCCGATTGATTTGAACAAAAAGACAGCTGCGATAATTGCAACAACTAGAGCAATTCCAATACTAATGGCCATTTGAGTAAAATCATATCCAGCCATAAACATCGACCCAAGTACTGCAAGACTTCCTAATATTCCAAGAAATCCACCGACAACAAAGAATTCTGCAATAATAAGTAAAATACCTACAATAAGAAGAATAATTGCTTCCATACCTGCTAGTCCTGCAATAACGTGTCCATAGAAAAACAAAATTAATGACGCCACACCCATTGTACCTGCTACACCAAATCCTGGCGAATAAAGTTCGACAATAAGTCCTAAACTAGCGATTGATAATAGTATTGGAATCACTACCGGATTAGTTACAAAACGCGCGACTTCCTCAGCAACAGAAGTTTCAGTTTCTACTATTGTAGCATCGTTTAGATTTAATTGATCAAGCAAAGCAACTCGGTTATTAACAATTCCTTCAGCATAACCTACTTCAACTGCATCTTTTGGACTTAATGTGAGAAATTCTCCCTTAGGTGCTCCGAGTTCTGGCAAGTCTATCTCAGGATTAGCCATTGCTTCTGCATAAAGCGGATCTCTATTCTTTGATTCAGCTGCACTCTTCATTGCAGCAATCCATGCTGATTGCGCTTTTTTTTCTGCAGCATTACCATCTCCAGTAATCACTCCACTTGCTCCCATAGTAGCTTGTTCTTTCATGTATATTTCATCTGTATTAAGCGCTATATATGATCCTGCTGAAAGTGCTTCGTTTACGATGTATGAAGTCGAATCAATTTCCAAGCTTTGAAGCAACTTTGCAATTTGACTAGCTGAATCTACTCTTCCGCCAGGTGTATCAATTTCAAAAATAATATGATCAGCACCTGCTTCAATTGCTTCATTAGTTGATCTAACTAAAAATGCTTCTAATCCTCGCTCAACTGCATCTTCAATTGGAACAAAATAAACTAGCTTATCATTAGATGCGGCATAAGACGAGTGAGAGGTAGAAATAATACTTAATACAATTGCATATAAAATCATGATTAGTAAAATTCCATATTTTAAATTCTTTTTTGTTCTTTTAGATTTAATCAAATGGCGTCACCTCTTCAAGTAATCAGTTTATTCAGCATGTTTATTATTTTAACCTTAACATATAAAATTTATTAATTCATCTTTAAATTATAAGTAAATAGAATAAAAACCTTTGTCAAAATCTCTGACAAAGGTTTATTATCATTATTATTATGTTAATTTTTCTTGTACTATTTTTTGAACCTTAGAACCATCTGCTTTACCTTTTACTTTAGGCATTAAAACACCCATTAATTTACCGAAATCACGTTTAGAAGTTGCATTAACTTCTTCTATTGTTTCATCAATTAAAGTGTTTAATTCTTCATCAGTAAGTTGTTTTGGCATATATGCTTCTAAAATATTTATTTCTGATTCTAAATTTTCTACAAGATCTGATCGATCTGCTTTTTCAAATTCTTTAGCAGCATCAACACGTTGTTTTAGTTCTCGTGAAAGAATAGTTAATTCATCTTCTTCAGACAAAGTATCAACACGAAGCTTAATTGCTTCATTTTGCAATGACGCGCGAACCATGCGAATGACACTTAACTTTTCACGGTCTTTATCTTTCATTGCTTGTTTCATATCTTCAGTTAATTTCTCTGATAATAACAACTATTTTTCACCTACTTTGTTTATTTGCGTTTACGTGCGGCTTCAGATTTAAGTTTTCTACGAACACTAGGTTTTTCATAGTGTTCACGTTTACGGTACTCTGCAATTGTACCACTTTTTGATACATCTTTTTTAAAACGACGAAGTGCATCTTCTAGAGACTCATTTTTACGTACACGAGTTGTTTTCGACATAATAAATTCCCTCCCTCCGGAGTAACAAAACATCTTTTTTAACATTTATAGTCAAATGCTTAACCCAATTATAATATAAGACTCGTCTAGGGTCAACTTATGGTCCTTTTATTTTTACATTTATTCAAATTGATAAGATATACTAGATAAAACATAAAAAGACGCAGTTTCTGTTCTTAATATACGATTACCTAATTTTACAGGAATAAAATTAGCTTCTTTTAATACTTTAATTTCATTAGTAGTAAATCCACCTTCGGGACCTATAAAAATTGCTACTTTCTCATGAGCATTGATATTTTGTAATTCTTCTTTAAAACGATTGCTTGTATCATCTTTTTTTGCTTCTTCTTCATAAGCAATTAATTTCAAGTGATAGTCTTTAGTTGCTTCTATTAATTCCACCAGGTTAGCTGGATTATTTAGCACTGGTATCATTTCACGGTAGCTTTGTTCTGCAGCTTCTTTAATTATCTTTTCAAAACGTGTCATTCGCTTAATCGTTTTCTTTTTATCCCATTTTACAATCGAACGTTCTGCTTGATATAAATAAAATGAAGATGCTCCAAGTTCGGTGCCTTTTTGAAGAATTAAATCTAACTTATCACCTTTAGGCAAAGATTGTATAATCGAAACGTGAACTGGTAATTCATATTGATTCGATTCAATAGACACAATAGAACATTGAATCAAATCATCTTCAATTATTTTAATTTTGCATTTTGCGATTGTTTTATCAGGATGAATACAAATAACTTCATCACTTTCTTTATTTCTCATAACTCTAGAAATATGGTGTACGTCGTCACCAGTAATAGTTAATTCATTTGTTTCAAGATTCCAATTAGCTTCTTCGACAAAGTATCTTTGCATAAAATAACCTCATTTATTAAATTGCTTGAGCAATTATCATAACCCAGTGTTCCATATTTTTTTCTTCGATAATTTTAAAATCATGGTTTTTTAGCTTATCTTTTACTAATTCAGCTTTTCTATCAATTATTCCTGAAAGAACTAAATATCCTTTTGGTTTAATAATCGCTTTTGCATCTTCTATTAAATCTACAATTATTTCAGCAAGAATGTTCGCTACAATTACATCTGCCTTATTTGTAATTCCTTTTAAAAGATTATTTTTTTGAGCTGAAATTTCTTCATTGATTCCATTTAATTTTTTATTAATATTTGTACTATTAACCGCAACTTCATCTAGATCATAAGCTGCAACATTTCGTGCCCCTAATAAGATAGACGCGATACTTAAAACACCAGAACCACAACCAACATCAATAACTGAATCATCTTCTTTAATGACTTTTTCTAATCCTTGAATACTTAAGATCGTTGTTGGATGTGTACCCGTACCAAATGCCATCCCTGGATCAAGCACAAGTTTAATCTCGTCTTCACCTAGTGTATAGTCTTCTTCCCAATTTGGAACAATTAAAAACTTATCTGAAATTTTAGTAGGTTTATAATACTTCTTCCATGAAGTCGCCCAATCTTCTTCATCGACACTTGAAATAGTATATGAAATATCTTCTACTGGTATATTAAATTGAGTTAATTCGTTAATTTCTTGCTTAATTTCTGCTAATTTTTGATTAAATTCAGCATTATCAACTAAATACCCTTTAATATAAATCCCAGTTTTCGGATATTTAGACTCGTCTATATCATATATTTCTCCAAAACGTGTTGGCCTTTCAACTTTTAGGTCTAAAAGATCTTCAATAATGACACCATTAGAACCTGATTCATTTAATATATTAGTTATTAACTCTTCGGCATCATGATTTGTGTGAATTAAGATTTCATTCCATTTCATCATTAATTGCCTTTAAATGCTTTTTTAAATTTCTCAAAAAATGAATCTTCTTGTCCTGTTAAATCTTCGTCCGAACTTATTTCATGAAACTCTTTTAATAGTTCTTTTTGGCGACTTGTTAATTTTTTAGGCGTGATAACTCTAACTTGAATATGTTGATCACCTTGTCCGTAACCTCTTACGTTAGGTACACCTTTACCTCTTAGTCTGAATGTTTTCCCAGTTTGAGTTCCTGCAGGGATTTTCAGTTTTACATTACCATGTACAGTCGGTGCTTCTACTTCATCGCCAAGAGCTGCCTGTGTAAAGGAAATAGGTAATTCAAGGAAAATATTATCACCTTCACGAACGTAAAACTCATGCCTCCGAATTTGTACAACAACGAATAAATCTCCAGGTGGCCCACCATTAATTCCAGCCTCGCCTTTTCCTGACAATCTAATTTGTTGTCCTTCATCAATTCCAGCAGGGATTGAAACTTTAATAGTAACTTGTTTCTCTACGCGACCTGCACCATGACACGTTTCACATTTTTCTTTAATGATCTTACCACTACCACTACAATAATTACATGCTCTACGATTTACTACGCGACCAAACGGAGTATCTTGTTCAACATTTAATTGACCTGACCCTTCACAATGGCTACATGTTTCAGGTGTTGTACCTTTTTTAGCTCCAGATCCATGACACGTTTCACATTCTTCCTCTTTTGGAATATTAATTTCAGTTTCTTTTCCAAAAATAGCTTCTTCAAACGTTAGAGTCATCGTATATTGTAAATCATTTCCTTGTCTTGGCGCATTAGGATCTTGACGTGCTCCGCCACCAAAGAACATATCGAAAATGTCTCCAAATCCGCCTTGTCCTCCGCCAAACCCTTGTCCGCCACCGAATCCTTGTTGTTGACTCGCATGACCAAATTGATCATATTGCGCTCGTTTTTGATCATCTTTTAGTACTTCATATGCCTCTGTTACTTCTTTAAATTTATCTTCTGCATCATCCGCTTTATTTACATCTGGATGGAATTCTCTTGCTAATTTACGATACGCTTTTCGAATATCTTGTTTTGATGCACCTTTTTCTACTCCAAGCACATCATAAAAATCACGTTTGCTCACTATTATTCACTCTCCCGAACTTTTATTATATACTATCACTTATATTAATCGATATGCAAATATCATTAAAAAAGTCAAAGTCATGTTAATACGTGACTTTGACTTTTTTAAATTAAATCTATTATTTATCTTCTTTTTTATCTGTATCTTCTTTAGTATCTTCGTCTTCCTTAACTTCTTCATAATCAGCATCAACAACATCATCTGCTTCGCCTTCTGAACCTTCAGCCGCTTCTTGATCAGCTGCCATTTGTTCGTATAGCTTAACTGATAATTGTTGTACTTGTTCTTCTAAAACTTCTTTCTTAGCTTTAATATCTTCAATATCATCTGCTTCTAATGCAGTTTTTAAAGCTTCTTTTGCTTCTTCAGCTTTTGCTTTTTCTTCTTCAGAAACTTTATCTTCTAAATCTTTAATCGTTTTGTCTGTTGTAAAGACTAACTGGTCTGCTTCATTACGAAGATCAATTTCTTCACGACGCTTCTTATCTTCTTCAGCATTTTCTTCAGCATCTTTTACCATTTGTTCTATTTCATCGTCTGATAAACCTGATGAAGACTGAATTGTAATTGATTGCTCTTTATTAGTACCCATATCTTTTGCACTTACGTTTACAATACCATTAGCGTCAATATCGAATTTAACTTCGATTTGAGGAACACCACGTGGTGCTGGTGGAATGTCTGTTAACTGGAAACGACCTAATGTTTTGTTATCTGAAGCCATTTCACGTTCACCTTGTAACACATGTATATCTACAGCTGTTTGGTTATCTGCTGCTGTTGAGAATGTTTGTGATTCACTTGTTGGAATTGTTGTATTTCTTTCAATTAAACGCGTTGTTACAGACCCCATTGTTTCAATACCTAACGATAAAGGAGTAACGTCTAATAAGACAACATCTTTAACATCACCTTGTAAAACACCTGCTTGAATTGCTGCACCTAATGCAACTACTTCATCAGGGTTAACACCTCTTGAAGGTTCTTTGCCTGTTTCTTTTTTAATTGTTTCTTGTACAGCTGGAATACGTGTTGATCCTCCAACTAAAATAACTTTATCTAAATCACTTGCAGATAAATCAGCATCTTTAAGAGCTTTTTTAACTGGAATCATAGTACGTTCTACTAATTCAGATGTTAAATCATCAAACTTAGCACGCGTTAAAGTCATGTCTAAGTGAAGTGGTCCTGCATCTCCTGCAGTAATAAACGGTAGTGAAATTTGTGTTTGTGAAACACCTGATAAGTCTTTTTTAGCTTTTTCAGCTGCATCTTTTAATCTTTGTGTCGCCATTTTATCTTGTGATAAATCAATACCATTTTCTTTTCTAAATTCAGCTACCATATGTTCGATAATTAAATCATCAAAGTCATCTCCACCTAGTTTATTATCTCCTGCTGTTGAGATAACTTCAAAAGTACCATCACCAATATCTAAAATAGATACGTCGAATGTTCCTCCACCTAAGTCATATACTAAAATTGTTTGATCAATTTCTTCTTTATCAATACCGTAAGCTAAAGCTGCTGCTGTTGGTTCGTTTATGATTCTTTCAACTTCAAGTCCTGCAATAACACCTGCATCACGCGTTGCTTGACGCTCGGCATCGTTAAAGTATGCTGGAACTGTAATTACAGCTTTAGTTACTTTTTCACCAATATAGTCTTCAGCGTATGATTTTAAATGCTGTAAAATAGCTGCTGATATTTCTTGTGGTGTATGTTCTTTTCCAGCTGCTTCTACTTTATAATCAGTACCCATGTGACGTTTAACTGATTGGATTGTATCTGGATTAGTTACTGCTTGACGCTTAGCAACTTCACCTACTTGACGTTCTCCATCTTTAAATGCAACAACTGATGGTGTCGTTCTATTTCCTTCAGGGTTAGTAACTACTACAGCTTCTCCACCCTCCATTACTGAAACAACTGAATTTGTCGTACCTAAATCAATTCCAATAATTCTACTCATTTTAAATTATCTCCCTTATTCTTATTAATTTATTTATTTACTTTAACCATTGCTGGTCTAATAACTCTATCTTTTAACATATAACCCTTTTGTAACTCTTCAACTATCGTATTTGATTCTACATCTTCTTCATCAGTTTGCATAACTGCATGATGTAAAACAGGGTCAAACTCTTGATTTTCTACTTCCATCGCTTCCACACCATGTGTTTTAAGTGCTTCAATCAATTGATTATAAACCATTGTGATACCTTCGACCATTCCTTTGTTTTCTTCACTAACTTCTACTTGTAATGCACGTTCAAAGTTATCTAAAACAGGAATGATATCATTTGCTAAATCAAGCGACTTATACTTACGTTCAGATATTTTTTCTTTTTCTGTCCGTCTTTTATAATTATCATATTCTGCTTGAACTCTTAAATAACGATCATACAATTCATCTTTTTCTTTTTTTAATGTTTCAATTTCATCAGATGTTTCATTTATTTCTGTTACATCCTCTTTTGCATCCAAGATTTCAACTACATCTTCTTCTGTTTCGTCAGAACCTTTGTCTTCATCTTTAATGCTTGTATCATTTTGCGTCATAAGTCTACCTCCTAATGTATAAATTAGCCATGTTAAACTTTATCATGAATCCTGATAATTTAAAAATCTTTTACTTATTCATCTTCTTTAACTTGCCTTAAAAGATTCGACATTTCATTTGAAAGTCCTTTTAAAAGTGTAATAACTTTTTTATATTCCATACGCGTTGGTCCAAGTAAACCTATTGTTCCTATTTGATCTAATCCTAAGTCATAAGAAGAAGTAATTAAACTTAAATGATTAATTGCATCATTTTCATTCTCATTTCCTATTGTCACTTTAATACCCGATGAATTGCTAGATAAAAGGTTTGTTATCTTTTCTTCACTTTCCATCATTGTATAAAGTGAATAAACTCTTTCAATATCTTTAAATTCTGGTTGCGTTAATAAATTTGTTTGGCCGCCAATATAAATTTTAACTGGTTGTTCGTAACGCATAACAGATTGTAAATAAGCATACATTTGATCATACTGTTTGATATGCTTTTTCATTATTTCATAAATTTCTGTTTGAAGAATTTTTTCTAAATGAATAATTGGTACATTGTATAATTTTTCATTTAAGATATTTACTAACCTCTCCAAGTCATTAATATTAAGACCAATTGGAATAGTAACTGAGCGATGCTCAACATGACCTGTATCTGTTACTAAAATTGCAACTGCTAATTGTGGAGATATTGTAATAAATTGAATTTGTTTCAATTTCGCTTTAATCACATCTGGACCCAAAATAATAGTTGTATAATTAGTTAGTTTAGAAAGTAAGTCAGCTGAAGTTTGAACAATTTGTTCATACTCATAAATGTCATCTTCAATCATATGAGTAATTAAATCTACTTCTTTATCTTTTATAGATGGTCCAATTACATGATCAACATAATACCTATAACCTTTTTCAGACGGGATTCGACCAGATGAAGAATGTGTTTTTTCTAAAAGTCCTAAATCTTCTAAATCAGCCATCACATTTCTGATTGTCGCTGCACTTAATTTGATATTCTCTTTTTTTGAAATAACACGTGATCCTACTGGATGAGCCGTTTGAATAAAGTCATCAATGATTGTCTGTAATATGATTAATTGTCTATCTGTTAACATATAATCACCTCTGTTAGCACTCGCACATCTTGAGTGCTAATGCTAATTATAAATTAACAAATTTTCGATACCTTGTCAATCAAGAAGCTTACTTCATGAAAAAGTAGCTCTAGAGTTCTAGAGCTACTTAGTGAAACGTTCTTGCTTTTGTTTAATCATCATTAAGTTGTAAGACAGACATAAATGCTTCTTGTGGTACTTCCACTGATCCGACCATCTTCATACGTTTCTTACCTTCTTTTTGTTTCTCTAATACTTTACGTTTACGAGAGATATCTCCACCGTATAGTCCAGCAGTTACGTCTTTTCTTACAGCTTTAATTGTTGATCTTGCGACAATTGAATTTCCTATAGCAGCTTGAATGGGAACTTCGAATTGTTGTTTTGGAATTAATTCTTTTAACTTTTCAACAATTTGTCTTCCTCGATTATAACTAAAATCTTTATGAACAATAATCGACAAAGCATCAATTGGTTCTTGGTTAAGCAAAATATCCATCTTCACAAGATTGGATACTTTATTTTCAATAAATTCATAATCTAAAGAAGCGTATCCTTTGGTATGTGATTTCAGTTGATCAAAAAAATCAAAAACAATTTCAGATAATGGTAACTCATAAACAACATTTACTCTTATATCATCTAAATATTGCATATCAATAAACTGGCCACGTTTTCTCTGACATAACTCCATGACGGGACCAACATAATCATTAGGTACCATAACTACAGCTCTTACGTAAGGTTCATAAACTTCTTCTATTTCTACTGCGTCAGGCATAAACGATGGATTATCTACATTTATTACTTCACCGTCTGTTTTTTTAACTTCATAAATAACACTCGGCGCAGTTGTGATTAAGTCAATATCAAATTCTCTTTCTATTCTCTCTTGAATAATTTCCATATGAAGTAATCCTAAGAAACCAGTTCTAAAACCAAATCCTAAGGCTTGTGATGTTTCTGCTTCATATTGAAGTGCTGCATCATTTAACTCTAAACGTTCTAGCGCTTCTCTTAAACCGTTATAATCATCTGATGAGACAGGATACAAACCACAGAACACCATTGGATTTAATTGACGATACCCTTCAAGTGCTTCTTCTGCTGGATTGTTAGCTAGTGTAATTGTATCTCCAACTTCTGTATCTTTTACTTCTTTCATTGAAGCAGTTAAGAAACCAACATCTCCTACAGTTAGTTTATCTTTTTTTACTGGTGAGGGGTTTGAGACCCCGAGTTCTAAAACCTCGTACTCTTTACCACTTGCCATCATTTGGATAGTATCCCCAACTTTTACTTCACCATCTTTAACACATACGTAAGCTATTACACCACGGTATGTATCGTATAAAGAATCGAAAATCAAAGCTTTTAAAGGTTTGTTTTTATCACCTGCTGGAGGCGGTATACGTTCAACAACTGCTTCCATAATTTCTTCAATTCCGATATTTTCTTTAGCAGATGCTAAAATAACATCATCTGGATCGATTCCTATAATATCGACTAATTCTTGCGTTACTCTTTCAACATCTGCGTTAGGTAAATCTATCTTATTGATAACTGGAATAATTTCTAATTCGTTGTCTAACGCTAAATAAACGTTAGCAAGAGTTTGTGCTTCTATTCCTTGTGCAGCGTCGACTACTAGAATTGCACCTTCACATGCCGCTAAACTACGTGATACCTCATAAGTAAAATCGACGTGTCCTGGTGTATCTATTAAATGAAATGTATAAACGTCGTCTTTGGTGTCTTTATACTCGAGTTGAACCGCATTTAATTTAATTGTTATGCCTCGTTCACGCTCTAAATCCATTCCATCTAAGAATTGTTCTTTCATTTCACGTTTAGTTAAAGATTGTGTATTTTCTAAAATCCGATCTGCTAATGTTGATTTACCATGGTCAATATGAGCAATAATCGAAAAGTTTCTAACATTTTTGTTTTGCTTTTCCATAACTAGTCTTCACTCCTACATTTTCTTTCATCTAGTTCATTCTATATTATAGCAATCAATGAGCTCTCTTTCAATAACTACATAGAATATACCTTATATTAATGGTAATTGCTTAAATTTAATTTTATTCTTTCTAAATCTTGAGTTTTTAGTTTACTTTTGTTAAGATAAAGGTTGTCTATCTACTTAGTTGAGAGTTAAAAGTGAATTGATAGCTTTAAGATATTAATGAATTTATATTTTAGGAGGTGACTTAATGGCTAATTTAAAGTCTGCCATCAAGCGTATTGATACTAATAATACAAAACATGATCTTAACAAAGCTGTAAAATCTGATATGCGTACGCATATTAAACATGTAGAAAAGTTAGTTGAAGCAAATGATTTAGATAAAGCGAAAGAATCATTCAACACGACTGTTCGTAAAATTGATAAAGCTGTTCAAAAAGGTGTTATTCATCAGAATAACGGTAATCGTCAGAAAGCGCGTCTTTCTAAAAAGATTAATTCAATTACAGCTTAAACCTCAAAAAACTGTCATACTTCTAAATGAAGTGTGACAGTTTTTTTTACTCTTCAATCATATTATATAAAAGTAATTCAAATGCAATGCTTTTTTCCATTCGTCCACTCTTAATTACCGCGTCAGTTTCTGCAATTTCATTAATAATGTATTCTAAACGATTAACTGAAAACCTTTTACTTCTTTGAACTGCTAACTTTATTACATAAGGGTGTGCTTTAATTTGTTTTTGTAATTCATTTTCTCTTAGACCTGTTTGAATTAATAATTTTACCTGTAAAAGGATTCTAAATTGATAAGCAAGCAGCGCAATGAGTGCAATAGGTTCCTCATTTGCTTTTTCTAAATCTTTTGCAATATGAATAGCATCCTTTAAACTTCTACTTAATACAGCATCAACTAATTCGAGAGCCGATTGAGTTGAACTAACAGATAACAATTGTCTTACTGTTTCTTTAGAAACTTCACTGTTTTTTCCAGTATAAGTAGCAATCTTTTTAATTTCATTTTCAAGCAGAGCTAGATTCGTTGATAACTCTACTTGAATCAAATCTAGAGCATCTGGTGTGAATCGTATTGCATTTTCTTTAGCCAACATATTAATCCATTTTTTTAAATCATAATCTCTTATAGGCGAACAATCAGCTACAGTAGTATGTTTATTAATTAGTTTTGATATTTTTTTACGCCCATCAATTTTTTCATAGTTAGCTATAAAAACAATGTGTGAATAAGGCGGGGGGTTTAACAAGAAATCTTCTAATTTAAAGATGTCATGTATAAAGGTTAGCTTATCAGGTTTCGCTTTTAAAAAAACAGGATTATAAGCGAAGATTAATTTTTTATCACTAAAAAAAGGAAGTGTTTCTGCATTCATTATAACTTCTTGAATAGGTGTTTCTGCGAGATCATAAAAGTGTGTCTCCGATTCAACATCTCTTCCTAATTTTTTTATCAATTGCTTTTTTAATTCTTCAACAAAATAATCTTCTGTACCATGAAATAAATATGTATTCGCTATATTTCCTTCTTTTATTTCTTTTAATACTTTCATATATGACACTATTATCAATCCTTAATTTATCTAGAATAAATTAATCATAGCAAATTTATTATATAATTGATATAATAAGCAAAGCACTCTTCATATTATTTACTATATTTATATGTTTTAATGATACAAGTAGCTTTTTGTCTGAAAATACCTTATAATTAGCTTAGAATATTAGGAGGGATTAATATGAATGAATTTGAAAAAGATCCGCAACATAAAAGCACTGATATGATTGAAAATATTAAAGGGTTTACTTTTTCTTTAGGATTTTTCTTATTGATTTTCTTTATTGGAGTAATAATTAGCGTTATTGACTAATTAATTAGCTGAAAAACTGTTACATACATGTAACAGTTTTTTTATTTTATATATTTATTAAAACTTGCCTTTTTTGTTTGTATATTATATTTATACTCAATTGCACCATCTTCATCTGTTCTAAAAACTTTTATATCATGCTTGTGTAATCTTTCTATTACATCTGGTGTTGGATGACCATAGACATTATTTTTTCCTGCAGAAACAAGTGCATATTCAGGTTTTACTTTTTGTAAAAACTTTTCATCTGTCGATGTATTACTTCCATGGTGACCGACTTTTAATATATCTGTTTTTAATTCAGGAAACGCTTTAATTAAATCTAATTCATTGTGTGTACTTGCATCGCCATTAAAAAGCCATGATTTTCCACCTATTTCAGAATAAACAATTAATGAATTATCATTTTCATCATGTTGATCTTTTATAGGATGTAACACTTGAAATAATAAATTATTTCTAACAATTTTTTCTGTAGGATTTATAACGGTTATGATTGTATCGGTTTCTTTTATTACTTCAAGTAACTCACCTTCTATGGGATGGTAGGGACTTATAAAAACTTCTTTTATATCAAATTCTTTTAACATAAACTGCAAGCTACCTGTATGGTCTATGTGATTATGACTTAAAAATACGCCATCAATCGTATCGATACCTCGGTAGTAAAGATAAGGCTTAATGACTTGGTTGTATACTTTCTTTGAAGGTTTCATATCTGTAAACGAAAAATGTGACCCGGTATCTACCATAAATACACCTTCTCTATAAGGTTGTTCAATTATTATCGCATCACCCTGGCCTATATCTAACATTGTCACTCTACCCTCTGGTAAATAATTTTCTTTTGTATTCAAGTATAAAAAAAAGATAATAAATACGCTACCTAACACAACCGATTGCTTTAATCTTCTCTTCTCTAAAGACCACATAAAAATAATTAAAATTAAATAAAAAATAAAGAAATGATACCCATTTAATTCACCTATAATAAAATAATCTTGGAATAGATCATCTAATTTCATAAGTAGTTCTAAAAAAACTGTATGAATCCAAACAAAAAAAGTATCTACATAACCGGATATTAAAGAAGGCAATAATAAACCTATAAGCATTAAAAACATAAATGGAATAACAAATAACGTGAAATATGGAATAACAATAACGTTTAATATAATAGACAGAGGTTGAAATACTGTGAAGTAATAAAGTTGGAGGGGTAAAATAATCATTTGGGAGATAAAACTAATTTGAAATGACTGAATTAATCGATTATTTGTTTGATTTAACCATTTTAAAGATATAAGTAAACTAAACGTAACAGCAAAAGAAAATTGAAATCCTAAGTGGGTTAATAATGATGGAGTAAAAAATATAAGTATAATAAATATTGCACTTAATAAATCACTTGGACTTAATTTAATTTTAAATAAATTTAAAATAACAAAACAAATAACCATAAAACTTGCTCTTATTACTGAAGGCTCGGCTCCTGAGAGTACTGTGAATATAGGAAGTACAAAAATGAGGATAATTTGTGTGGATTCTGAAGTGAGTTTAAACATTTTCATTAATAAAAAATAAATAATGCCGACAAAAATAGCGGTGTGAAGACCTGATATCGCTAATAAATGAGCGATATTCCAATGTCTAAAAAGTTCGATTACTTCTGGTTCAATGAAATCATCTTCGCCTAAAACAAGTCCAATTAACCAACTACTAGAGAAGTCAGAGTAATTTTCTTTTATTAACATAATCATTTTATTTCTCAAACTCCAAAGTGGAGTAAAGACTGAGTTTTTATTACAACTTATATCATCTAAATCTTCTACTATTAACTCTGAATATATACCTTGATTTTTTAAATACTTTTTATAGTCAAATTGTCCGGGATTTGATTTCTCTAGAGGTGGGCTATGAAGCCCTTTAATTAAACAACTTCTTCCAGTCTCGATTCTTTTTAGTGCATTTTTTACTTCGGTTATATTTTTATTGTAAAAATATCTCACATTTATTTTCACATTTTCATTTTGTTTTAGAGTAAAAGATAATGAACTGTTTTTTAAATAAACTTGAGAAGTTATTTTTCCTTCTAGAGAAATAACTTCTTCAGGAATTTCTGTGAGGTTTTTACTATTGGAAGGTTCTGGTAAGAAAAGATAACTCCCAATTAAAAAAAATAACGATATAAAAACCATATGAAAACGAAGTCTTTGCTTAATTGTTAAATAAAATAACCAAATTAAATAAAAAACAATCATAAAAATGGAATCAGTTTGGATTGCTATAAAACTTGAAAGGATTGCTAAAGCCAATACATGTAAATGTCCTTTCCAAATCTAAATAACCTCCTTTATTTATTGATTAGTTTTATTGATACATCTACCAATGGTACGTTGACTACATCTACTTTCGCTTCTTCAAATAACTCAACAGCCAACAAATCATTACGATAATCTGCATCGTAGTAAACTTTTTTTATTCCTGCTTGAATGATTTGTTTTGCACAATGAACACAAGGGAAGTATGTGACATAAATTGTTGTTCCTTCTGTCGACACGCCAAATCTAGCACATTGTAAAATTGCGTTAGCTTCAGCATGAATGGTTCTGACACAGTGGTTATCAATTACATGACAACCCTTATCTATACAATGATCACCATCTGAAATACTGCCATTATATCCACTTGCAATAATTCGATTATCTTTTACAATAACTGCACCTACCATAAGTCGTGTACATGTACTTCTTAATGATACTAATTCGGCTTGTGCTATAAAATATTGTTGCCAATTTATCCGAGTGTCTTTCACTTAAATCCTCCTCAATTATTATGGTGCTTGAACTTCGTCCCTTATTGCATCTAACGTTTTTTCACCTATACCAGAGACATTAAGTAAATCTTCTACATCTTTAAACATACCTACCTCATCGCGATAAGTGAGAATTGCTTCTGCTTTTGATGGGCCAATACCTGTTAGAGTTATTAATTCGTCAACTGTCGCTTGGTTTAACTTTATTTTATCAGGATTAGATGCTGTTTGACTATTATTTAGATCGTTTATTTCATGATTGATTGATGGCACTTGAATAATCATCTCATCTACTACTTTTGCAGCTAAATTTAATTGACTTTCATCAGCATTTTTATTTAGTCCACCAGCAAGATTAATGACATCATTCACTCGCATATCAGATTTCACTTCGTATATACCAGGTTGATTAATTTCTCCTTTTACATCAACAATCACTACATTAGGCGCTTCATTTTTCAATTTATCAATATTAGATTCATCTGCAATTTCAAAATCTAAATCCATATCTAGAACAGTTTGATTATCTTGTTTACTTTGATTGAATATAATAAAACTTATAAATAAAAGTATAACCACTAGTAATAAAGCTATCTGAGATTTATTTTTTAATTTATCCAACACATTCAATCACAACCTTTTATTAATATTCTAGTCTAGTATATTAATAATTAAGATTTTTGTAAAATTGGCTGTAAAATAGAAATAACCTAGAAATTAACTTTCTAGGTTATTTCTTTGCAGTAATAAAAATCCGGTCTGTTTCTGCTGTTAATATTGGATTATTTGAATCAAAATCAGTACTAATTTTAATTTCTCTAAATCCAGCTTTTTTTAAAGCTTCAAGATAAAAATCATGCGTGAAAACTTGTTGAAAATGATATTCTGTTATTTTATCATAAGTATCATTTTCATTTTTTACGAAGAATGTAATCTCGTGTTCCATCGCTCCTGGTTGATCGCCTTCATGACAAAACCATATATAAGCTGTTTTGTCGCTTACGTCTGCGAATGTTTCATTTATTAAATGATTTTTAATGTAATCTTGTGCGTGTACATCAAATGTAAATACTCCTGAATCTTTCAAACTTTCATAAACACGGTTAAAAACCGTCTCTACTTCTGTTGTTTTAGTAATGTAATTAATTACATCACAGTAACTAACTATTAAATCAATATTTTTAAATCCTTCTAGTTGTCGAATATCTTGTTTAATCCAATTAACCTGTTTTCTTTGTTCAAACCCTTTATTCATAGCAACTGAAAGCATTTCTGACGAATAATCTACACCGGTTATATTCTTCGTAATATCGGCTAAACCAAGCGTTATCTCTCCGGTTCCACAACCTAGATCAACAATGCTTGGGTTAATTAAATCATATTCTTTAACTATATTTTTAGTGAACTCTATCCATTTATCATAGGGTGCATGGCTCATTAACTCATCATAAAAATATGCAAAGTTTTGATAGACCATTTTACCTGATATCTTTCAATTCAACTTCTTTTGCGTCGCCCCACAAACGCTCTAAGTTGTAAAATCCACGCTCATCAGAATGGAAAATATGGCAGATTACTTCGTTTGCATCAACTAAAATCCAACGTCCTTCATTAAAGCCTTCCATACGCGTAACAGTTAAATCAATTGCTTCTAAATCTTTTTTTATGGCTCTCGCAATTGCTTGAACTTGTCTTTCGTTTGATGCCTCTGTAATAACAAAGTAATCAGCTACTGGTGTTATATTTTCCATATCAAGAACAACAATGTCCTCTGCTTTCGTATCTTCACAACTTTTAATAATTGATTCTAACATTTTGTTTTTTTTCATAAATATTTGTCCCCTTTAAGTTTAATTAAATCATTATATGCTTCAATTGTACCAGGATAAACGATTGCTTCTAGACTTATTAAATAAGGTAACGAAGCTTTAAATATCAACAATGCCGCTTCATGTAAATCTTTTTTAGCCATATCGCGGATAATATCTATTCCTGGGATTTTTCTTGCTGGTTCAATAAAGTCTGCAATAAATACAACTAATTCAATCTCGTCCATATGAGCTCTACCAGTCGTATGATATTTAATAGCATTGAGGGTTGAATGATCACTTATACCTAAAGTAAATTGAGCGTAGTGAGCACCAACATGTGAATGCCATAATTCTTTATTATAATTAAGTAAATCAGAATCTATATTATGATCTATAATATATTGTTTTAAATAAGTCTCTTCTTCACATTTTGAGTAATCATGCAAAGCACTAGCTAGTTCTACTTTATCAATATCAACACGATGTATTTCTGCTAATTTTTTTGCTGTTTCGATTACACGAAGTGAATGCTCGTATCTTTCTTTAGATAAATTCTTTTTTATTAGAGGTAGAATATCATTTATTTTCATATAAATTAAACTCCTTTATATAGGAATGCACATCATCAGATACTAAGTATCTAATGGATTGATTGTTGGTTTTCCTTTTCCTTATATACGAAGACGAAATAAAAATATTTGGAATTCTTTTTTTAATAATTGGGTAATTACTTTCCATACTAAAACCTTCACGATTTACCCCAACAAATGTCATCAATTCTAAGAGAGTTTCAATTGATTCCCATTTAGGTAAGTATTCAACCATATCAGCTCCAATAATAAAATAAAATTCAGTGTTTGGGTACTTATTTTTAAAGTGCTTCATTGTATTTATTGTATAAGACTTGTTCGATTGTTTTAATTCCCAGTCGATTACTTTAAAAAACTTATTATCTGCTATAGCTAATTTTGTCATTTCATACCTATGATAACTATTAGTTTCCACTGAATCTTTGTGAGGCGAATCGTAAGTTGGTACAAACCAAATTTCATCTAAAGATAATTCTTCTCTTATTAAATTCGCGACAATTAAATGTCCGGTATGGGGAGGGTCAAAAGTCCCACCTAATATACCTACTTTTTTCATAAATGTTCATCCTGTTCATTATGGTAATTGAATTTTTTTATTTTCAAGTGACTCTTTATATAATACGATTATACTTCCAATGATTTGAACAACATGGGCATTCGCTTTTTCTGATAACATTTCTGCGACATCTTTTTTATCCATTTCACAGTTTTGTAAAATAGAAACTTTAATTAATTCTCTTTTTTCTAAAACGTCATCGATTTGTTCTACTAAATTTTCATTTACACCTAATTTACCTACTTGAAAAAGCGGTTTTAAGTGATGAGCTTCTGATCGTAAATAACTTTTTTGTTTACCTGTTAACATTTTTAATCAACCTTCCAAAATTTCTTGTAATTTTAAATCCATATTTTCTACATTTACTTGTTTTTCTGTCCATATATTAAATGCTAATTCAGCTTGATATAATAACATGGTATGACCTGTATGAATATTTGCACCTTGAATTATTCCAGATTTCAAAAACTGAGTCATAATCGGTTGATAAACTATATCACTAATTATTACATTTGATTTAAGGTTTGTTAAGTTAATAATTTGTGCATCAACATTCGGTTTCATCCCAACAGAAGTTGTCTGAATAATTATATCATATTGATTTAAGACTTGTTCAGCTGTATCTAAAGTAATCACTTCTGTTTTACCTATTAAGTTTGTCTGTTTAATCTCTTCTGCTTTTTCTAATGTTCGGTTTGCGATATCTATATTCAAGTAACCACTAATTTTCAGACCATTATATATACCTCGAGCCGCGCCACCTGCCCCTAGTATTAGGATATTTGGTATAGACTCTTTTATTTTTGGATAAGCTTTTTCCAATGATTTAACATACCCTAATCCATCTGTATTATACCCAACTAATTTACCGCCTATATTTAAGACGGTATTAACAGCGCCAATTCTACTCGCTTGATCGTCTAATTCATCTAACTCTTGAATAATTTTTTCTTTATAAGGTACAGTAACATTAAAACCGTTAATATTTTTTTTACGTAGATCATTAATTGCTTCTGTAAAATTAGAGTTTAAGCTTATTTCAAAAATTTCATAACTACCATTTATTTTGGTCGTTTCCATAAATTGTTCATGAATCCAAGGGGATAAAGAATGTTTGATTGGATATCCAATCAAACCAAATAAGTAAGCCATTTTTCACTACTCCTTAAAAGAATGATTTTCTAATTGAAGTTATTGTACCTTTGGGACTATGTGCTGAAACTGTAATATCTCCTGTTTTAGTCGTTATCCAACCTAAACCTGGAAATACAATGTCATGTTGTCCTGGTTCAATCTTAAATGTACTTTCTCTTTGTTCTGGTAAGTTTTTCAACGTTTCGCTATTTGGTGGTGTCAATAATTTTCCAAGTTGATTTTTAAATAATTCATCTGCATTTTCTAATTTTGTTCTATGAATAGGAACTTCGTTTGCAAAATAACAAACAAACGATTGACGTTCTCCCTTTATAAAGTCAAAACGTCCAAGACCACCAATAAATAATGTTTGCTCACTATTTAATTGATATGTCCTTGCTTTTATTTCTTTTCTTGGAGTAATCAACTTTAAATCTTTATTTGAAACATAATGTGCCATTTGATCTGGATTCACAATACCAGGTGTATCAATTAAACTTCCTTGATCATCAAGCGGGATTTCAATAAACCCTAGCGTTGTTCCTGGGAAGTAAGATGTCGTAATGACTTCTTTAAGTCCTGTTGCTTCATCAATATATTTATTTATAAAGGTAGATTTACCGACATTTGTTATTCCGACAACATATATATTTTTACCTTCTCGATAAGCATTCATGTTCTTAGCAACTTCTTCCATCCCTACACCTGTAGCTGAAGAAATTAAAAAGACATCAATCACATTTAAATTCGCTTCGTTTGCTAACGTTCTTAACCATTGTGTCACTTTACGTAGGTTTGTTGACTTAGGCAGTAAATCTACCTTATTTCCAACTAATATTATCGGGTTATCCCCAACAATTCTTGGTAAACTACTAATTAAAGTACCATCTACATCAAATATGTCTATCAAATGAACAATAAGACCTTTTGATTCACTTATTGAACTAACCATTGCTAAAAAATCATCATCTGTTAATGATACAGGCATATGTTTATTATAATGTTTTAATTGAAAGCACCTTTTACATAAAACATCTTCGTTTTTCAATGACGATGCTGGCACATAACCTAGCGCTTCTTTATCTTCAGATTGAAGAGTCACACCGCATCCACCACATAAATAAGTTTCACTCATTAATTTGTCTCCTCTCTAATTGACCTTTCTTATAAAACCTTTCTAATAACAAACTTTCGATTTTACGGTTAAATTGAGTAATTGGTGCATCACTTTTTACGAGTGGATCAACTAAAATAGTATATAATCCCGCTAAATTCCCGCCTAATATATCCGTTAGTAACTGATCACCAATAATAGCTACCTCAGATTTATCTAATTGTAATTGTTCACATGCTCGAGTAAAAGATATAGGTAAAGGTTTCATTGCCTTTCCTATATAAGGCATATTTAAAGGATAAGCAAAAGTAGTTACCCGATCAATTTGGTTATTAGAAATTATTAAAACTTCAATTTTGCTTGAACCAAATAAATCAAACCAATCTTTGACTTCATCTGTCGCAAATGCCTTATTCCAAGGAATTAACGTATTATCTAAATCTACGATAACACCTTTAATTCCTAATTTAATTAAATCTTCAGGCTGAAGATCAAAAATTGAATTTATTTGTTTATTTGGTAAAAAGTTATTTAACAAATCAGTCACCCCTAAAGTTATTGACAATCAATACATTTGTTTATTATGTATGACGTATTAAAACATTAAATTCTAAGAGTGTTAAGTTTAACATATTACTGCCTTCAATACTATTTCAGTCAATCATTAGCTATTATTTTGTTCGTTTAATTATAGATTTATTATTCACTTCTTATTTAGTGGTAATATTAAGCATTTACTTTTATTTAACAATATTTATTTGATAATTAAATAATAATTTAAAAACCTTTATTTTTACCTTGATAATCATTATACTGTTTACTGTACGTATAATTTTGTGGGATAATTTATTTATTTTTATATTAATACATATTTTCACATAATAAAACATTTCAAAAGGGGATTATTTTATGATTTTTGCAGTCTTTGCGCCATTATTGGTTGCATTATTTATTCCTCAAGTTAGTAAAATAAAACATAAGATACATACAGGATATTTTGTTGCACTTGTTCCACTGTTTATTTTTGTTTATTTTATTCAATTTGTTGGTGAAGGATTTCAACCTATTATGCAAACGATTAACTGGATACCATCGCTTGGTATAAACTTTGATTTTTATTTAGATGGTTTAAGTTTACTTTTTGTTTTGTTAATCAGTGGAATTGGAACACTTGTTGTGTTGTATTCTATCTACTATCTTGATTACACAGAAAGACTTGGATCATTTTACGTATATTTATTAATGTTTATGACAGCAATGTTTGGAGTCGTTTTATCTGATAACGTATTTGTTTTATATTCTTTTTGGGAATTAACTTCAATATCGTCATTCCTTTTAATTGGTTATTGGCATTTTAACGAACGCTCTAGATATGGTGCACTAAAATCTTTATTAATTACTATATTTGGTGGATTAAGTATGTTAGGTGGACTTATTTTACTATCAGTTATTACTAAAACAACAAGTATACAAGAAATGATTACACAAACTGATTTTATTTTGAGTAGTAATTATTTACCTCTCATTCTTGTCTTCATTCTACTTGGTGCTTTTACTAAATCTGCACAGTTCCCTTTCCACATATGGTTGCCAGATGCGATGGAAGCTCCTACACCAGTTAGTGCTTATCTTCACTCTGCGACAATGGTTAAAGCAGGAATTTATTTAGTAGCTAGATTTTCACCAATATTTTCAGGATTCGAATGGTTCTTTATTAGCGTGAGTATAATTGGAATCCTCACACTCTGTTGGGGATCATTTATGGCAGTCCGTCAGACTGACTTAAAAGCAATTTTAGCTTACTCAACAATCAGTCAGCTAGGTATGATTATGGCAATGTTAGGTTTTGGAACAAAGGCTGCTATATTCGCTGCTGTTTTCCACATTCTTAACCATGCTACTTTTAAAGGTAGTCTGTTTATGGTAGCTGGTATCATTGATTTAAAGACAGGTACACGTGATATAAGGAAGCTAGGCGGATTATTTACATTGATGCCAATTACAGCAACACTCGCATTATTTGGGACATTTTCAATGGCCGGGGTTCCATTGCCTTTCTTAAATGGTTTTTATAGTAAAGAAGCATTTTTTACTTCTACTTTATCTTTAAACGAAGGAAGTTTAGCGTTTACTAACTTTTTAGTTACAATCATACCTTATTTAGCAGTCTTAGGTAGCATTTTCACATTTGTTTATTCAATGTATTTATTCTTTGATGTCTTTATGAAAAAGGATAAAGCAAAAATTGACTTAAACAAAAAATACGAGCCTTCATTTGGTATGTTAATATCACCTTTAGTATTAGTTATAGGTGTTGTATTAATTGGTTTAATGCCTAATTTATTTAATTCAGGTTTTCTTGCTCACGCAGCAACAAGTATTAGTGGTGAAACAGACTTTGCCCAAATTTCTTATTGGCATGGGTTCAATACACCATTTATTATGTCTCTTACTGTTTTAGGTATAGGTACTGTGCTCTATACATCGATGAACAAGTGGATGGGAATTTATTCTGTATTTCCCGGTAATCTCAGTTTTAACCGTGTATATGATTGGTTGCTTGCTAAAACAGATTCAGTTTCAGAAAAAATCACTCATTCTTATATGACTGGGTCACTCCGTACATATATGTCAATTATATTAGTAACTATGTTTATAGTTACATTTATTACGATGTATTTAACAAATGGTTTTGCAATAGATTTAACTGATTTAGCTGAAATTACTATACTGGAAATTGTTGTAGTCGCTTCTATTTTAATTGCTGCAATTGCAACGCTATATTCAAATAATAATGTTGCTGCAATATTAATTTTAGGTATTGTTGGTTATGGAGTAGCGATATTATTTGTAATTTACCGAGCTCCAGACATTGCATTAACTCAACTCGTTATTGAAACAGTTACCGTAGCTCTGTTTTTATTAACATTTTATCATTTCCCTAAATTAAAGAAACGTCAAGAGTCTGTTAAAACCAAATCTGTTAATTTAATTATTTCAGCAGGATTTGGATTGATGATGACATTAATTGGTATCTCTGCTGTTAGTAGTAATTGGTTTGATAAGATATCAGATTACTTTATTGAAACGTCTCTACCTCTTGGTGGCGGAAGAAATATTGTAAATGTTATCTTAGTTGATATGCGTGGCGTTGATACTTTATTTGAAATTACAGTTTTAGGTATCGCTGTCTTTGCCATTTATGGACTCATTAAATTAAGAAAAGATAAGGGGGATTTGTAAAATGGAAATTATTATTTCGATTTTAGCTGGATTGTTATTTTCTGTTGGTATTTATAATATACTACAAAAACAGTTATTAAGAATCGCTATTGGAACAGGACTAATTTCTCATGCTGCTCACCTTTTTATTTTAACGATGGGAAAATTAAAGCGTGGTCAGCCCCCTATTATTCAAGAAGGTATTACAGAGTATACAGATCCATTACCGCAAGCTCTTATTTTAACATCTATCGTTATTAGTTTCGGTGTAACAAGTGTTATATTAGTTTTAGCTTATCGAACAATTAACGAAAATGATACAGATAATATTGAAGAATTAAGGGGTAACGACAATGACTAACTTAGCAATTTTACCAATTATCATTCCATTGTTTGCTGCAATAGTTTTAGCTTTTACTACAAAAAAAGTTAAAATATCTAGAGTTTTAGCTAAAGCATTTGCCGTAATCAATCTAATTATTGTTATATACATAACATATGAAGTATTTACGAATGGAAGTATTATTTTAGAAACAGGGAGTTGGAAGGCACCTTATGGAATCATTTTTGTTGCAGACATTTTTTCTATTGTAGTTGTCTTAACATCTAGTATTTTATCAACTGCCATTATCTTTTTTGCAACGCGAACCGTTCCAGAAAAGAAAGAGATACACTACTTTTATGCTATGGTTTTCTTTTTAATTAGTGGTGTGTCTGGTGCTTTTTTAACAGGTGACTTATTCAACTTGTTTGTGTTCTTTGAAGTATTACTTATGGCTTCTTATGGATTAATAACTTTAGGTGGCGATAAAGAACAACTGAGAGAATCACTTAAATATGTATTAATTAATTTATTTTCATCGATTGTTTTTGTAACAACTGTTGCTTTTCTGTATTCAGTTGTTGGAACAGTTAACATGGCACAAATTGCTGAACGTGTTCATGAGGTAGAGCAACAAGGTATACTAACAGTTATCGGAATAGTTCTCTTCTTTGTCTTTGCAACAAAAGCTGCACTTTTCCCACTGTATTACTGGATGCCTAAATCATATGTTGTACCTAATCCAGTTGTTTCAGCACTCTTTGGTGCGTTACTCACTAAAGTTGGTATCTATTCGATTATTCGTGTATTTACTTTAATATTCATCTTTGAAACAGAATTAACGCATACTTTATTTTTATGGATCGCTGGTTTATCAATGATTTTTGGAGTGATTGGCGCCTTATCGACTAATGATATTAAAATGATTGTTGCCTATAACGTTATTCCTTCCATCGGGTTTATTTTATATGGACTTGCGATATTCAATCAAGACGCTCTAAGTGGTTCTATTTATTATTTGATTCATGATATGATAATAAAAGCAGCACTCTTCTTAATTGTAGGTGTCATCGTTTATGTAGCTGGTACATCTGATTTAAGGAAAATGGGAGGCTTAATTCATAATTATCCTCTACTAGGATGGATATTATTCATTTCAGCATTTGTATTAGCTGGTATCCCTCCTTTAAGTGGTTTTATTGGCAAAATCCTCTTAATAAAAGGTTCTTTTGCAAATGACGAAATAGTAATTGTTGTTATTGCTCTTCTTTCCAGTTTACTTATTTTATATTCTATAATGAAGATATTTATTCAAGGATTTTGGGGAGATAAACAAGAAAACTTGTCTAAAAAGTCAATTAAAGGTTTCTTATCACCTATCATTTTCTTATTATGTATTTCAATATTTTTAGGTGTTGGAGCAGAATGGGTATATCCAAATGTTGAATTAATCTCTGAATATTTATTAGATCCAGAAATATATATTAATTCAGTTTTAAAGGAGTAATCGACTATGGCCTTTCAAATCGTCGTTAATTTAATTATCTCATTTATGTGGATGTTTTTAAGTGAAAGTTATACTTTAATAACTTTCACTTTAGGTTATATCGTAGGAATATTATTACTGCTTATTTTAAATAGATTTTTCGCTGAACGTTTTTATCTTGAAAGATTATATAAAATTATTTTACTCTTTTATATTTTCATTAGAGAATTAATACTTTCAAATGTTGACGTAGTTAAATTAGTTTATGCTAAAAACCCTAATTTCGAACCTGGTATTTTTGCAATGCCGGTTGACCTTAAAAAGAACTGGGAAATAACTTTACTTGCTAATTTAATTACACTGACACCTGGAACGTTATCAATCGCATTATCTGATGATAATTCTTATATCTTCATTCATGCGATGCATATTGATGAAAAAGAGCAATCTATTTACGAAATAAAAAATACATTTGAAAAAGCGATTATGGAGGTAACAAAATGACTAGCTTGTTGAGTTTTCTTGATTCAACTTTACAGATTGTTACAGTTATTTGTTTATTGGGAATAGCACTTTCATTAATTTTATTAATTTATCGGGTAATCGCTGGACCTTCGAATCCTGATCGAGCTATGGCTTTAGATGTTATCGGAGTTTGTTTAATGGCTGTTGCAGCATTAACATCTATTTTAGTTATTACAACAAAATTAACAGATGTTATTTTATTAATTGGTATTTTGTCATTCATTGGGACTTTAGCTTTGGCAAAATACATAGAAATGGGTGTTTTAATTGAGCGCGATGATGATTGATTTAATTTCTGTTATTACGTATATCTTAATCATTTTATTTTTGTTAATCGGAACGTTTTTTATCTTTTCGAGTGCGGTAGGTATTATCAGATTCCCAGGTGTTTTTACAAGACTTCACGCAGCTACAAAAGCTCCTACATTAGGTATTGCAAGTCTGTTAATTGGAACTTTCTTATTTTTATACGTTGCGCATGGATTATTAAGTGGTAAACTTTTATTAGCGATAATATTTATTTTACTTACGAGTCCCGTCGGTGGACATGTTTTATCGCGTGCTGCACATAAAAGTGGAGTCAAACCTTACTTAAGGCACAGAGAAGATGAATATGAAGATTATATGAAAGAAAAAAATAAACCTGCTAAATAGCAGGTTTATTTTTTTATGTTGTCAATTGTTTCTATAATTACTTTTGCAGAATTATTTGCTGCTTCTTTTAAAAATTGATCAAATGATATGGATGAATCTTTACCCGCAATATCAGATAAAGCTCTTATAACTACAAACGGGATATTGTAAGAATAACAGATTTGAGCAACACTTGCAGCTTCCATTTCTACAGCTACGACTTCAGGGAAATTAGATTTAATATGTTCTACTTGGTCATCGCGACCAATAAACGAATCTCCTGTTGCTATTATACCAATGTCAGCTGCAACGTTTAGTTTTGAAACACTAGCTTTTACTAAATTAATTAGTTTTTCATCAGCAATAAATGTCTCAGGCATTTGAGGAACTTGCCCTAGTTTATAATTAAATACTGTAGCATCAACATCATGATGAATGACTTCACTTGAAATAATAATGTCACCTACTGAATTATTTTCTTTTAAACCACCTGCACTACCCGCATTAATAACAATTGATGGTTTAAATTTCTCAAGTAGTATCGTTGTTGATTTAGCAGCATTTACTTTTCCTATACCTGATTTTATAAGGACAACTTTTTTCGTTCCTAATTGTCCTAAATAAAAATCAATTCCAGAAATGTGTTGTTCAGTAACTTGAGTCATTTTTGATTTTAAGAGAGCTATTTCTTCATCCATAGCTCCAATAATTCCAATTACCAATTTAATTCACCTATTTCTTATCGTTCTTCTTTAAATGTTCTAATCTTTGAGTTTGCCAACCCTGATTATCAACCCATGTTAAATAAACTCGGTAAAATTCAGTTTCATCGCTATCTGATATAGTTGAAATTACTTTTTGATCACCATTATTTTCAACTCGCCATTCAACCATGTCATCTTCAGATACCCCTGTTACTTCACTGACTGCACTTTTTATTTCAATTCTATCTTGAGAACCATTTTGATAATTGGTTTTATGGGGACCTTTTTGACTTGTCCCACTTGGTGCCCAATCACCTACAAAAGCTTTAAGAACATTGGAGTCTTCTATTTTTTCAGATTCAATTTCTTTTAATGAATTACCTGAATTTTTTTCTTTCTTTTCCTTAGCTGCTTCTTCTTTTGCTTTTTTATCTTCTTCTTGTTTTATTTTTTCTTCTTCTTTTTCTTTTGCTTTTTTATCTTCTTCTTTTTCACTTACTTTTTGTTCTTCTAAAGAATTATCTTGATTACCGTCTGATTCTGCATTCTTATTTAATACAATTAAAGATAAAAGAATTGTAAGAAATAAAAAAGCTAGTGCAATAAAAATCATTAAATTACGGTTTATTCGACGTTTTCTTAGATGTCGATTAGATCGCGTCTTTAATTTGTTATCTACCATAACCAATCCTCCTAGGTAAAGATAGCTTTTATTCTACATCAATAATTTTAACTTTAAATTCTCCACCTGGTGAAGCAACCATAACTTCAGCGCCTTTTTCTTTACCAATTAGACTTTTAGCCATAGGTGAGTCATTCGATATTTTCCCTGCAAAAGGATCAGCTTCTGCACTCCCTACAATCGTATACGTTTCTTGCTCACCATCTGGTAATTCTTTAAATGTAACTGATTTCCCTAAATCTACTACGCCTTGATTTTTATTATCACTTTCAATAATAACAGCATAACGAATCATTTTTTCTACTTGAGCAATTCTAGTTTCAACAAACGCTTGCTCTTCTTTTGCCGAATCATACTCAGAGTTTTCCGATAAATCACCAAAATCTCTAGCTATTTTAATTCTTTCGACAACTTCTTTTCTTTTTACTGTTTTTAAATTGTGCAACTCTTCCTCTACTTTTGCTTTACCTTCTTCGGTCATATAAAATCTTTTTTCTTCTGACATTTTTTATTGCTCCTTTAATTTTATTTTTTTATACTAAATGCAATTCCATCGCCTACTGGAATAATTGATGTATCATATTTTTCGTTTTCCATTAACCATCTATTATAAGTGTTAATTTTTTCGCCTAGCTTTTGAAAACGTTTATGATCAGTTAATTTACCTGTCACATAACCTTTAAACAATACATTATCAGTTAGGATAACACCTGAATTATTTTGTAACTTCATCGCATACTCGAAAAAGTTTTTGTACTGACCTTTAGCAGCGTCAATAAATATAAAATCATAAGTTTCCTTTTGATTAATTAATTTTGGTAAAGAAATTAACGCATCCTCTGATATTAAATTTATATGATTATTTAATGAATAGTTAGCAATATTTTCTTTTGCTTTTAATATCATTTCTGGATCTCTTTCAAGTGTCGTTATTTTTGCTTCTGGGTATGCGTGATGCATAGATAATGCTGAATAGCCGATTGCAGTTCCTACTTCTAATATATTCTTAGGTTTAACTAATTTAATTAAATTAGTTATAAAATTCATACTAATTGGTTCAATTATTGGTACATGGTTATCTTTAGCGTAAGCAATCAATTCTTTTTCCCATAATGCTTGTTCTGGTAATATTTGATTCAAATATTCTTGGATTATTTTTAAATTATCATTCATTTTCCTTCAATTCACGCCATTCATGTTCATATTGTTTCTTTATTTTATTATGTTCTTCTAAAGTACTTGAATATAGAGTTTCTCCACTAGGTCTTGCATAAAAATAATCATTAGTAAAATCTTTACCTTCTGGTGTAATTACTGCTTGAATAGACTCTATACTAGGAGAGTCTATTGGACCTATTGGTAAACCTTCTACATAATAAGTATTATATGGTGATTTAACAGCAATATCTTCATAAGACATTAGCACTTTATGTTCACCTAATGCATAAGAAGCTGTTATATCACTTTGGATTTTCATATCTGCATTTAAACGATTGAGAAACACTTGAGAAATCTTAGGTCGATCCTCATCGAATTTTGATTCACGTTCTACAATTGAGGCTAAGGTTAATAACTCATGAACAGAAAAATCAATTTCTTTATCTAGAAGTTCTTCTTGGACATGTTTATTTGTTCTCTCGACCATCGATTTAATTATATCTTTGATTTCAGGATCTTCTTCGAAATATTCATAAGTTGATGCATAAAGATATCCTTCTAACGGGTACCTTAAATCTTCATTCAAAATTTCATTTGTAATTGTATTAGGATAAAGTTTTTTTAATTCATTAATGAATTCTTTATTTTCAGCGACTTTGATAAATTCTTTTTTTGTAAAATCAAATTTCTTTGCATATAATTCTGCAATTTCTTCTAGTGATTTACCTTCAGGTATTGTAACTTTATGAATTGCTTCATTAATTAATTTACCACTTTGTAATTCTTCAATTACTTTATCGATTGTTTGGGATGGAGAAAATTCATAGTTACCTGCTTGAAAATCACTTTTGTTTTTCAATTTAACATAAACACTAAAAATTTTCGCATTTTTTATAATGTTATTCTCTTCTAAGATTTTAGCTATACTAGAAGTGGAAGACCCTAAAGGTATTTCTATTTCTACAGTCGAAGTATCATTTTTATCTACTGGCTTTAATCCCGAACTGATATAGATATAACTGAATAAAAGTATGATTACAATAAACAATACAAGACTAGATATAATAAAAAAAGATCTTTTTCTAACAATATAAGATTCTTCTGGTTCACTTTTATTTGACACACCTTGGCCTCCTTTCTATATTTTTTAATTTTAGAAAGCTCTTATTAACAAATGATAAGAATGGTATAAATACCATTCTTATCATTTGTTTATTAAGGTAATAATGTATTTAATACTTCTTCTACTAAATCCCATTCATCATCAGATTCGATTTGGAATACTTTTAAATCATCGCCCTCTTCTTCATAACGAAATACGTATAAATCGGCTTCTTCTGCTTCTACTTGTTCTACAGGTACTACTGCTAGATAAGATGAATTTGTTTCATCTAATTCAAATGGTAAAATCACTTCAAATTCATGTTCTACTCCATCATCATCTGGAATAATAATTTTTTCGCCTATTTCAATTTTGTTTTCTGACATAGATAGACCTCCTAGTTTAAAATGACTGGTCAAGATAACTTTGTAATATTAATACTGCAGCCGTCTTATCAATCACTTTTTTCCTTTTAGCACGACTTACATCTGCTTCAATTAACATGCGTTCTGCTGCAATTGTAGATAGTCGTTCATCCCATAAAGACGTAGAAATTCCATGAACTTCTTCGCAATGTTTTGCATATCGTTGTGATGCTTCCCCACGCAAACCAATCGATCCATTCATATGTTTAGGAAGTCCTATTACAATATGTGAAACTTCATATTCTTTAATAATCTCTTTTAACTTATCATCTGCTGACTCAATTTTCTCTTCATTCCAATTAATTGTTAGTAAGCCTTGTGCAGTAATTTTAAGTGCATCACTTAAGGCTACACCAATTGTTTTAGACCCTACATCTAATCCAATAACTCTCATTTTTCTATCTTTTTTTGTTCTTCTAAATAAAATTTAACTAATTCTTCTATTACTTCATCACGTTCTAATTTACGTATTAAATTTCTTGCATCTTTATAACGTGGTATATATGCTGGGTCACCTGATAATAAATAGCCGACAATTTGATTTATCGGATTATAACCTTTCTCTTCAAGTGCTTTATGAATAGTCACTAATATGTTTTTAACATCTTGATCATAGGGTTCTTCTGAGAAGTTAAATTTCATTGTTTTATCTATTGAACTCATTGTGACACCCCTTTTATTTTATCATTAATACAGTTTAACATGTATATGTTATTTATTGTATCATTTTACACACAATAAAGCCTAAGATAGGCGCTTAATTATTTAGCATTTTTCTTACTTCCTCGAATGCCTCTGGTAATTTAGTAATATCTCTACCACCAGCTTGCGCCATTTCTGGTCGACCACCACCGCCGCCTCCACAAATTTGAGCAGCTTTTTTAATTAAATTACCTGCATGAATTCCTTCTTTAGTTAAATCTTTTGATACATTCGTAACGATTTGAACTTTTCCTTTAATTTCTGTTGCTAACATAATAACGCCAGATTCCATATTAATGCGAAGTTCATCTACCATTGTTCTAAGTTGATCCATACTTTTTGCTTCAACTTCTTTTAATAAAACATTCATATTATTAATAGTTTCAATATCATTTAATAATTCATCCGCTTGAGCATGTGCAGATTTAGCTTGTAAAGATTCATTTTCTTTTTCTATTTCTGCTATTTGATCAAACAATCTATTAATGCGAGTTGGGATTTCTTCTTCTTGCACTTTTAATAATGCTGCACTTTTTTCAAGAACATTTAATTTTTTATCAATATATAAATAAGCTTCTTTACTCGTCACTGCTTCTATTCTTCTTGTCCCCGCACCTATTCCTGATTCAGATAAAATTTTAAAGATACCTATTTCTGAAGTATTACTCACATGACAACCACCACAAAGTTCTAGACTAAAAGGTCCGACTTCAACAACTCTGACAACATCACCATATTTTTCACCAAATAAAGCCATAGCACCTTTTTCTTTTGCTTCACCGATTGCCATTTTTTCTATTTCCACAGGTGTGTGGGCCCATATCTGTTCATTAACAATACGTTCAACTTCTTTTAACTCTTTGTCACTTACGCTATTAAAGTGAGTAAAATCAAAACGTAAATTATTCTTTGCTACTTGTGATCCTGCTTGTTGAATATGGTCACCCAATACATCTTTTAAAGCTTGGTGAAGTAAATGTGTTGCAGTATGGTTCTTTATTATGCCTTCACGTGAATTAACATCTACAAATGTATTTACTTGGTCATGAATTTTCATTTCACCTTTTAATATTTTTATTTGATGTAAATGTTGGCCTTGAGGTGCTTTTTGCACATCTAAAACCTCTGCTTCAAATGATTTATTTTTTATTAAACCAATATCTGCATTTTGTCCACCACTTTCTGCATAAAATGGTGTTTCTTTTAATATAATAAATCCTTTATCGCCTTCAGTTAGGTTTTCTTTAAATTCACTGTCTTTAATAATCGAAACTATTTCTGTACTATTATTTAACAGGTTATAACCAATAAATTTACTTTCTATATCTAATTTACTTAGGATGCTACTTTGTACTTGCATTGACTCTCCAGTTTGACGCGCTTGTCTTGCTCGTGTTCTTTGGCTTTCCATTTCTTTATTAAATCCTTCTTCATCAATTGTAAACTCAAATTCATTCACATATTCTTCTGTCAATTCTTTTGGAAAACCGTAAGTATCATAAAGTTGGAAAACAGATTCTCCTGGAATTACTTTACTATTTTTATTTTTTTGTTCTTCCATAATTACTTCTAAACGATTTATTCCATCATTTAAAGTTTCATGGAAGCGTTCTTCTTCATTTTTAATTACTTTCATAATTTGTTCTTCTTGAAGAGATACTTCTGGATAATAATCTTTCATTATTTCTCCAACTACAGGTACTAACTTATACATAAAAGGCTCATTAATATCAATTTGTTTAGCATAACGAATTGCACGCCTTATTAGTCTTCTAAGTATATAACCACGACCTTCATTTGATGGCAATGCATGATCACCAATTGCAAATGAAACTGTTCTTATATGGTCAGCAATAATTTTAAATGCGATATCTTTTTCTACACTATCACCATATTTAAATGATGTAAATGTACCTATTTTATTTAAGATTGGCACAAATAAATCCGTATCAAAATTAGTTGGAACATTTTGTACAATAGAAACCATACGTTCAAAACCCATACCAGTATCAATGTTTTTATTAGGTAAAGGTGTATAAGTATCATCGGGATTATGGTTAAATTCAGAAAAAACTAAGTTCCATATTTCTACATATCGATCGTTTTCACCACCTGGATAGAGTTCAGGATTATTTATATCATCCCCAAATTCAGGTCCTCTATCATAAAATATTTCAGTGTTTGGACCACTTGGACCTTCGCCAATATCCCAAAAGTTTTCTTCTAAACGAATAATTCGTTCTTCCGGTAAATTGATTTCATTTAACCAAATATTATACGCTTCATCATCCTCTGGATGAACTGTCACAGATAATAAATCAGGATTAAATCCTACCCATTTATCATCCGTTAAAAATTCCCACGCAAAAATAATTGCTTCTTTTTTGAAATAATCTCCTATTGAAAAATTTCCTAACATCTCAAAAAATGTATGGTGACGTGCTGTAAAACCGACATTTTCAATATCATTTGTTCGAATTGCTTTTTGAGCATTAACGATTCGTGGATTATCTGGAACAATTGAACCGTCAAAATATTTTTTCAATGTTGCAACACCACTATTTATCCAGAGTAAACTTTCATCGTTTATTGGAACGAGTGGTGCACTTGGTTCAAGTCGATGTCCTTTTTCTTTAAAAAAATCTAAATATAATTGGCGCAATTCTGCTGATGTTATTGTCATTTTAATACTCCTCACTATATATGTAACGCTTATACAGAAAAAAACTCCTCTCTGCAAAATTGCAGGGACGAGAATTTTCGTGCTATCACCCTAATTTATGAATTTATAATACATTCATTACTTAAACATGATAACGATTATTAACCGATGAACTTTATTTGAATGCTAGTTTAATTATTAGATTAACTTCTCTAGAAAAGCTTCTCACTAATAAATTAGTGTTGTAATTATACTAATCATCGTTTTAATTATCTACACTTAATTATATGCAAATAATTTTATTTGTCAATTGCACCCTAAGTCTCTAGTCCATGAAGTCATATGGTGAAAACTCTTCTTGAACTTCTGATTCAGAAGGTGATGGTAATCCATCATTAGCCAATTTCAAATGAAGTTGCTCTTTTAGTGATGTAAAGCGCAAATTCGTGTCAGTTGTCTTTACTCCTTGGAAGAATGCATTCATATCTCCACAAATTATAAGTGAATTTTGGCTCCTTGTAATTGCAGTATAGATTAGGTTTTTTCTTAACATCCGATTATATGCCGGTACAATAGGCATTATCACAATTGGAAATTCGCTACCCTGTGACTTATGAATTGATATGCAATAAGCAAGACTTATATTTTGAAATTCATTTCGTCTATAAACAACTTCTAAATCTTCATAAGCAATAACAATTTCTTCTTGTTTATCAACGTTTTCATTTGCTCTAAATATAGCTATTACTTCACCTATATCGCCATTAGATACACCATCTTCTGGTTGATTGACTAATTGAATAACTTTATCGCCTACTCTAAAAAAATCATCATATACTTTAATTTCTCGTTTACCTTTTGTTGGCGGATTGATTAAAGCTTGTAACTCTTTGTTAATTATATTTATACCTGCATTAGTTCGATACATTGGAGCAAGTACTTGAATATCTCTAACATCTATATCTTTTTCAATCGCTTTTTCAATGACTGTTGAGATTACTTCAACTACTTGATGCGTTTGACAGGGTATAAAACTAAAGTCCACATCATTACTTAAATCAGCTTCTGTAGTTTCATCATTTTTTATCTTATGAGCCAGTTGAATTATTTTTGACCCTTCTTTTTGTCTATACACTTCATTTAAAGTGACTAAGGGTATTAATTTACTTTTTAATAAATCTGATAAAACTTGACCAGGTCCCACTGAAGGTAATTGATCTTCATCACCGACTAGCAATACTTGCATGTCTGAAGGTATTGCTTTGAAGAGGTTATTTGCTAACCAAACGTCAACCATTGAAAATTCATCAATAATTAAGTAGCGACCCGATAATTGTTCAAATTCATTTTTTTCAAAATGATCACTTCCATCCCAACCAAGCAATCGGTGAATCGTAGTTGATTTAATCCCGGTTGACTCTTGCAATCGTTTAGCAGCTCTTCCTGTCGGAGCAGTTAAGACAAATGGAAAATCTTTAGCACTTTTATAGTCATCTGGATTCATGGATAAATCATGTATAGTGGAAAATGCTTTAATAATCCCTTTAATAACAGTAGTTTTTCCAGTACCTGGACCACCTGTTAAGATCATAACTTTAGAGTTAATCGCTTGGCTAATCGCTTCAAATTGTTCTTCACCATAACTAATAACTTCTGTTTCTTCTACATCACCTGCTATTTTAAGTAAATCAGCTGTTGGCGTTTCTTCGTCAATAGAAATCGACATTATCCTTTTTAAATGTGAACTAAAACCATCTTCAGCATAATATAATTTAATTAAATAAACCTTGTTATCTTTAATTTTAATTCGCTTTTTTTCGTTTAATAATAAAAGTACTTCATTTATTAAGTCTTTTGTCATGTCACTTGTATTTAATACAGAAAAAGCTTGATCAATTAAGTCTTTTTCAGGTAAGAATACATGACCAGACTGCATGCTTTCTTCTAATACAAATATAATTGCTGCTCCGACTCTGTTATGATGAACCGGAGAAATATTATTCATACGTCCTATTTTATCAGCCATTTTAAACCCAAAGCCTTCAATATCATAGACGAAAGTGTAGGGATCTTTTAAAAGTAATTCAATTGTTTCTTCTTTATACGTATTATATAATTTTTGAGCCATTTTTAACCCAATACCATACTTAGATAATTGAATAACTACTTTTTCAAATCCTTGGTTTGATTGAATCACGCTAATTAAATTAGCTGCAGTTTTATTATTTAAATGAGGGATTTGATAAACTTCTTTAGGATTTTTCAATATTTCATTTATAGCATCTTCGCCAAAACGATCAACAATTGATTCTGCTATTTTAACACCGATGCCTGGAAATAAATCGCTTGATAAATAACTAATCAAACCATCTTTTGTTGCAGGAACAAAAGTTTCAAATGAATCAACATCATATTGCATACCAAATTTAGGATGCTTAATTAATTTACCATAAAAGAAATAAGTACTACCTTCTTGTAAATTAGCAAAATATCCTTTACCCACAATTTCTTTTTCTTTAAATGGTTCATTAGTGTCACTCACTTTTAATTTTGCAATTGAGAAATGTTCGGCTTCATTTTCAAAAATAGTGAATAAAATTTCACCTTTTATAAACCCTCGTTCTTCCTCATTAAATAATGTTTCTGTCATTTAAAACCCTCACTCTATTCTTTAATTAATAATGCTTCCATATTCTTTTTACCATTTGCTGCTAGTGCATGTTCTGGCTGAGAAATTAATGCTTTATTAAATTTATCTAAAGCTGACTGATACTTGTCTCGAAAAGCATCAAGAACACCTAGATTGTATAATGCATCTGAATGATATTCATCTTGTTTTAATATGGCGTTAAATTCTTTTTCTGCTTCATCTAGCTGATCTAGTTGAGCAAGTAACAAACCATATTGAAATTTAATATCAAGGTCATCTGGTTCTAATTCTGTTGCTCTTAACAAGTAGGGTAAAGCTAATGATTGATGATCTTCTTGTAACAAACACATGCCTTGTAAATAATGAACATCCGCATCATCTAAACCTAATAAAATTGCATCTTGAAATTGCCCCTGTGCTGCCCTGTACATTTCTTGTTCATAATATAAATTTCCTAGACTGTAATAACCTGTAGCTAATTTTTCATCTAATTCAATTGCTTTACGAATAAAACGTTCAGCTTCTTCAAATTGCTCCATTGTCGCGAGCATATTACCAAAATTTAAATAACCAATTGGATCTGATTCATTTTCATTAATGTAATTAATAAATTCTTCTGCTGCTTTTTCATAATTACCTTCATTCATATAAATCAAAGCTTGATCAAAGTTTCCCATTTTTTTAACTCCTTTATAGACCTATAGACTATGTTAATTAAATAACATAGTCCATATTCTATCCCACATATTTAATTTGTTCTTCATTCTTGTAAATATTATTTATAGTTCCGCCGCCTAAACACACTCTTCCGTCATATAATACTAATGCTTGCCCTGGCGTAATAGCCCGCTGTGATTCGTCAAATTCAACTCTGACAGAATGATCATCTAAAACTGTTACAGTAACTGGACTATCTTCCTGGCGGTATCTGAATTTAGCGAAACATGAGAATGTTTTTTCTTCAGGCAGACCATTTACCCAGTTCATATTAGTAGCAATTAAAGCATCAGAATAAAGTGCTTTGTGATGATATCCTTGTTCAACATACAATACATTTTCTTTTAAATTTTTACCAACAACAAACCATGGTTCGCCTGGTCCACCAATACCTAAACCATGTCTTTGACCAATTGTATGATACATTAATCCATCATGTTTACCTTTTACTTCACCAGTAAGAGTTTCCATTTTACCTGGTTGAGCTGGTAAGTAGTCGCTTAAAAAATCTTTAAAATTACGTTCACCTATAAAGCAAATACCTGTACTATCTTTTTTAGTTGCTGTTGCTAAATTATGTTTTTTAGCAATTTCTCTTACTTCTGTTTTGTCAATATCACCTAGTGGAAACATGACTTTATCAAGTACATCTTGGCTTAGTTGGCTTAAAAAATAAGATTGGTCTTTGTTTTCATCTAAACCTTTTAATAATTTTGCTGAACCACTACTTCGATCTATTTGTGCGTAGTGTCCTGTTGCAACATAGTCAGCGCCTAATTCCAATGCATAATCTAGAAAGGCTTTAAATTTTATTTCTTTATTACACATAATATCTGGATTTGGAGTTCTTCCTGAGCTATATTCATCTAAAAAATAAGTAAATACTTTATCCCAATACTCTTTTTCAAAATTAACAGAATAATATGGAATGCCTATTTGATTCGAAACTTTAACGACATCTTCATAATCAGCAGTTGCTGTACAAAATCCATCTTTATCCGTGTCATCCCAATTTTTCATAAAAACGCCTATTACATCATACCCTTGTTCTTTTAAGAGTAAAGCAGTCACTGATGAGTCAACACCCCCACTCATTCCAACGACGACTCTTTTATTTTCATTCATCATTATCCCTCACTTTTTTTGTTAATCGATTAATCACTTTAGAAATTTTTAGAGCAGCTTCTTTCACGTTTTCTTCTGTATTCATACTACCAAAACTAAAACGGACCGAGTTGAGAATACGGTCATTTTGTCGTCCATACATCGCAATCAAAACATGCGAAGGCTCTATTGATCCTGCAGTACATGCGCTTGCACTTGATGCTGCAACACCCTCAATATCAAATGCTGTTAATAATGTTTCTATTTTCATTCCTGGGAAACTTAAACTTATAATAGATGCAATTGATTGATCAAGATCACCATTAATCAAATGCTTTATTTTATTAGCTTTTAAAGTATCTATTAATATATTTTTATAGTTTCGATATTTTTCATTATTTTTTTCCATATTAAGTTGAGCTATTTCAGCAGCTTTTTGAAAACCAACAGCCCCGACAACATTTTCTGTTCCGGGTCTTTTCTTTCGTTCTTGTTCTCCACCAAAATGAATAGGTTGAATTTCAACTTCTTCATCAACATAAAGAAATCCTACACCTTTTGGTCCATTTAATTTATGAGCTGAAGTAGTAAGTAAATCTATTCCCAACATTTTGACGTCAATCTTTAACATACTGTATGCTTGGACAGCATCTGTATGAAAGTAAGCTTGATGGTCTTGTAATAGTTCTCCAATTTCTTTAATTGGTTGTAAAGCTCCAGTTTCATTATTAGCGGTCATAATAGAGACGAGTATCGTTTCATTAGTTAAAGAACGTTCTAAGTCTCTTATACTAATTAATCCTGATTTATCTACTGGCAAATAAGTAACATGGAAACCCCGACTAATTAAAAATTGCATAATGTGTAAAATGGCATGATGTTCTTGTGCAGTTGTTATAATATGATTCCCTTTATGTTCATTTGCAAGTGCCGTACCAGATACAGCTAAATTGTTTGATTCTGTGCCTCCACTTGTCATAACAATTTCGTGTTCATTTGCGTTGATTGTTCTTGCAAGATAATTTCTCGCAGAGTCCATTAAATGACGCGCATTTCTACCGTATTGATGAAGACTAGATGGATTCCCAAAACTTTCGATAAATAGTGGATACATTTCATCTAAAACTTCTTGATGAACCGGTGTAGTTGCTGCGTGATCAAGATAAATCATCTAATCTTCCTTTCAAAATTATTAAATATAAAACATATAAGAATCTTCAATTTTTTGATAGTCAGATTCAATCAAATCTAGTAAGTTTGTTGTATCAAGTACTTCTTTAACAGCTTCTGTTGCACGTAGCCACAAATTTTGTTGTGCCGGTTCTTCATCTTCTATCCCTTCGACAAGCGTAATAGGACCTTCTAATACACGAATGATATCTCCTACTGAAATCTCTTCTGGCCGGTTCACAAGTTGATACCCACCATAAGCTCCTCTTACACTCTTTACTAAACCTGCATTACGAAGTGGTGTAGCTAATTGTTCTAAATAATGAACAGACAATTCATTTTTATTTGCTATTGCTTTTAATGACAATGGTCCCTCGCCATACTCGTGTGCTAATTCAATCATTATTGTTAAACCATATCTACCTTTTGTTGATATTTTCAAGAACGACACCCCAATTTATATAAATCACTTATTATTTTAAATGTTTAATTATAACATATTATACTTATTGTAACACGAACGAACAACTTCTTGCATTTTTATAGATTCAAGCCTAACCTAGATAAACAAACTAAATTTTAAAGGATGGTTATTTATGAAGCATCAACCACTTGCATATAGAATGAGACCAAAAAATATTGATGGAATTATCGGCCAAGAACATTTAGTTGGCGAAGGTAGAGTTATCAGAAGAATGGTTACTGCTAACAAACTTGCCTCGATGATTTTATTTGGTCCACCAGGAACAGGTAAAACTTCTATGGCGGAAGCATTAGCGAAAAGTTTAAATCTGCCTTACCGTGAATTAAATGCAGTAATTGATCGTAAGAAAGATATGGAAATAGTTGTTGAAGAAGCAAAGATGGCAGGAAGTATGGTGCTTATTTTAGATGAGGTTCATCGATTAGATAAAGCTAAACAAGACTTTTTATTACCTCACTTAGAAAATAACTTGCTTACAATGATCGGCTGCACAACAAGTAATCCATATCATTCAATTAACCCGGCCATTAGAAGTAGAACACATTTATTTGAATTGAATGCACTTGAACCAAACGATATTGCTCTAGCTTTAAAACATGCCTTACACGATAAAGATGAAGGTTATGGAGATGAAAAAGTTAACGTGAACGAAGAAGCGCTTACTCATTTTTCAGAAAGTGCTAATGGGGATTTAAGAGCTGCTTTAAATGGACTAGAATTAGCTGTAAGTTCCACTCCTTTAAATCAAAACGGTGAAAAAAACATTACGCTTGATATTGCAGAAGAATGCATGCAAAAGAAAAGCTTTTCTCATGATAAAGGTGGCGATGCTCATTATGATGTGCTTTCTGCTTTTCAAAAATCAATTCGTGGGAGTGACATTAATGCATCATTACATTATTTAGGTCGTTTAATTGAAGCAGGCGACCTTGAAAGTATTGCGCGCAGACTTGTTGTTATTGCATATGAAGATATTGGTATCGCAAACCCACAAGCTGGACCACGTGCTCTTGCTGCCGTTCAAGCAGCTGAAAGACTTGGTTTTCCTGAAGCTCGAATTCCTCTAAGTGTTGTAGTAACAGAGCTTGCTCTTTCACCAAAATCAAATAGTGCATATAGTGCTCTTGACTCTGCTTTAGCTGATATTAGAAAAGGTAATGTTGGAGATATTCCTGCTCATTTAAAAGATGCTCATTATTCAGGGGCTAAAGATCTCGGACGAGGTGTTGGTTACAAATATCCACATAGTTATGAAAATGGTTGGATTAAACAACAATATTTACCTGATAATATAAAAAGAAAAAAATATTATCAACCAAAAGAAAACAGTAAGTTCGAACGCGCTTTTAAACAAGTGTATGATAATATTAATAAACAAAATTAAATTAAGCGACAAACTAATATTTTAGTTTGTCGCTTAATTTATAATCCCAATTTTGCCGTTTCAAGATATTTTTAGCCCGCATCTTAGCAGGTGGGTGTTTTGTTCTAATTACTAAATTAAACGAATAAACAACTTGACTTGTTTAAATAAGTTAACTTCCTATAATTAGAAACTGCAAACTCCCTTACATATTTCGTGTTCGGACAAAATTAATTCATCCACGTACAAATCAGGATTATTTGATTAACTAAAGAATATCATATGTAAACGCTTAATGCAAGGAATAAAAAAAGAGTTCGTAAATTACGAACTCTTAATAAATTATTCTTCGTCTATTTGTAAATCAAGAGCTAATTCATCTAGTTGTTTCTCACTTACCGGGCTTGGAGCTTGTGTAAGTAAGTCAGTCGCATTAGCTGTTTTAGGGAATAAAATTGTATCTCTAATATTTGTTTTACCAGCAAGCAACATAACTAGACGGTCTAAACCAAGCGCAACTCCACCATGAGGTGGTGCACCAAATTCTAATGCTTCGAGTAAGAAACCAAATTGGCTTTCTGCTTGCTCTTCAGTAAATCCTAACACTTCAAACATTTCATTTTGAAGTTGACGATTATTAATTCTAATTGAACCTCCACCTAACTCAAATCCATTTAAAACAATATCATAAGCATTTGCTTTAACTGTTTCAGGTGTTGTTAACAATTTATCTAAATCTTCTTCTTGTGGTGATGTAAATGGATGATGTGCTGCTGTATAACGTTTAGTAGCTTCATCATATTCAAGTAATGGCCAGTCAACTATCCATAAGAAGTTATATAATGAATTATCGATTAAATCTAAATCTTTTCCAAGTTTCATTCTCAGTGCACCTAAGCTTGCAAAAACAACTTTAGATTTATCTGCAACAAATAATAATAAATCTCCATCTTCTGCATTTGCTTCAGCTTTAATACCCTCAAGTTCTGCATCACTTAAGAATTTAACAATTGGACCAGTTAATTCATCATCTTTAACTTTCATCCAAGCAAGGCCTTTGGCACCAAAATCTGCTACAAATTCAGTTAAACCGTCAATATCTTTACGTGTATAATTATCTGCTTCCCCTTTAACATTTAATAATGCAACTTTTCCACCTGAAGCAACTGCACCACTAAATACTTTAAACTCTGCGTCTTTTATTACGTCAGATACATGAACTAACTCTAATTCAAAACGCGTATCAGGTTTATCTGACCCAAAACGATTCATTGCTTCATCATAAGGCATTTTTTCAAATGGTACTTTAATGTCAACATTTAAAACGTCTTTCATAATTTGCTCCATCATTCCTTCAACAAGTTGCATAATTTCATCACTTGTTAAAAACGCAGTTTCAATATCAATTTGCGTAAATTCTGGTTGACGGTCTGCACGTAAATCTTCGTCTCTAAAACAACGCGCAATTTGGTAATACTTCTCAAAACCACTCATCATTAATAATTGTTTAAATAATTGTGGTGATTGAGGTAATGCGTAAAATTCACCTTGATGAACACGACTTGGAACTAAATAATCTCTCGCACCTTCAGGTGTACTTTTAGTTAGAATAGGTGTTTCCATATCTAGAAAATCATTATTGCTTAAATAATTTCGAACAGATTCTGTTGTTTTATGACGAATTTTAAATGTTTTTTGCAACTCTTCACGACGTAAATCTAAAAAGCGATATTTTAAACGAAGCTCTTCTGATACATCTTCTGCTTCGTGAATAAGGAAAGGTAAGTTTTTTGATTTATTAATTATTTTTAGTTCTGAAACTGTTACTTCAATTTTACCTGTTTTTATATTTGGGTTAACTGTAGATTCAATACGTTTAACCACCTTACCTGTCACTTCAATAACAAATTCACTTCTTAATGTTTCTGCAATTGCTAATGCTTCTTTTGAAAAATCAGGATTAAAAACAAGTTGAACTAAACCTGATTGATCGCGTAAATCAATAAATACGAGATCACCTAAATCTCGACGACGGTTTACCCATCCTTTTAATAATACTGTTTCATCAATGTTATCTTCTGACAATTTACCTGCATAAGTTCTAACTAACATATTAATTTCCTCCTAATTTTTCCGTTAAATGGTTGACTAAATTTTCAATTTCAACTTCTTCTTGATCACCAGAATCCATTGATCTTACATTAATAACACCTTTAGCGAGCTCGTCTTCACCTAAAATTAAGACATATTTAGCTTTGACTCTATCTGCTGCTTTAAATTGGCCTTTTGGTTTACGCGCTTGATAATCTTTATCTACTTGGATATTACTTTTTCTTAATGTTTGAATAATTTTTACTGCTTCTGTTGTTACCTCGTCACCAAAAGTAACTAAAAATACATCAAGTTCATCTTCAATTGGCAAGACAACTTCTTCAGCTTCAAGCGCTAATAATAAACGCTCTAATCCCATACCAAATCCAATACCTGGAACGTCTGGTCCACCTAATTCTTTGGTTAAACCATTATATCGACCGCCACCTAATAGTGTCGTTATAGCTCCAAATCCTTCATGATCACTCATAATTTCAAATGCAGTATGATTATAATAATCAAGTCCTCTCACTAGTTTGGGATCAATTACATAATCAATTTCCATTGCATTTAAATATGATTTAACTTTTGTAAAATATTCTTCTGAATATGTATTAAGATGGTCCAATATTGATGGAGCTGTTTCCATTGCAGGATGCTCGTGATCTATTTTACAATCAAGTATTCTTAATGGATTATTAACTAATCGACTCGCACAATCCTGACACAGTTCATCAACAACTGGTGTGAAATGTTGAACAAGTGCATTCCTGTGACTTGTTCTACTTTCTATATCTCCTAAGCTGTTTAAAACTAAGCGAATTGACTTTAAACCAAGATTTTCATACGCAGTCATTGCAAGCCCTATAACTTCAGCATCAACAGCTGGATCATCACTTCCTAGTACTTCTACTCCAAATTGATTTAACTGTCTCATTCGACCTTGTTGAGGTCTTTCATACCTGAACATTTGGGCAAAGTAATACAATTTATTTGGTTGGATAGGGTCTCCAAACATTTTATTTTGGACAAATGCCCGGACAACTCCTGCAGTTCCTTCTGGACGTAATGTTAAACTTCGTCCACCGCGATCGTCAAATGTATACATTTCTTTTTGAACAATATCAGTTGTATCTCCAACACTGCGCTGAAACACTTCAGTGTGTTCAAATAATGGTGTTCTAATTTCATCATAATTATATGCATGACAGAGTTTACGTAATTCTTTTTCGATATACTGCCACTTTCTTGTATCTTCTGGTAATAAATCAATTGTTCCTCTTGGGGCATTTATTTTCATCACTAGACCTCCTATAAAATTAAAAAAATCCCTTTTTTCACTTATTATGAAAAAAGGGACGAGATTTACCCGTGGTACCACCCTAGTTAATGCGTATTTAAGCATCAGCTCTACAGTTAACGCCTGTATACGTCTATATTTACTTAAGTTCAATATAGCTCTTCTGTGAATGTTTTTCATTAGTACTAAGTAAAAAATGGTTTCAGCCAAGCCATTTATCTCTGTTTACTTGAAATTACTAATTACTTTTCCGTCCTTAGATTTAAAGTCATTATTGCTTTAATATTATTGTTTATATGTTAAATTGTCAAGTTAAATCTATTTAAATTAACTTTCCGTCGCTTGATTCAAGTGCTATCGTTACTGGACCATCATTAATTAATTCAACTTCCATCATCGCTCCAAATTCTCCTGTTTCAACGTGAATATCTTCAGCACGAAGTTTTTGGTTAAATAGCTCATAAAGCTCGTTTGCTTGACCTGGTTTAGCTGCATCTGTAAAATTTGGTCGTCTTCCTTTTTTGACATCAGCGTATAATGTGAACTGAGAAATTGAAAGGACGCTTCCTTTTGTATCCATAAGCGATAAATTTAACTTGCCCGCTTCATCAGGAAATATTCTTAAATGTATCATTTTCTGAATAAGTGCATCAATATCTGCTTCAGTATCTTGATGCGTAATTCCTATTAAAACAACTAAACCAGATTTAATTTCACCTGTTACTTCATTATTTATTTTTACACTTGCTTCTTTAGATCTTTGGATCACTAACTTCAACTAAAACACTCCAATCTTTTAATGAACAGTTCTTGTTACTGCATAAATGTCTTTAACTTGTTTAATTGTACTAATCACTTCACGTAAATGTTCTTTGTTTTTAATTAGCACAGTAATATGAATATGAGCAATTTTATTTTTATCTGCTCTACCACTTACTTCAGCAATTTGTGTGCTAATTTCATTAACACTTTGCAAGACGTCATTAATTAATCCGTGACGGTCGTAACCTGATATTTCTAAATCTAAGTAATATTCTTTTTGATGTTCTAAATCATCTATCCATTTAACTTTCAAATAACGCTCACGCGCTTCTTGTGTTTGAACGTTAGGACAATCTGATCTGTGAACAGAAACACCACGTCCTTTAGTAATATAGCCCGTAATATCATCCCCCGGCACTGGATTACAACAGCGTGATAAACGGACGAGTATATTATCAATTCCTTCTACTTCTATCCCAGAATTATCTTTAGTATGTTTAGGACGAGTTCGCTTATCAGAATTTGTTTTCTCTATTACTTGCTCAAGTTGTTCCTCTTGTTCTTGTTGCTTTCTAATTTTATCAGTTAAGCGAGTGACAATTAACGATGCTGTTATTCCTTGATATCCAACAGCTGCATACAAGTCTTCTAAGGTTTTGAAATTAAACTTCTCACAGACCCGACTAATATTTTCATCCGTTAAAACTTCTTTTGATGTTAATTTAAGTGCTTTAATACCTGTTTCTATGTCTAATTTACCTTTTTCTATATTTTCTTCACGTTTTTGATGTTTAAAATACTGTTTTATTTTACTTCTCGCTTGCGAAGACTGAGTTATTTTTAACCAGTCTTGTGAAGGGCCATATGAATGTTTTGACGTAATAACTTCTACAATATCGCCATTAGATAATTTATAGTCTAGTGGTTCCATCTTACCATTAACACGCGCCCCGACTGTTTTATTACCTATTTCGGTATGGATACGATAAGCAAAATCAAGAGGAATTGACCCTGAAGGTAATTCAATGACTTCTCCTTTGGGAGTGAAAACGTAAACCATATCTGAAAATAAATCTATTTTAAGTGATTCAACAAATTCTTCAGCATCTTGCTCTTCTGTTTGTCTTTCTAAAATCTCTCTAAACCAAGGTAACCTCTTCTCTACAGAGTTTTCACCTTGTTTAAGTGGTTTACCTTCTTTATAAGCCCAATGTGCTGCAATACCATACTCAGCAATTTCATGCATTTCTTCTGTCCTAATTTGAACTTCTAGAGGGTCTCCTTTAGGTCCAATTACTGTTGTGTGAAGTGATTGATACAAGTTAGGCTTTGGCATCGCAATATAATCTTTAAAACGTCCTGGCATAGGTTTCCAGCATGTGTGAATGATTCCTAGTACTGCATAACAATCTTTAATACTTTTTACAATAACACGAACGGCTAGTAAGTCGTAAATTTCAGTAAATTCAATGTTTTGTGTTTTCATTTTTCGATAGGTACTATAAATATGTTTTGGTCTACCTGAAATATTTGCTTCAACATTTACTTCTTTTAGTTGATCAGCCACTTCTTTCATTACTTCATCAATATAACTTTCACGTTGATCTCTTTTTTGATCCATTAATTGGACAATACGGTAATACTGTTGGGGATTCATGTATCTAAATGCCGTATCTTCAAGTTCCCATTTAATTGTAGACATCCCTAAACGGTGTGCAAGTGGTGCGAAAATTTCAAGTGTTTCATTAGAAATTCTTCTTTGTTTCTCTGGAGGTAAATGCTTTAATGTCCGCATATTGTGTAAGCGATCAGCTAATTTAATTAATATGACACGAATGTCTTTTGCCATCGCAACAAACATTTTTCTATGGTTTTCAGCTTGGAGCGCTTCTTTTGATTTAAATTTAAACTTACCTAATTTTGTAACACCATCTACCAGCATAGCTACTTCAGCGTTAAAGTTTTTTTCTATGTCTTCTAGTGAAACATCAGTATCTTCAACTACATCATGCAAAAAACCGCCAGCTATTGTCTCATGATCCATTTTAAAATTGACTAAAATGCCAGCAACTTGTACAGGATGAATAATATAAGGCTCTCCTGATTTTCTAATTTGACCTTCATGAGCTTGGTTTGCAAATTCGTATGCTCTAACAACAAATTCTAACTCTTCACTATCTAGATAGGTACTTGCATTCTCAATCACATCTTCAATAGATATATTTTTATCTTTTGACATTTTATCACCCTACCCAATCGCTTTATCCATATTTTCGTTATTTAGACTTTATCCTATATTATATCTTAATTTTAAATTGTAAAATAAGAAGCCCAACGAATGACCTGTCAGGCTTCTTATATTTTATATTTACTCATATTTCATAAGGGATAGAACATCATAACCTTCTAGTTTTTCAATTCCATTTAAATAACCTAATTCAATCAAAAATGCGCATCCCACTACAATACCACCTAGTTTTTCAACGAGATTTATTGTTGCTTCTATCGTTCCACCAGTTGCTAATAAATCATCTGTGATCAAAACTTTCTGGCCTGGTTTAACAGCATCTTTATGTAAAGTTAATGTATTCTCTCCATATTCTAATCCATAATCTACCTCAATAACTTCACGTGGTAATTTATTTGGTTTTCTAACCGGAGCAAATCCAGTTTCAAGTGCATAAGCCACAGGACATCCCACAATAAATCCACGAGCTTCAGGTCCAACAATAACTTCTGCTTCTCTTTCTTTCGCATATTCAATAATTTCATCAACTGCTAATTTAAATGCTTTACCATCAGCCATTAATGGAGTTATATCTTTAAATTCCACCCCTTTTATTGGCCAATCTTGAACTATTTTAATATAATCTTTAAAATTCATTTATTATTTCCCCCAAAGTATCTAACTTAGCATTATATTTTCAAATAAAAATTCTTTTAAATCATCTAAACCAGAATAGTAAAATTTAGATTCTATTTTTTCTTTTTCAAGTTCTTTTTGATAGTGTATCGCTTCTGTTAGATCCTTCTTATCTGAATTAGGATTAATTGTTACTACTCCATTAGCAGACTGAATAAATTCTAACTCAATAAACACAAGTATCATAAATATTACTTGTTCTCTTGACCAATTAAATTGCTTGGTAACAAGATTCATTTTAGTTTTCATATCAACAGATTTCTCTTTTATAATGAATGTATAGAGATTTTTAAAATCATCTCGATTTGGTATATGACTTAATTTTTTTTCAAACAAATCATAATTGACTAAAATAGATTTGGTTCTTATTTGACTAAGCAACTTAATTAAATCTTCTTCACGTTCTGGCATATCACTTATAATAAGTAAGTCTATTTCTTCTTTTATCGTATCATCGGAATGGTAAGTTGTTTTCATAATATGATTTGGTGTGTTGTCTGATGTGTTTTTTTGTTCTACAATAACAATATCTTGATAATGATTAAAATAAGGCGTTAAATTAGTACGTTGTTTTTTACCTCGGTAGTCAAAAACTTGTGGTTCGTTAACTGCTAAATCATCAGCAATTATTTGAACTGTACGATTTCCATTCCATTCGTTGATACCTAACTCCCCAACGACTTCCAACTCAGCATGATTCGTTATAAAATTGTATAATTCACCTAATCTAAAAGCAACTACATCAATTTGTTCTTTACCTGTATGATATTGTATTTTTAAATGGTTTTTTTCACTACCAATTTGTCTAACTTGACTTGGTTTTCCCGACACATGAAACACTGGTTTTGGATTATTCATTCCAAATGGCGCTAATTGTTCCAAATTTATTACTAATTCTTCCGAGAGATCTTCAAGTGGAATTGACTGAGTTATGTTTATTTCGGCCTTAAAGTCTGCTGGTTTAAGTTGTTGAAAAATCATAGTATTTAATTGCGATTGAATGTTTTCTAATTGATCATAATCAAATGACATTCCCGCTGCTTGCGCATGTCCACCAAATTGATTAAATAATTCTCTTATCTGCATACAGTTTTTAAATAAATCAAATGCTGGAATGCTTCTTGCTGACCCCTTTAAGGTATTTGATTCTTTATTATAATTTAGTAAGATAACTGGCCGGTCATATAGACTCACTATTCTTGAAGCAGCAATTCCTAAGACACCTTCATGCCAATTTTCATCATATAATATAATAACACCAGATTTCGGATCAACTCTTGATTCTGCTTCTTTAACAATTTCGTTTACTATTTCTTGTCTTTTTTTATTTAGCTCTTCAATTTCTTCTGATATTCTAATTGCTTCTTCATCGTTATCACTTAGTAGTAACTCGACAGCTAAATGAGCTGACTGTAAACGACCTACCGCATTAATTCTCGGACCAATTTGAAATCCAATATGCTCTTCAGTAATTGGACCTTTAATTTGCGTTAATTCTATTAAAGCTTTTAAACCAATATTTGAGTTCTCTTCGAGTTTTTTTAAACCATGATAAACTAATATTCTATTTTCATCTTCAAGTGGCACTAAGTCTGCAATTGTTCCTATAGCGACATATTGCAGTAAATGTTCCGGAAAATAACCTAGTATACCTTCTGCTAATTTAAACGCAACACCTACACCTGCAAGTTCTTTAAATGGATAGTCTGGTGATAGTTTAGGATGAATTAATGCAAATGCATCTGGAATTTCTCCTTGAGCTTCATGGTGATCTGTAATAATTAAATCAAGTCCAATTTCTTTTGCATATTTTGCTTCGCTAACAGAGCTGATTCCATTATCAACTGTAATAACTAACGTATAGTCATCTAAGTGTATCTTTTTTAATGCTTCGTTATTAAGTCCGTATCCTTCTGTAAAACGGTTTGGAATAGAAAAGCTGACTAATGCATCTCGCTCGATTAATGCTTCATATAAAAGCGTAGTCGAACTTACACCGTCAGCATCGTAATCTCCATAAATCATAATTTGTTCTTCTGATTCAATGGCTTGATTTATTCGATCAAGCGCTTTTTTCATTTGATCAAACAATTCAGGATTATGGAGTTCTTCAATTTTAGGATGAAGATAATCATTCATTTCTTCTTTGTTCTTAATACCGCGTTCAATCAATAGTTGATTAACTGTTGGTATTGGATGAATTTGTTCATCATCACTTAAATCTTGATTGCTAAAAATCCACTTAGCCTTACTTTTTAACATACAGTCACTCCTGTAACTTATATAATTTATTTTTTTGTAGTGGGAGTCGTTCGTTGATTAGTTTTTACTGAACTAGATCTTTTTTGTTTATTTTCTTCTTTTAAATGTTTATTTTCTTTTTGCAGTTTGAAATATTTTACACTTCCAATTAAAATTGTTATCACACTACCTAATAATACTGAAAATAAAATAACAAATATCAAGGGTACTTCGCCTTGGCCAAATATATAATCAACATCAACTGATTTTACATTAGCAACGGAAAAAATTGCAATTAAAATAATAAATACAACAGCTAAAATAAAATATGATTGCCCCTTCATAAGTAACCCTCCTGTTTTACGTTTCATTATTATTAATGACTGCTTTTATTGACATCATCAAATCATTATTATCGATGTCATAAGCGGATAATGCTAAATAACTCATATAGGTTTGAATTGGTAAATGTAAAATATCTTGAACAGCTTGGTGAAGAGATAAATCCTTATTTGATTTCCACGTTCTTTTAAGTAAACATTCCCAAATATCACTTGTTGAAATATCTTTATAACCCATAACTTCAAATTCTACCTGTTTACTTTTTAAGGCTGGCATTAATTTATCTTTCCACTCGACTATTTGTCCATTATTCACTGATTTACCCTCCCATGAATCATGAAAATATTAATTATACTTATTTCCTCTATTTTACCATACAAACTATCAAACAGTAATAATTTGCGTTTAATTAAAATAAAAAACAGAATTAATACGGTTTAGGTATTAATTCTGTGATTTATGTATGTTTTATATTTGTTCGTTTATAACTTCACGTATCGAAACGCGACTAAAAGATAATTTAGTACCATTACAATCAAGTATTACTTTATCTTCATCGATAGCATCAATAACACCATATAAACCACCGATTGTTACTATTTTATCACCTTTTTGAAGTGCATTTTGCATTTCTTTAACAGCTTTTTGTTGTTTTTGCTGAGGGCGGATTAATAAAAAGTAAAATATCGCGAACATTAATACGATCGAAATTATACCTGCATATTGTCCCATGAGATACCTCCTCTCTATATTTTTATTTGTTAATTAAAGAGTTTTCATTTGATTAGGAATACAAATTAAAAGTTTCGAGCATTCGCTTCATTGAATCCATATTGTTCAAAGAATTCCTCTTTAAAATCACCAAGTCGGTCTTCTTTTATAGCAATCCTAACTTGCTTCATTAAGTTTAACAGAAAATACAAATTATGATAAGTAGTAAGTCGAATTCCAAATGTTTCATTACATTTAACTAAGTGTCTAATGTAAGCTCTGCTATAATTTTTACACGTATAGCAATCACAATTTTCATCGATTGGACCAAAATCTCTCGCATATTTTGCATTTCTGACAACTAATCTACCATTAGAAGTCATACACGTTCCATTACGGGCAATTCTTGTCGGTAAAACACAATCGAACATATCTATTCCCCGCATTGCGCCATCTATTAATGAATCTGGCGAGCCCACACCCATTAGATATCTAGGTTTATCTGAGGGCATAATTGGCGTTGTATACTCTAATACTTCATTCATTATATTTTTCGACTCTCCAACAGATAAACCACCTATTGCGTAACCTGGGAAGTCAAGAGATATAATATCACGTGCACTTTGCTTTCTCAAGTTTTCATACTCTCCACCTTGGATAATTCCAAATAAGCCTTGTTCATCTTTTCTATTATGAGCATTTAAACTTCTTTCAGCCCATCTACTCGTTCTTTCAACAGAGTCTTTCATATATTCGTATGACGCTGGATAAGGGGGGCATTCATCTAAAACCATCATAATATCTGGTCCTAAATCATTTTGAATTTGCATCGCTTTTTCAGGTGAAAAAAATAATTTTTCACCACTTAAATGATGTCTAAAATTAACGCCTTTTTCTGTTATTTCACGCATGTCACTCAAACTGAAAACTTGGAAGCCGCCTGAATCAGTTAAAATAGGATGTTTCCAGTTCATAAATTTATGCAAACCACCCGCTTCTTTAATAATATCTTCACCCGGTCTTAACCAGAGATGATATGTATTTGCAAGAATGATTTCTGCATGCATAGCTTCTAAATCTTCTGGACTCATTGTTTTAACTGTCGCCATCGTTCCAACAGGCATAAACATCGGCGTATCAAAACTACCATGTGGAGTATGGACTTTTCCAAGTCGCGCTCCAGTTTGTTTACATGTTTTAATTAATTCATATTTGATTGGCATTATGTCACTTTCCTATTCTGATAAAATAAACATCGCATCTCCAAAACTAAAGAAACGATATTCTTCATTAATTGCTTCTTGATAAGTTGAGAGAATGGTATCTTGATCTACCAAAGCACTAATTAGCATAAGCAAGGTTGATTTTGGTAAATGAAAATTAGTAATTAATCCATCAATTGCTTTATATTTATATGGTGGATAGATAAAAATATCTGTCCACCCAGATTTTGCTTTGAAATAACCATGCTCATTAATATTTGACTCTAAAACACGAGTTGATGTTGTTCCAACTGCAAAAATACGCTTATTATTTTCTTTTGTTTGATTTAATATTTCAGCACTTTTTTCATTCATAATATAGTATTCAGCATGCATATTATGTTCAGTTAAATCTTCATTCATTACTGGTCTAAATGTACCTAGACCTACATGTAGCGTTATAAAAACAAGGTTTATTCCTTTATTTTTAATTTGTGTAAGTAATGATTCGGTAAAATGAAGACCAGCTGTTGGAGCAGCCGCAGATCCTACAGCTTTTGCGTAAACTGTCTGATATCTTTCCTGGTCTGAAAGCGTTTCTGTAATATATGGTGGTAATGGCATTTCGCCAAGCTCATTAAGAATTTCCATTAAAATACCTGTATATTTTAACTGAATAATAGCTGTCCCATCTTCAAATTTCTCTAAACAAACCGCTTCAAGTTTTCCATCACCAAAAGATATGGTGGTTCCGATATATATTTTTTTGGCAGGTTTAAATAACACTTCCCATTTATCATTTTCTAGTTGTTCTAAGAGAAGTATTTCAATTTTTGCAAATGTATCTGTCTTTATTCCAAATAAGCGAGCAGGTAACACACGCGTGTCATTTAAAACAAGGCTGTCCCCTCGTTTTAAATAATTAATCATATCTGTAAACTTTTGATGCTTTATTTCTTTTGTATCTTTATTTAAAACAAGTAATCTAGATGTCTCTCGTTCTAATAAAGGAGTTTGTGCGATTAATTTTTCTGGTAAATCATAGTCAAAATCTGATAATTTCATACTTCTAACCTCTTTTAACGAATTTTACTTATAATAAACAAGATTAAACTTAAGATAATACTAATGACAATCGATGTCATAATTGGAAAATAAAATGATACATTTCCTTTTTTAAAACTAATATCTCCAGGTAATTTCCCGATGAATGATATAAAAAAACCAACGATAATTAGTATAATACCCATTAATATAATTAATTTCCCTGGATTAATCATTTTCAATCATGGGTATACCGAAATGTTCATAAGCTTTTGCGGTTGCCACCCGACCTCTTGACGTTCTTTGCAAAAATCCTAATTGCATTAAATAAGGTTCATATACATCTTCAACTGTTTGAGATTCTTCTCCGATTGTTGCAGCAAGTGTATCTATTCCAACTGGGCCACCTTTAAAGTTTTTCATGATTTCAGTCATTAACCTATGGTCTATATTATCTAACCCAACATCGTCGACTTGAAGCATTTTTAATGCTTCCATCGTCGTCCCAAGACTGATTTCTACTTCCCCACGTACTTGTGCTATATCACGGACCCGTTTTAATAACCTATTTGCAATTCTTGGTGTTCCTCTTGCACGCCTTGCAATTTCATTTGCTGCTTCATTTGTAATTGAAGTATTAAAGATTAAAGCCGTTCTTTCAATAATATCACAAAGTTCACTTGGATTATAAAATTCTAATCTACTAAGGACACCAAAACGATCTCTTAAAGGAGCCGAAAGTAAGCCAGATCTTGTTGTAGCCCCAACAAGCGTAAATGGTGGTAAATCTATTTTAACTGATCTTGCACTTGGTCCTGAACCTATCACAATATCTAAAAAGAAATCTTCCATTGCAGGATAAAGAACTTCCTCAACGACTCGTGGAAGTCTATGAACTTCATCGATAAATAAAACGTCACCAGGCTCAAGCGAGGAAAGAATGGCGGCTAAATCACCTGCTCTTTCAATTGCTGGTCCTGAGGTTGATCTAAAATTTACTTCTAATTCATTTGCAATAATCGCTGCTAAGGTTGTTTTTCCAAGTCCAGGTGGACCATATAAAAGTACATGGTCTAGTGCTTCACCGCGCATTTTAGCGGCTTCAATAAAAATATCTAAATTTTCTTTTGCTTTATTTTGACCAATATATTGCGCTAAGGTCGTCGGACGAAGACTTAATTCAATCGACGTATCATCTTGATGCTCTTCACTAGAGATAATCCGTTCGTCCATTTTTTCACCTCACGATAAATTATTTTTTAACAAGTAACGAAAGTCCGAGTTTAATGACTTCATTCACATTTAAAAGCTCAGATTTTCTTAATTCTGGTAAAATTGCAGTAATTTCTTGCTGTCTATAACCTAATGCAAGAAACGCTTCTTCTGCTTCACTTATTGCTGTTGAATCTGTTGATTGATCAAATAAACCACTCGTTTCAAGTGTTTGTAGTGATGTTAATTTACCTTTTAAATCTAATATTATTTGTCTGGCAGTTTTCTTACCTACACCACGAAATTGCGTTAAATATTTTTCATCTTCAGACTCAACTGCAGAGATAAAATCATTTACATTAACTGTTCCTAATATTAAGATAGCACTTTTGGGTCCAATACCAGAAACTGAAATTAATTTAATAAATAAGTTTTTTTCATCTTCAGTTTTAAATCCGTATAAATTCATTACATCTTCTCTTACGTGATGATAAGTGTATACAAGGGTCTTTTTATTTAAATACTCTTGAAATTCATAAGGATTAGCACAATTAATTTCATACCCTACGCCTTGAATATCTATCACAATGACATCTTCTTGAATTAACGTAACGATTCCATTAATATAAGCAAACATTCGCTAGCCCCTTTAGTCTTCTTTCATATTATGATGAATATCTTGAACATCTTCTGACTCTTCAAGCATTTCAATTAAATTCATCATACTTTGATTATCTTCTTCGTTTACTTCAGTATATGTTTGTGGAACTAATGTAATTTCAGAACTTTCAATTTCATAACCTTCATTTTTTAAATGATTAATTACTTCATTAAAATCATCCGGTGTTGTATTAACTTCAAATACACCACTTTCGTATTCAATATCTTCTGCTCCAGCATCAATTGCCGTTAAAGTTAGTTCATCTTCGTCTATTTTTTCATCTTCATTTAAAATGATAATACACCCTGTACGATTGAACATAAATGAAACACTACCTGTTGTACCTAAGTTTCCACCATTTTTACTAAAAGCATGACGGATTTCTGCTGCTGTTCTATTTCTATTATCAGTTAAAACGTGGACTATAATTGCAATACCGCTTGGTCCATATCCTTCATAAGTAACTTCTTCATAACTTGCACCATCTAAGGTACCCGTTGCTTTTTTAATTGCCCGGTCAATATTATCATTAGGCATATTATCATCTTTTGCTTTTTCTATTGCTAAACGAAGACCAGGATTCATATCTGGATCTCCGCCTGCTTTAGCTGCTGTATAGATGTTTTTAGCATGATACATAAATATCTTACCACGCTTTGCATCTTGTGCTCCTTTACGTCTTTGTATATTATGCCATTTTGAATGTCCTGCCATCTCAATTCCTCCTAATTATTGTTTAAATCGATATTGAGTCGGTGTGTGTCGTTTATGTTCTGTTTTTTGATGCATATTTTCAATTATCTTTTTATCTTTTTCTGGAATTTCTTTTCCATCAAGGTAAGCATCTATCATATCGTATGAAGTACCCATTTCAATTTCATCAGTTTGACCTTCCCATAAATCTGCACTAGGCACCTTTTTAATGACACCTTCTGCAACTTTTAAATGTCTTGCAAGTTCGCGTACTTCACCTTTAGTTAAATCAATTAAAGGTAAAATATCTGAACCGCCATCTCCATATTTTGTAAAGTATCCCGTATACCATTCAGCCAAATTATCTGTACCAACAACAAGATATTCATAATTTGTTGCAACAGAATATAATGCACTCATCCTTAATCGTGCGCGTAAATTAGCGTCATTAATCTGATCTTTATCAGCTTGCCAGTCATTTTTATCATTTATTTGTTTATAAATTTCACCATATAAAATTTCTTGTGACTGCGTTAAATCAATTGTTAAACTATTTATACCACTATCATTAATTATTATGTTTGCGTCTTTTATATCTGTTGGATTACTCTTAATCGGCATTACGACAGCTAATGAATTATCCGGAAAGGCAAGTTTTATTAGATAAGTGACAACAGCAGAATCTATTCCTCCACTTAAACCAACAACTAATCCTTTTGTATGTGAATCTTTCACTTGTTTTCTCAACCACAAAACAAGTTCATTAGTAAGCTTCTCCATTTTTATCACTCCTTAGACAATACTTATAGTCTATCATTATTAAGTTAAATAGAAAAACTTTTATTAATAGATGTCATAAAAAAAAGTCTTTCAGAGTGAAAGACGATTTTTTATACATCTAAATTATATACAGGATAAGTGCCTAGTACATTAACTTTACAACCTAATGCTTCTAATTCCCCTTTTACACCAGGAAATAATACATCATCAAATGGTTCATCTACGTCTATAATGAAAAAATAATTACCTAAACCTGTTTTCATTGGACGTGACTCAATTTTTGATAAGTTCATTTTTCTCCAGGCAAAAGCAGATAAAACTTGATGAAGAACACCAGCACGATCTTCTGGCAATGTAATAAGTAGCGTTGTTTTTTCAGATAGAAGTTTTTGATTAATTTTAATAAGTGACGCATCTTTTGCTAAAACGACAAAGCGTGTATGATTATTTGGATAATCATGGATGTCTTTAGCAACAATATTTAAACCATACTCTTTTGCAGCTAACACATTACCTATCGCAGCGATTGGTTCGCTTGTTTTACTTACAATTTCAGCAGCACTTCCTGTTGAATCAGTATATTCAATTGTTACATTAGGTAACTCATTATGAATATACTGCTGACATTGTGCAATTGCTTGTGTGTGAGAATGAACTTCGGTTAAATCAGTTAATTCTCCTTCAAACTTTGGATTAATTAATAAATTCTGTTTAATTGGAACGACAAGTTCTGCACTAATAGGTAATCTCGCCTGGTGTACAAGATAATCTATTGTTAAATGAACGGTTCCTTCAATAGCATTTTCTATTGGAACGACTACAAGGTCTACTTCATCATTCACCACTGCATCTATACTCTGTGGAATTGTTTTATATGCAACTTTTGTTTCACCGTTAAAAGCGGTATCAACAGCTAATTTCGTAAATGTACCTTTTGGCCCTAAATAACCAATTTTAATAGACAAGACGTTCCCTCCAGCGTTCTTACTTACTTGAAAGATATAAACTATCACTATATTAACAAAATATTAAAGTTTATGCTATTTATAATAACTGAATTGACAAGATTCTAATGAATTAATTAAAATAAACTATTCTACAAATTCAAATTCGAAATCGACGATTCGAATAGTGTCTCCATCTGCTGCGCCTCTTTTTCTTAATTCTTTATCCACTCCTAAATAACGAACTTGACGTGCAAATCTTTGCACTGCCTCATCATATGCAAAATCTGTTGCATAAAATAAACGTTCGATCTCAGGACCTGATAAAATATATGCGCCATCATCCGCACGTGAAATAACAAACGGAGCTTCTTTTTCTTCATAACGAATCGTAACTTTTTCTTCTTCAATAGGTGCATACGGAATACTCGCTAATTTATCTGCTATTTTATATAATAATTCATCAATTCCCGACCGCGTATATGTTGAAACTGGAATGACTTCGATATCAGAAGGTAATTTTTCTTTAAATTCTTTTAATTTTTCTTCTGATTCTGGCATATCCATTTTATTAGCGACGACAATTTGTGGTTTTTCAATTAAATGTGAACCATATGATGCTAGTTCAAAATTAATTCTTTCATAATCTAAAAAAGGATCTCTTTCTTCTTCAAGAGGAGCAAGATCAATCATATGAACAATTAACTTCGTTCGTTCAACATGTTTTAGAAATTGATACCCAAGTCCTACACCTTCGTGAGCTCCTTCAATTAAACCAGGTAAATCTGCCATTACAAAACTTCTACCATCACTTACCGTTACAACTCCTAAATTAGGGGCAAGCGTTGTAAATGGATAATCAGCTATTTTAGGTCGTGCAGCACTTACTACTGATAATAGAGTAGACTTCCCAACGCTTGGAAATCCAACTAAACCGACATCAGCCATAACTTTCATTTCTACACGAATATTTAACTCTTCACCTAGAACACCATTTTCGGCAATATTAGGTGCTGGATTTCTTGCAGATCTGAATTTAATATTACCTCTTCCACCTTTTCCACCTTTAACAATAACTGCTTCTTCGTTATTTTCAGTTAAGTCAGCTATCGTTTCATTCGTTGTATCATTATACACTGTTGTACCTGGTGGAACTTCGACAATTAAAGGATCAGCATTTTTTCCATGTTTACCTTTACTCATACCGTTTTCACCGTGGTCAGCTTTAAAGTGTCGATTGTAACGGAAATCGATTAGTGTGGACAGCCCTTCATTTACTCTAAATATTACATCAGCACCATTTCCACCATCTCCACCTGCTGGACCACCTTCAGGAACGTATTTCTCTCTACGGAATGCAACGATACCATCGCCGCCATTACCAGCTTTAACAAAAACTTTTGCTTCATCTATAAACATTTGATTCACCTCTTTAAAGTATATTATAAAAAGACTCCATTCCGAAATGGATTGGAGTCTTCAATGTGTTTAAATTTATGCTTCTACAGCTTCTGGATAAACGCTAACTTTTTTGTTTTTACGACCATTACTTTCAAATTTAACAATACCGTCAATTTTTGCAAATAATGTATCGTCTCTACCTAATCCAACGTTTTCACCTGGATAAATTGTTGTACCGCGTTGGCGGAAAAGAATAGATCCTCCTGTTACAAATTGACCATCTGCACGTTTCGCACCTAGACGTTGTGAATGAGAATCACGACCGTTTCTAGTGCTCCCCGCACCCTTTTTAGTCGCGAAGAACTGTAAATCTAATTTTAACATAGCTCGGCCTCCTCCCTTATTTATCTTTTATTGTAATAAATTGTTTATAGTCATTTTCAATCGTGATTAAAGAAATAACCATCGCTTCAAATATCAGTCTTGCTTTTTCTTTTATTTCAGATGAAATGTTAGGGGGTATAAAAACCTCTAAATAACCACCTTCATTCATGTTAACGTCTAACTCTATATTACATAAAGAAGTAACAGCATTAACTGAACCAAAAGAAACTGCTGAGACACCTGCACATACAAGGTCATAGCCGTAAGGGCCACTATCTGCATGACCAGATAATTTGAAACCATTAATTAATCCTTTTTCACGAAAAATTTTAATTTTAATCATTTAATTAACACCTTAAGCATTAATTTTATCAATTACTAATTTAGTAAATGGTTGGCGATGACCTTGTTTACGGCTATAATTCTTTTTAGGCTTATATTTAAATACCGTAATCTTTTTATCGCGACCTTGTTTGCTAACTTTAGCTGTAACTGTTGCACCTTCTACGTAAGGAGCACCAACTTGAACTGAATCTCCACCAATAAACAATACTTTATCAAAAGTAATTGTTTCATTAGTATCAGCAGCTACTTTTTCAATTTGAATCTCTTGACCTTCTGTTACTTTAACTTGCTTACCACCTGTTTCAATGATTGCATACATTAACTTGCACCTCCTATATTATCTAAGACTCGCCATACAGGTATTACATATGTAATTTAACCTTATCTGTGCGGTTGTAGCACGGGTGCTACGAATGAATAACAAAATAATAATACCACATATAAATTATTTATGCAACCAACTAGCTTTTAAAAATACCCTTTAACTTTTTAAAGAACCCTTTTTCTTCAGTTAAATTTTGAAGTGGTACATTTTCTCCTAAAATTCTTCTTGCTATATTACGGTATGATATCGAAACGCTTGAATTAGGCTGGAATGCAATTGGCTCTCCTTTATTGGAAGCACTAATTACGTCATCACTATCTGCAACAATTCCAATTAAATCAATTGATAATAGTTGAACAATATCGTCAATAGCCATCATATTTCCATCTTCGATCATATGATTTCTAATTCGATTAACAAGTAACTCAGGTCGTTCAATATGCTCTTCTTGCTCGAGCAATCCAACAATTCTATCTGCGTCTCTTACACTCGCTTTTTCTGGTGTCGTAACTACAATTGCCTTGTCAGCAGCAACGATAGCATTTTCAAATCCTTGCTCTATACCTGCTGGACAATCGATGATAACGAAATCGAAATCTTCTTTTAACTCCGTTACTATTTTCATCATGCCTTCTTTTGTTATAGCAGACTTATCACTTGTTTGTGCTGCTGGAAGAAGTGAAAGTGATTCAAAACGTTTATCTTGAATTAATGCTTGATTTAAACGGCATCGTTCATCAATAACATCTACAATGTCATAAATTATTCTATTTTCTAGGCCCATAATAACGTCTAAATTTCTTAATCCGATATCTGTATCAATTAAGCAAACCTTTTTATCCATTAAAGCAAGTGCTGTACCTATATTAGCAGACGTAGTCGTTTTCCCCACTCCACCCTTACCTGATGTTATTACAATTGCTTCACTCATTTAATAAACTCCTTTCAAACACACTTAATTCTTTTTCTATTTGTGGAAATCCTTTTAATTCATTTAAATTAATCTTCTTTTCTTTAACTGATGCATATTTTAAATAAACCCCTTCAGAATCGTGATCAGGTGATCTACTTATATGCTCACCTATTCTTAATTGAGTCGGATTCATAAATGAAGCTGCAATAATTGCTTCATTATTATTGAGTCCAGCATGTGCATTACCCAACAATTTACCTAAAATAAAAATATTTTCAGTAGCCTCTACCCTACCTCCAGGGTTTACATCTCCGATGAGTAATAAACTACCTTCAACTTTGATTATTTGTCCTGATCTAACTACACGACTATATGCTTTAATTTGTGATTCATTATACTTTTGTAACACTTCATTTTTTGGTATTAATTCGGTTTCTAAATTTTCAATATGTAATTTATATTCTTCTTCAAGCAATTTTTTCAACTTTTCTTCTTGTGATTTTTTTAAATAGCGATAACCTAACTTAACAGTAATTGGTACAGTATCACTTTTCATACTCAAATGATTGTCGAGAAGAAATTTTTTTAACTCCTCTAAAACATTAGAAAAACCAGCTTCATCATTTAAAGTAAGGATTATTCCTTTACTTGTTCCTTTTAAATTAATTAAATTAGTTGACATGAATGTTCACCTTCTTTTTTTGATTAAATAGATATTCGATTATTTAGATTGATAATTACTTTTTTTATAAATGGATAGGTTATGATTAAAAAGAATATATTAGCAATAATTGTTGGAATAAGGCGGATAGTTAAGTTATCTAACCAATATACATTTGTAATTCCTAGTACTGTATAAACACCGCCAACTACTCCTTCTATTACAAGTATAGTAATAATAGTTGTAATTACTGCCATTAAAAAATTTTCTTGCAAAATGCGTTTTAATAGAGTTGCAATAAAGAATGCAAAACCATAAGCAAACATATAAACTCCTAGTGTATTTGTATAAACAATATCTACTAACAAGCCAAATATAATTGCATAGACAATTAACACATGTGATTTGTCTTCTTTATAAAATAGATTAACTACAATTAAAAATACTATAATCCAGTGAGGAATAAAAATAATCGAAACATTTATTAAACTTTCTGGTAATAATTCAAGTGCGACACCTTCTAATACTAAGAAGACAAATAAAACTATAGCAAGAAAAGCCTGTCTCACAGTTCTTCCTCCTCAACATCTACTGGTTCGCGTACTTCTTCGTCTTCTTCAGATGGATTACTTTCTTCTTCATCTGCGTTAATTTCTTGTCCTGTTAGCAAACTGCGATCTACAACTATTACACTATTCAAGTCATACATATTAGCTGCCGGTTTAATTAAGGCAGTTTTTGTTAATCCATATTGATCTGGCTCAACTTCTTTTACTTCACCTATTAATATATTATCAGGATATGAACCACCTAAATTTGAAGTTACAACTAATTCTCCTTTTTTAATTTCTTCTTTAGAATCTTCAATTATTCTAAAGACCAGAGATTCAGTTTCGCTATCATACTTTTCAATTAAACCAAATAAATCTTTTCCTTTATCGCGTTTTACAACTGCTGAAATGCGATTTAATTGATCAAATCCTGTTAATAATTGAACTGTTGATGTTAAATTAGAGGCTTTTTTAATTTTTCCTACCATGCCATCAGCAGTAATAACTGCCATGTTATCTTCTACTCCTTGGTTTTTACCTCGATCAATAGTTATTTGTTCTAACCAGCGTTCTGGTGATCGTGAGATAACAGTAGCATTAATTGGATTATAATCACGACTTGATTCATTAATTTCTAATAATTCTCTTAAGTCCTTGTTTTCATTTTCTAATTTGCGGTTATCAAAAACTAGTGTTTTATACTCTGATATTTTTTCTCTTAACAATTGGTTTTCTTTATATGTTGATTTGAGCTCTTTCACATTTGAGTAAGAATCAACAATTAATTCAACTGGTTTATAAATCACTCCTTGGACCCAGCCAACAGAATCTTTTATGAATTGTTCTGGCTTGGTTAAATTATCTTTGTTAGTTAGCGAATATCCGATTAAAACAACCATTAAGATAATACCTAAGAGAATGATAAATAAGGATTTCCTTCTTGAAAATGACATTTCTACACCTACTTAGTCAATTGTTCTTTGTGATGATACATTTGGATATGTTTTAAATTGATGAATATAATCTAAAGATTTTCCAGTTCCAATCGCAACAGAATCTAGTGGATTTTCAGCAACAAACACTGGTATTTCTGTTTCGTTCCTAATTACTTGATCGAGATTTTTTAATAATGCTCCCCCACCAGATAATACTATTCCTCTATCCATAATATCTGCTGATAATTCTGGTGGTGTATTTTCTAATGTTACTTTAATAGCATCAATTATTTTTTTTACTTCATCCTCTATTGCTATTGTAACTTCTTTTGAAGTAATAGTAATAGTTTTAGGTAATCCTGTAAGCAAATCTCTTCCACGTATTTCCATATCATCTATTCCTTCTACAACTAATGCAGATCCAACTTCATGTTTGATTGCCTCTGCAGTTCTTTCGCCTATCATCAAATTGTACTCTTTACGAAAATATTGAATGATAGAAGCGTCAATATCGTTTCCAGCAGTTCTAATGGATTTACTTGTTACAATTCCACCTAGAGAAATAACAGCAACCTCTGTGGTACCTCCGCCAACGTCTACAATCATACTACCAGTTGGTTCCCATACAGGTAATCCAGAACCAATTGCCGCAGCAAATGGTTCTGCTATAGTAAATGCGTCTTTTGCTCCTGCTTGCTTTGCAGCATCGATCACTGCACGCTCTTCGACTTTAGTAATTCCTGTTGGTACACAAACAACAACATTAGGTTTACTAGAAAATATTGAACGATTTCTTCGTGCTGCTTTTAAAAAGTAGCTTAACATCGCTGCTGTTGTATCATAGTCAGCAATAACTCCATTTTTCATTGGGCGAATTATTTTAATGTTCCCTGGCGTACGTCCAATCATTGCACGAGCATCTTCCCCTACAGCTGATATAATTTCTGAATCATTATTATATGCAACAACTGAAGGTTCTCTTACGACAACACCCTTACCACTTAAAAACACTAAAGTATTGGCTGTCCCTAAATCAATACCTATATCTTGTCTGAATTTCATCCTTGACAAAACGATCTTCCTTTCTATTAAACCTTCTTTTATTACTTGTTATTATACATTTCATATTTTAATGTAAGACGTTATTTTATATTTTAAATTATAAATTATAAATTATATTTATCATAACAACTTTACATTATACGTAATTTTTCTAAAAAATGATAGTATACTTTAAACTAAATCCAGATGTCTTTTATTTTAATCGTTATTTTGTGTTTATAAAAAAATTCACTCTAGAATTAGATGATTAAAATTAGATTGAATTTATTTTTATAAAAGTCTTTTTAAATGTTTTTTTCTAGTATATAATTCAAATATACACTGATTAGGAGGATGTTAAATGATAACTAGAAATTGGATTGGTATTCTTTTAATTCTCTTCGGCATTGGATTTTTGTTTCAACAACTTAACCTGTTTGATTTTTCAAATATTATATCAATTTGGTGGCCGCTTATCCTAATTATTATCGGTGGAATTCAAATTTTTAGTAATCCTCAAGGTACTTCTTTATCTGGACTTTTTTTTATTTTGCTTGGTGCAATCTTTCTTGGTAATCAATTTATCGAAGTAAATTTATTTACTTATTTATGGCCTCTTTTTTTAATCCTTATCGGTCTAATCTTTATTTTTTCACGTAAACAAAAAAATGGATTTGAACATTCTCAAAATACGATAAAGAACTTTTCTTTATTTGGTGGAAATAATATTCGGAGTAACACAGAAAATTTTGAAGGTGGAGAAGTAACTGCAATTTTTGGAGGTGCTGAAATTGATTTAAGAAATGTTACAATAAATAAAGAGGCTCATCTAGAAATAATTTGTATTTTCGGAGGTGTAACAGTGATAGTTCCAGAAAATATTAATATTGAAGTATCTGGTGTTCCAATCTTTGGAGGCTGGGAAAATAAAACAAGACCACCTTCCAAGAGGATGGACTTACCTATTTTATATATAAAATGTTACACTATTTTTGGTGGAGCAGAAATTAAAGATTAAATTAATAAACAATCCTCATTTACATTAATGTAAATGAGGATTGTTTATTTAAAAAATACTAATTAAATGCTTTCTCTATTTCTTTAGTTGCATTAAGCAAGTTACCAATATATTCATTGATGTGACTCTCGTCAAACCGAAATTTAGGACCTGAAATAGAAATCGCTCCTATAACTCGCTTTTGTCTATCATAAACAGGTGCTGATATCGCCGTTACATTATCATTTATTTCTTCGTAACTAATCGCATAACCAGCTTCCTTTGTTTCTTTAAGTTTATTGTTTAACTCCTTATATTTTTCTAATGATAAATTACTTAATACTTCATCTTTTATTTGATCTGGTTGAAAAGCAAGTAGCGCTCTTCCTGTAGCACCTTCATGAATTTGATGTTTAGCTCCTACACCAACCGAACGCCTTATTTCTTGTTCACTTTCGTACTCCATTACACATAAACGTGCGTGACCATTACGGATATAAAAACCAACAGTCTCGTCTGTCTCACTTCTTAATTGTATAAGCCAAGGTTCAATTACTGATGCAAATGGAAGTTCAGTGACAATTTTATTCGCATATTCGATAAAAACAGATCCTAGAGAATATAATTTAGATTGAGGATCTTGAAATACAAACCCCTCTATTTTAAGCGTAGTTAGTAACCGGTGTACGATAGTTAATGATATATCCATATCTTCACTAATTTTTTTAACGCTTTGCGCTCCTGGTTTATCTTTTAAATGATTTAAAACTTTTAGTGCTCTTAAAACTGTTGCTGATGTGCCTGATTTATTCGACATCGATTTAGTTGTCACCTCCATATAAAAATTATTTAACCTTTAATATAACGTGTTTTATACTGACAGTAAAATTCTAACGCTTCGCTTCCTAATTCTTTATACGTTCCTGTACTTGATTGTTTAAATCCGCCAAATGGTGCTTGGAAGAATGTACCTGTCGTTGTCATATTAATTTTAATAATGCCAGCTTCTATTTCATCAAGTGCTTGATTGATATAATCAAAGTTTTTTGTACAAATAGCTGATGATAATCCAAAATCTACGTCATTAGCAACTGCTATCGCTTCATCAATATCACTTACTGTTATAATATTACTAACAGGACCAAACACTTCTTCTTGAGCAATTCTCATCGAAGATTTTACATTTGAAATAACTGTTGGTTCAACGAAATAACCATGCTCATAATATTCGCCTTCTGGAGCTTTCCCACCAGTTAAAATTGTTGCTCCTTCTTCTTTAGCACTATTTATTAATTCAAGCGTAGACTCACGTTCAGACTCATTAACTTGAGGACCCATATCAATACCTTCATCCATACCATTTCCTACTTTAAGTGTTTCTGTTTTTTCAACAAGTTTTTTAGTAAACGCTTCTACGATATCTTTATGAACGATTACTCGGCCAGTTGCAGTACATGCTTGGCCTGTTTGACCAAATGTTCCTCCTACTGTAATGTCAACAGCTTCATCAAGATCAGCATCTTCCATAACAATAAGCGGGTTTTTTCCTCCCATTTCAAGTAAGCAACGTTTCATGTCTTTAGCCGCTTCTGCGTAAATTTTCTTACCTACATTATTTGATCCAGTAAAGGTTACAGCTTTTACTGCTTCATGATTAATCATATTTGATACTAATCTACCAGGAGCTACAACACTATTTACTACTCCACTTGGAACACCTGCAAGTTCAATTATTTCCATGAATTTCATCACAGTTAAAGGTGTTTCTGATGAAGCTTTTAGTACAACTGTATTACCACTAGCAATAGCTGGGGCTGTTTTCCACGCTGGTATTGATAACGGGAAATTCCATGGCGTTACCACAAGTACAACACCTAATGGTTCAGGTTTTGTTTCTATTTGAATATTTGGCATATCCGCCTCTTGAAGTGTTCCTTTGATTCTGCGACAAGCACCTGCATAAAACTTCACAATTCCTGCTGCATAGCCAACTTCTTTTTCAGCATCAGTATATGTTTTTCCTTCTTCTAAAACAATTACTTTAGCTAATTCATCTTTTTTCTCTTCCATTAATTCTGCAATTTTATATAAATATTCGCCTCTTTGTGGTGCAGGCGTTTTTTTCCATGTTTTAAATGCTTCTGCTGCATAATCAATTGCTTGTTTTGTATCTTCATCAGTTGACTCTAAAAATGAATATACTTGTTCACGTTTATCTGCAGGATTATATCCTTTTCTTTCAGCTGTTCCTGACGGGCTAACCCATTCGCCATTGATATAGTTTTTTACTGTTGTTACTTTAGTCATTAAAATTCCTCCTTATAAATGTGAACCTTTTATATAATTATTTTATCCCGCGCCATGTTCGCGTGATTTTTTAGTAGCTCTAACTAGTGTCTTACTACCAATATCATTTAATGTTTTCCATAACTTTTCATCCACTTCTACACCGTTGTAAAACGATTTTTCAAATTGCGCTTTTAATGTAGCGGATTCAGTCATTTTTAATTGTTTGCTTTTTGCATCTTGACGTAATTTTCTAACTGAAGAAGTAATGAGTGCTGTTTTTGTTGTACAAGTTAACCAAAATGCATCACTATTAGTTGCTTTTAACTTATAATTCTTAACATTTTCTGCTAACATTTCCTGCATAATTTCTTCAGCTCTTTCTCCTTCTGCAAATACGGGGTAAGATATTTCTGGTGACGCTAATATCCATCGTAAAACACCCGTTTCAGTTTTATAATTAATAATACAGCCAAGTCCACGGGAGGCAATATAATGTGCTGGTTGGGCAAGGAGTCTTGATCGTGTTGTATTTTGCATGTATATGCGAACAGTTTGATCAACTTCTGCCACACCTAACGCATAGTCTGCCATTAATTTTCCTAGTACAAGTGCACTTTGCTCATTACCATCAAATAAATAAAAATTTTCTTCTTGTTCAATCAGTTTAATCCCATCCATGCCAGACGGTTGGATATCTGTCATTTCTTCTAACAGCGTTTCCATGCCAGCTAAGCCAATAAATTCACTCCAAGTAACAACATCTGCGCCATCTTCTGCACAGCCATTGGGAATACCGTATGCACGGAATACTTTTTTAGCTAAATTAAATAATTCTACGTATGAGACGCGCACGAAATCGCCTCCTTTTCATTATTAAAACTCTCTGTGAAAAAGCGTAACCAGTTACCTCCCATTACTTTTTCAATAACTTCTTCTTTCATACCTTTATTTCGTAAGCCTTCTATAATATTTGGAAAATCTTCTGGCGTTTGGAACCACTCTGGCCACTCTGGCCACGATGGATTTTCTTTAGAACCAGCACCGTAATCCATCTCATGTGTCCAACGACCCATTCGCATCCAGTGAAGAAAGTCTGTCGACATATTCAATGTGAGGTCTGTTCCAATACCCACTTGATCTTCACCCATAAATTCAACTGTTTTAATAATTAAATCAGAGAATTCTTCAATTGTTGTTTCTTTTCCACTAATTAAATGAGGATAAGCACATATCCCAAGGACGCCACCATTATCTCTTAGTGCCGTTAATACTTCGCGAGATTTATTTCGGTTACTTGGATAAATCCAATCAGGATTAGCATGTGTAATTGCGACAGGTCTTGTTGACAGCTTAATTGCATCTAGTGAAGTTTGTTCCCCGACATGTGATAAATCAATTAGCATACCTACTCGGTTCATTTCTTTTACAACTAATTTTCCATATCTCGATAAACCTGTGTCAGTTTCTTCGTAACAACTACTGCCTATCAAGTTTTGATTATTGTAAGTAAGTTGCATAATTTTTACACCTAAATCATTAAATACAGATACAAGCGCAAGCTCATCTTCAAGAGCTGATGTATTTTGTGTACCTAAAATTATCCCAATTTTACCTTGCTCTTTTGCTTCAAGAATATCTGTTCCTTTTTTTACTGGCATAACTAAGTCGCTATGTTCTTCAAAAAAGCGATGCCATTCACCTACTTTTGTTAAAGTTTCGCGTGCGTTTTCCCATAGACCACAACAAGCATGGACACAAGTTACGCCACCTTTATTCAATGATTCTAGAAAATCTCGATCCCAATTACTTAATTCTAATGCATCTATTACCATCATTTTGTCTTTATTTTTCATTACTTCTCTCCTTCCATTTCAGGGAATCTTGGGAATACCCAGTCGTCAGAAAATGTTTGACCAATTTCTTCAACTAACGGTGCACCTTGAAATAAGGTAATACGTACCCATTTATCAGATTTTGGGTTAAATCGTTCGGCTCCAAAAAATGACAACTTGCATCTTAGTAAATAAAGAGGTTGTAAATCTTTATTTAATAAATTAGCTTGTATTTCTCCATATTCGTATCCTTCTAACGATTGTATTCGTTGAATGATTCCTTTATATTTCGGCAACCTTAAAATAAATGATGCAACTCTTTCTCCTGAATATGCATTTTCAAGTGCCGTATAAAGTCCTTGGACTTGCTCGGCAATATTTAAAGGCATTTCTAACTCTTCGCCTATATCATGACCGCGGATTCCTAGACGTGGTTCTTCTTTTTCTTCTGAGCGATACCAAAAATAGTATTTTTCATAAGGATCCGTAAAATCATATTGGAATGTCCAACTATATTGATCTTTTATTAATTCTTTCAAATACTTTATCGTCATGCGAGGCTCAATTTGATATGTTTCTTCTACATTCATTTCAGCATGTAAATTCATTACATGATCTGCGTATATTTCAAGGATAATTGTATGAACAATTTCTTCAATTTCAATCGAAATATTTTTTCCAGTAAGCACACTCAAATCGTGCCAAAAGTTAATTGTTTTTTTATTAGCTAAGGTTTTATTCTCTTTGTATTCTAATACCCATTCTTTTACTTTTCTTGTTTGACATCCTAATGTTTCTGGTTTCACAAAAATATCGCGATCAATTAATCCAGATTCATCAAAGTAGTCAGCGATCCGATCAATCCACATTATCGCTAAATCTAAGTCATCTTTTGTTGGTTGGATACTTTTTACTTTGGCAATCGCTTTTTCACGTATATAAATCCATTGATGGATAATACGTGGATGAGAAATAAGATATGGCGCCATGCCAAGACCAGTTGCATTACCCGTTCCAATAAAACGTTTAATATCTGGATGTAACTTAATTGCTTTAGGGTTTTGGCACTTAGCAATATGTTCAACAAGATCAAAACTAAAATGTCTTAACATATAGACAGCAAACATTTGAGCTTGAAAAGGTCCACTAAATGGATGATTCTCTTTAATCTTTTCATAAGGTGCTAAACCAAATTTGCCATTGCCGTAAACAGCAGTTGTTCTTAGTAAATATCCTACTTCATTTAAATATTTAGGATCAGGTTGTTCACCTTTTACTAAAGACTCAATGACATATTCAAATACACGATTACTTTTGTTTGCTCGTGACCAAACTAAATCAAATGCGTCTCCACGTCCCGCTTCTTGCTTTGGTAATTCTTCAGTTAATCGCCAAACTTTATCTTCTGAAACAATCCCTTCACTCAGAGCAAATGTGACATCCCATTTTTCTGAGATGACTCGGTCACTTCGTTCTTCATCTTTAATTTTTGAAGAGACAACGACAAATGAAAATGTATGTTTCGGAGTTTCTATTTTATAGATTACATGACCATGTCCATGTTCATCGAGTTTAAAAATGGTTTGCTCTATTTCCCAGTTTTCTCGCATCATATTACGTAGTAAAGTACGCAAGAAACTTAAACTCGTTAATCGAAATGCTCCAATCCTTTCAAGTGTCATGACTTCTGATGCAGGTCTTATGTTATGTTGTTCGCGTTTTGTTGCCATCAAACGACTCACCTCCAAAATCATCTGCAATCGATTACATATCGAATACAGGAAACCAATTCCGTTATTTGTCTTTAGCTTATCTTATGGATTAAACTTTGTCAATATTTAACTAGTTAAAATAGTTAGAATATTTATACTTAACAACTAAAGTTTAGGATAGACTACAGTACCATCTTCAACTAGGATTGGCATTGCACCCCACTCACCTAGTTTATGAGGCTCTAGTAAAATATTTTTACTTTGTTTAATAATATGATAAACATTCCAGTCTTCTGCTTTTAACCAATTACTAATTAATAAGCGGTGACATCTTGCTGGATGCCTTTCTGAACAACAATAAACAACTCTTTTATTTTTAGCTATAGATTTTAATTGTTTAATCCCTTTTTGGAATTCATCTGTTAATGTATAGTCAGCATAGTTATGAAACGATTGATTTTCCCAACCGGCATTCAATTCTTCTTGGATAAGTTGTGATTTATTCCGTCTTCCACCGAGTAATGGGGCATAAATATATTCAATATTATCGCTATTTAACCATTCTTTAAATTCTGTTTGATTAAACTGAGGAAATTTCCTACTAGCAGGAAAAGCACGTATATCTACAAGCACTTCAATATCTGCAACATGAAGCATTTCTAAAAATTCTTCTTTATTATGTGTCGAATGACCAATTGTAAATATATCCAAATCATCAATCCTCCTTTGTTAAAATAACGGTAAAAAAGCAATGGTTAATTAACCACTGCTTTTTTATTTACTGAAATCGACTATCTAATAGCAACCTTTCAACTTCTTCCTTATGCCCAGTTTCATCAGCAATCATATCTTCTAGGGTAACTACTAACTCCGTATATCCGAGTTCTTCAGCTTGTTTTCTACGTTCTTCATAACGCACAATGGTATCTGATTCGGATTTTAATACCGCTTCTAATATATCTTTAACTTCTGTAGGCTGCGGAACTTCAGCTGCTTTTGTTGTTGGAATACCGCCTAATGATTTAATTTTTTCTGATAAATACATTGCATGACCTAATTCGTCTGTAATTTCCTCTTCAAAAAATGGTTTTAATGCAGAACGATATAATCCTGACACTACCGAAGCGCTGTAGGAATATTGAATTACTGCACCATATTCATGTGATAAATCAAAATTTAAATCTTTAATCAATTGTTCTTTCTTATTATTTTGTTGTTTGGTCATTTTTATTCATCTTCCTTTCATCAATCTTAGTTAGGATTTGTATACCTTATTTTTAAAAAAATTAAACTTTTTAATTAATATTGTAATGTTTCTAATGATTTTTAATTTTTTAAGACAATAAATAGTCTTCTTTATGGTATAATTATTAACGGCAAATACATTAAAGGGAGATTTTAAAATTTTAAAACAACTTAATAAAAAATTCGTATTGATAATTTCTGCAGCTGTAATGCTTGTTGTTCTTTCTGCTTGTGGATCAGATGATAAGGAAAACACAGAAGGTAATACTGAAAATCAAAAGGTAGAAGAAAATAAAGCAATTTCAATTGGACTCGATCCTTATGACTACTCGACAGTACCTGCTTATTTATCACAAGTAATCTTAGAACAAGAAGATTATGAAGTGGAAATTGTTGAAGCTGACACTGGTGTTTTATATGAAGCACTTTCTTCACAAGATATTGATGCATTTATCGATATATGGAGTCCTAATTTACATGCTGAATATCTCGAAAAGTATGGTGATTCTATTGTAACTGCTGGAACACTTTTTAATGATATGCCATTTGGTGTAGGTGTACCATCATATATGGAAGACATTAATACCATCGAGGATGTTGTAGATAATCCTGAACTTTTTGATAATGAAATTTATGCAATTGAACCAGGTAGTGGTATGGCACTTACAACTATAAAAATGACGGAAGATTATGAAATGGATGAGTTTGATATCCAAAACAGTAGTGTTGCCGCTATGCTCCAACAATTAGATAACAAAATAGAAAAAAAAGAAGGTATTATCTTTAATGCTTGGCGTCCACACCCGATGTTTGTCCGTCATGACATTAAACTTTTAGAAGATCCACGTGATTCATGGAAAAAAGACGATGTAGAAATAGGAGTAACACCTGAATTTGAAGAGAGTTCTCCCCAAGCTTTTACATTATTTTCTAATATGAAATTAGATCTTGATATGGTAGAAGATTGGATTATGGCTATCGATGAAGATGGTAAAGAACCTAGAGAGCTTGCCGAAGAATGGGTTTTAGAAAATGAAGATATTGTAAATGAATGGTTAGAAAAATAAATATATTTGTAATTAAGAGAAAATTGCTTCTGATCTAGATCAGAAGCAATTTTTTTATAAAAAATAAATTATTTATTTTTTATAATCACCGATTAAACAAAGTAATTTATGATAAAATATAGGTAAGGAGGTTTATGTTATGAGAGTTACCAAGATTCTCTTATTATTTTTTATAGTTATATTCGTTTCTGCTTGTACAATTGGAGATAATAAAAATCCTTCTAATAATTCAAGTGAAAATAAAGATTCAGACGAACATAGAGGTGAGGTTACTGATGTAGAAAACCCTAATTTAGAGCTTGATTTTTCAAAAAACAATCTTGAAACAATCTATTTTGCTGGTGGTTGTTTCTGGGGGGTTGAAGCTTATTTCGAACGCGTTTTTGGTGTTTATGAAACAAATTCTGGTTACGCAAATGGAAGCGGGAAAAATCCTACTTACGATATAGTAATTAGTGGTGAAGAAGGATTCGCCGAAACAGTTGAAGTTGTATATGATCCTGACCGTGTTACCGTTGAAGAATTACTAGATTATTTATTTCGAGTCATCGACCCTACTCTTTTAAATCAACAAGGAAATGATATTGGTGTTCAATATAGAACTGGAATTTATTATGTAAATGAAAGCGATAAAGCTACCATTCAAAATGCAATCAAACAAGAACAAAATAATTATGATGAAAAAATAGTTACAGAAGCTTTACCACTTGATAATTTTTATTTAGCTGAAGAAGTCCATCAAGATTATTTAGAAAAAAATCCAAACGGATATTGTCATATTAATTTAGATGTTTTAAATGAAGTAAACATAAATTCAAATAACTATAAAAAAGCAAGTCCTGATGAAATTAAAGATAAATTAACTAAAGAACAATATGATATTACATTTGAAAACGGAACAGAACCAGCTTTTAAAAATGAATATTATGATACCGACGAACCTGGTATTTATGTAGATATTACGACAGGTGAACCTTTATTTTCTAGTAACACCAAATATGACTCTGGATCTGGTTGGCCTAGTTTCACGAAACCAATTGATTCAGAAGCATTAACTTTTCAAGAAGATAAAAGTGCAAATATGAAACGAACAGAAGTAAGAAGCCGAGTTGGTGATATCCATTTAGGACATGTATTTAGTGATGGTCCTAAAGAAGATGGTGGAGAAAGATATTGTATTAATAGCGCATCACTTAAATTTATCCCTGTAAATGAGATGAAAAAAGAAGGCTATGAAAATTTAATCCATTTAATCAAATAATTTTTGAGGAGTGAAACATTGGAAAATACAAAAAACAAAGTCGTTATTGCTGGTGCTAGTGGTTATATTGGTCATAATTTACTAAATAAATTAAAAGGAAAAGCAGGTTTAGTTGGACTTTCGCGTAATAAAAAAGAAGATACCGATTCAGTTACATGGCGGTCATGCGATTTATTTTCACTTATTGATGCTGAAGCTGGGTTACAAGGTGCAGACATAGCTGTTTATCTTGTTCATTCTATGGTTCCTTCTGCAAAATTAACACAAGGCTCATTTGAAGATATGGACGTTATATTAGCAGATAATTTTGCCAGGGCTGCTAAACGTCAAAACGTAAAAGAAATTATATATTTAAGTGGGATAATTCCTGATGGAGATGAAAATTTATCGCGTCACCTTAAAAGTCGTTTAGAAGTAGAAAATATTTTAAGGTCTTACGGTACACCTGTCACTGCAATTCGTGCTGGATTAATTGTCGGACCTGATGGATCTTCTTTTCCTATTTTAGCCAAACTCGTAAAACGACTTCCCGCAATGATTTTACCTAAATGGACGAGTTCAAAGACACAGCCTGTAGCTCTTGATGACGTGCTTAATTCTCTTTCTAAAGTTATTTTAAATAGTTTAAAAGAAAACCGTTCAATTGATATCGGTGGTCCAGAAGTCATGACTTATCGTTCGATGATGGAAGAAACTGCTGAAGTTTTAGGCAAAAAACGTTATATGTTTAATGTACCAGTTTTTTCATTATCTTTATCAAGACTCTGGTTAAGACTTGTTACACAAACACCCAAAGAAATCGTTTATCCGCTGGTAGAAAGTTTAACACACGAAATGATTGTTCAAAAATCCAATTATGTTGCTGGCATTAGTGATGGTAAAATCCCTTTCCGTGACGCTGCGAAAAAAGCTATTGAAGCTGATAAAAACAAGAAGAAAAAAAAGAAAAAGACAAGCTTTGGTCCACTTATTCAGGATGTTCGCTCGATTCAACGGATTCCTTTACCTAAGGGGCAAAGTGCGGATTGGGTTGGTAGATATTATTCAATTTGGTTAGAAAACTTTTTAAATCCATGGGTTAAAACTACAACAGATGATGCATTAAATTGTAAAATCGGATTTTTAAATAAAGATTTTTTACTTTTAGAACTATCATACTCTAGCGAAAGAAGCACGACTGATCGTGCATTATATTATATTACTGATGGATTTTTGACTGATGACACTCAAAACGAGCGTGGAAGAATGGAGTTTAGGAAAATTCCAGGACAAAATGAAGTAATCATTGCAATACATGACTATACGCCTTCATTACCTTGGTTTATTTATCAATTCACACAAGCTAATGCTCATCTTTTTGTTATGCAGGCTTTTAAAAGACACATTAAAAAAATAGACGAAGAAAAGCTTCCTCTTCCAGATTCTTGTGTGACAGTACAATAATTAAATTAATTATCATTATATCAATTGCGGGTGATTTAATGTTAATCTTAACTTCATACTCTTTATATAATTAAATGTATAAGGTTTTAAATGGAGAGATATTTATGTTAAGCAAAGAGAACTGGCCAGAAAAATACCCTATTAGTCAACTCATCACGTGTCAAACTGATATAGAAAAATTATTAAGGGTGAAAAATAACGATAAGACGTAATAATCGTTATCCTGATATTGGCGATGAAATTACTTTTGATAAACATACTTTTGTTGTGAATGATATTTATCAAGAGAAATTAAAATCATTAACTAACAAAGATCTAATAAAAGAAGGTTATCCTAACTTGGATGAATATAAAACAGCACTTACTTCTCTTCACCAAGTTGCTGTTTGTTATCCAGAAGCGGTTGGTTGTCTGGATACATGAATTAAAACAAATATAAGTAAT
>JARIBO010000003.1 GCA_029257405.1 Caryophanales bacterium
AAACATGCATCAAAACACTCGTTACACTTTGTCATACATTCATGTAAAACGTGAAGTAATTCCTGATGTTTTTCTTGTTGCATAAATAAAACCTCCTAGGGATTTTTTATTTAGTGAATTTATTCCCCATAGGAGTTTATTCTAAACAAAAAAATATAAATTTTTTTATTAAATATGCTATCTGTCTTCCAATTGAACAATTGCTAGACAAATCACTCCGATAGATAGCAAAATTACTGTCGTATCCATCGATACTTCACTTAAAATATTTAAAACAAGTGTACTTACCCCCATAGCCAGTGCAATTGCTTTAAATACGAGCATATTTCTTTTCATAACAAACTTCCTTTCGATTTAATCAATGTAAGTATGTAAGTATTAATCACTCTAAATATATCCTACTTTTCATCCTGAGTAAATGTCACAATCGTACCTTGAGCAGTTGCGCAGATTTTTTCTACTTCATCTTTTACAGTAAATACATCACAACGACAAACAGCTTGTCTTTTTCCAGCAGAAATAACTGATCCCCGGGCAATTAATTTTTCACCTAGTGCTGGTCTTAAATAGTTTATTTTATATTCCGAAGTAATAATCTCCGGACCTAAAACAGTTCCACCAACAAATGTTAAAGCATTATCTGCAGCTGAACTTAAAACCCCGCCATGAACAAAGCCATGATGTTGTAATAAATCTTTCCTTATCGGTATTTCAAAGACAACTTCGCCTTCTTTAAACTCTATTAACTCTGCTCCAATTAATTTACTAAATGCTTGTGCATCTAAAGTTTGCTTACCAAGATTAAATAATTCATTATGAGTCATTTTCCATCCTCCAATTTTAAAGTTTATTAAAAAATCAATCCATAATAAAACAACCCATCAAAACATCATGAAAGGTTGTCTTAAAATCTTTTACCAAACTGTTCGTTGACGTCTTTTATACATTTTAACTTCTCGGTAATTAGTAATTTCTTCTTTACCAATTCCTAAATAATGTTCGCGCACTTCTTCATTAGATAATAAAGAATCAACTTCACCCTGCATAACAATTCGACCATCTTCCATAATATATCCATAGTCAGCAATGCTTAAGGCTACATTCGCATTTTGTTCCACGACTAAAATAGATAAACCTTCATCTTGATTAATTTGTTTAATATTTTTAAAGATCTCTTCTACAAGTAAGGGAGCAATTCCAAGCGACGGCTCATCAAGTAATAAAAGTTTTGGCTTAGCCATTAATCCTCGACCAATCGCAAGCATCTGCTGTTCGCCCCCAGATAAAAGTCCTGCATGACGCCCAAGTAAATCTTTAATTCGCGGGAAATACTCATAGATTTGTTCAAGATCTTTACTTAAATTACGCCGGTCTTTTCGTGTAAAAGCACCTGCCATTAAATTTTCTTCCACTGTTAAATGTGGGAAAACTCTTCGTCCTTCCATACAATGAAAAATACCATTTCGAACCATTTTATCTGGTGTAAAGGCGTTTGTGTTTTTACCTAGAAATTCAATTTGACCATCAGTTATTTCGCCACCTTCACCAGCTAATAATCCAGAGATACATTTTAAGGTTGTTGATTTACCCGCACCATTACTTCCTAGTAATGCAACAATTTTCCCTTCTGGTACGTGAAGTGAAACGCCTTTTAAAGCTAAAATTATTCGGTCATAAACAGCTTCAATATTATTTACTTTAAGCATTCATTCACTCCTTTCATCAACTTACTAAAAGCAAGAAGTACTAAAAATTAGTACTTCTCGCACATTTATTTATCTGCACTAATATAATCAGTAAATTCTTCCCACTTACCATCAACTACTTTTCCAAGTCTTACTTCATCTGTTCCAGCGTGATCTTTTTCGTCAAATCCTACATTCGCAGCTAATCCACCTAAGTCAAAATCACCCATTGTTTCAAGTGCTGCTTTAAGGTCTGCTCCTGTGATTTCATCTGCGTCTGTATTTTCAGCAGCGATTCTAACACCTTCTGCCATTACTTTTCCTGATACCCAACCTGCTACATGTTGCATATTAATGTCTTCAATCGACTTTCCTTCACTTTCTAAATACGCTTTATACTCTTTCATTCCTTCAACGTCTTCATATGGAAGTGCATGTGTTAATGTTCCAATAAAACCTTCTGTTACTTCTGCCCCTGCTTGTTCAATTAACCCTTCACCTACAGCTTGGTTTAAACCAATAAACTGTGAATCAATTCCAAGTGTTTGTGCTTCACGTAAAGCAACAGCTGTTGCTCCCCATGTTTCTTGAACAATAACATAATCAGGTGCTTTCTTTTGCATATTTAACATTTGCGATTGTGCTTCAGTTGCGTCAAGTTCGATAATAAAGTCACCAACGTGCTCTACACCAATTTCTTCTGAATATGTTTTAATATCTTCAATCGGTGAACGACCAAAACCATTATCACCATAAACTAAAGCAAATGTTGGTTTGTCGCCTTCGTGATTTTCTTTAATCCAATCTAAAACAACGCGTCCTTGATCTGAATATGACGCTGCAATAAAGAAGTTATAGGGATTTTCTTCTGGGTTATTTAATGCTTCTGAGTAAGACGCTGAAATATAAGGAATTTCATCTGCTGCTACTTGCTCACGCATTGCCTCAGTGTCCCCAGTTCCCCAACCTAAAATACCTACTGCATTATCACGGTCTCTAAATGACTGATAAGTACGCTGTGCGTCACTCATTTCATAACCATAATCTTCTCCTGAATGGTCAATAAAGACCCCGTCAATTCCTCCATCTTTTTGTAAATGTTTAAAGTAAGCAGTTTGCCCTTCTGAATAAGGCGTTCCTGTATCACCAGAACCCCCTGTAATGTCCCAAAGCGCTCCGATTTTAACGACTAAATCATCTTCACCTGCTACAGCTTTCTTTTCACCTTCTGCTTTATCTGCGTCACCATTTCCTCCGCCACCACAAGCAGCTAATACCATGAGTAAAACTAAACTAACAATAAACCCTAACATTCTTTTACTTTTAATATTCATCTTTTTTCCCCCTTTTAATTTTTGAAAAAGAAACCATTTTGGCTTCTTGATTCCAATATTAATGTGAAAATGGCCATAATCTAAAGTAACTTTTAACGTTTAACCAAATTTGCGCTAACCCGCCTGGTTCAAAAATTAAAAACAGTATAATAACTAAACCAAAAACAAGTTCTTTAAACGAAGATAACATTTGATGTAAATTTGGAAAGTATCCGGATAAAAAACTAATTAACATATCAAGACCTACAGGTAAAAGTGTGATGAATAATGCGCCTAAAATAGACCCAAATACACTACCTAGTCCACCAACTAATATCATTGCCAAGTATTCAATCGAAACACTGACACTATAAAATTCAGGGCTGACAATCATTGTGTAATGAGCTAATAAAGCACCTGAAATTCCTACAAAAAATGAACTAATTGCAAAGGCCATTACTTTATAATTAAACAAGTTAATTCCCATAATTTGCGCTGCTACGTCTCGGTCACGCACTGCTAAAAATGCACGTCCTGTTCGTGTTCTAATTAAATTCGTTGCATATAATGTCGTAAGCAGTAAAATCACCACTGTTAAGTAGTAGTAGCTCGTATTTGACGTAAAGGCAAACTCACCTATTGTTGGTCTTTTTAAAGTCATACCAGCTGTTCCATTTGTTAAACTAGTCCAGCGGGTAATCACAAATAAAATAACAACTTGTGCTGCGAGTGTCGCGATTGCTAAATATAATCCTTTTAAACGAAGTGAAGGGACTCCAAACAGTCCACCAATTATTGCTGTCATGACACCAGCTAATGGAAGTGCTATCCAAAAATTAAGACCAACTGTTGTCGTAACAATTGCAGCTGTATAACCACCAACTCCAAGAAATGCCCCTACACCGATTGATATTTGACCTGTGAAACCTGTTAAAATATTAAGTCCGATTGCACCAATTGAAGCAATAGCACATAAGGTTAATAAACCTACAACATAACTTGATGTAAACATAGGTAATAATAAGACGAGCACAATCAGTATTGCCATTCTAATTGTTTGGCTTTTTGTTCTAAATAATTTCATATCTTTTCTATAACTCGTTTTATATGTTCCACTTTCTGCAACGAACGGATTACGCAATCGCTTCACACCCTTTCTATTCCGCCTTTACCAAATAACCCATATGGTTTAATCATTAAAATAATTACAATAATAATAAAAGGTGCGACTTCTTTCAAACCACCACCAACAAGCGGATCTAAGTAACCTCCAGCAAGATTTTGTAATATTCCGATAATAAATCCGCCTAAAATAGCCCCTAGAATACTATCCAGTCCACCCAAAATAACGACTGGTAATACGGTTAAACCAATTGTGGCCATCGATCCACTCACACCATTGATATTACCTAATAAAATACCGCCAACAGCAGCAACAACAGCGGCAATCGCCCAAGTCATCGCATAAACCGTTTTTATATTTATTCCCATTGATAAAGCAGCTTCTTGGTCATCTGCTACTGCTCGCATGGCAATTCCCATTTTTGAAAACTTGAAAAAAAGTGAAAATATAATGAGTAAAGCCATAACGATAATAAACGAATACAAGTATACCGGAGCAATAATTATGCCAGAAAACTCTAAAGGAGTTGGCGGGAATACGGGTGGGAATGATTTAGGTTGTGTACCCCAAATCATATGGACTGCTCCACCTAGCAAACTAGATAAACCAATCGTTGCCATAATGATTGAAATAATTGGCGCGTTTTGTAAGGGCCTAAGAATGATCCTTTCAACAACTAGCCCTAATACCGCACTAAACGCTAATGTAATTAGCATCGCTAAAATAAAAGGGATGTCATAAACGGTCATAACGGTTAAACAAATGTATGCTCCGATAAGCACAAACTCTCCATTTGCTAAATTTAATGCATCACTCGCTCGGTAAATAAGAACAAAGCCTAGAGCGACAAGTCCATAAATAGAGCCAACAACAATTCCTGTGACAAGTAATTGAATGAAAAATGTCATTAATTATGCTACCTCCTCGTGCTTAGATTCTAAATCAATGACCTGTAATTCAATTTTTTCTTGAGTGAAATTTTCATTACCCTCTGACATATCAATCAGTAAGTTATCTAAATACATTGATTCAATCAGTCGTGCGTATTTATCTCTAATAAACTTTCTTCTTACTTTCAATGTCCGCGTCAACTCACCATCATCTGCATTAAATTGATGATGTAAGACAACAAATCGTCTTATTCTTGTATACTTCGGAAAATCTTTCATTAATTCTCTCACTTCATTTTCAATTAATTCAACAACCGTCGGATTAAGTGATAAATCTTGATAGGATGTATAAACCAGTTGTTTACGGTCTGCCCATCTACCAACACTAACCATATCAATATTTAAAATACCTGTTAAATAAGGACGATCTTTTCCAAATATAATGGCTTCTTGAACGTAGGGACTTGTTTTTAATTTATTTTCTACAGCAGTTGGATAAATATTTTCACCTGTTTCCGATATGATTATATCTTCCTTACGATCTTGAATAACTAATTGATTATCATCAGAAAGGTATCCACAATCACCAAGTGAAATCCAACCATCTTCAATTTCTTTTTCATCTTCAGGATTTAAATATTGCGCAAAAATAGCCGGATTTCTAACAAAAATTTCACTATTTTCTTTAATTTTTACTTCAGTGTTTGGAAGTGGCTTACCGGAACTTTCGACTCGGACATTACCGTCTTCTTGTACAAAAGCGATGCCTGCAAGTTCAGTTCCCCCATATGTTTGCTTTAAGTTAATGCCAATACTATGGAAAAAATAGTAGGCTTCACTATTTAACGAGGCTCCAGCAATATATGCACGTTTTATGCGAGCTAAACCAAAATGGTCTCTAATCGCACTAAAGACTAACCAGTCACCTAACTTAAACATGAACTTATCTGTTCCAGATATTTTTCCGCCAGTTAATTTAGCCTTTGCTAATTTATCACCATACTTTTTAAATGTATTGAATACTTTCTTTTTAAACCATGTTGCACTTTCAATTCGTGTAGTAAAATTTGACATGATAGTTTGATACACGCGAGGTGGTGCTAATAATGTATGTGGCCCAATTTCTCTTAAATCGGATAATACAGTACTTGGGCGTTCTGGGAAGTTAATCACTGACCCTTTAATTAATGGAATCGTAATACTTAATATTTGTTCGTGGATCCATGCTAGTGGTAAAAAAGATAAATAATCATCATGATCTTCAATTCGGTCAACTTCTTCTAAATGTGTTGCAGCAGCGATTAGATTCGCATGAGTTAAAATTGCTCCTTTTGGATTCCCTGTTGTTGCTGCACTGTATGCTATGATTGCATTGTCTGTTTTGAGCAAGCGCTCAGTTTTATTTCGAAAAAATTCATCCTCTTCAATTAGTAATTCTTTTCCCTTCTTTAATAATTCATTAAATCTAACTAATTTAGGATGCTGATAGTGGCCCATGCCTTGTTCATTATAAAATATAATATGTTTGAGTAAAGGGACTTCTTTTTCAATCTCAAGTAGCTTATCTACTTGCTCTTGATCTTCAACAATTGCAATTCGAACCTTTGTGTCATTTAAATAAAATGCTAATTGTTCAGGTAATGATTCTTGATAAATCCCAACAGAGATACCTCCTAGTACTTGGGTTGCCATCTGAGAAAATAACCATTGCGGGCGATTTTCGCCAATGAGTAACAATGTTTCACCTTTTTTAAAATCAAATTCTTTTTCCAGCGCAATCGCTAACTGCTCAGCTTGATTAAAATATTCTTCCCATGTTACTTCATTCCAGATTCCTAAGTCTTTTTGCCTTAATGCGACTTCTTTTGGACTGTTTTTTGCTTTTTCAGCTAAAAGTTTAGGTAGAGTTTGGTCTGAATTTATCATCTTTGTCCCTCTCTTCTAACTTAATTCTTCTTCCCCTATATATGCTTTAATTACTTCTGGGTTTCTTTGGATTTCTTCTGGTGTGCCAAAGCCAATTTGTTTACCAAAATCTAAGACAGCAATATGATCAGATAAATTCATAACAACACCTAAATCATGTTCGATTAAAACGACTGTTATATCTTGTATCTCATGCATATCTAAAATAATCCGTGCCATCATTTCTTTTTCTAAATTATTCATTCCTGCCATCGGTTCATCTAATAAAATTAATTCAGGTCCTAAAGCGAGTGCCCTGCCCACTTCAACTCTTTTTTGTAATCCATAAGGAAGCGTCCCTACTGGGGTGTGACGTATGTCTTGTAAATCCATAAAGGCAATTACTTTTTCGATTTCTTCACGATGTTCTATTTCTTCTTTAGCTGCTTTTCCAAAATAAAAACCTCCGCTAAAAGGTCCAGATTTCATTAAAGTATGTCTACCTAATTTCAAGTTATCAAGCACTGACATTTCAGCAAAAAGAGCTATATTTTGAAATGCACGTGCAATACCAAGTGACGTCCGGTTATACGGTTTCATGTTTAAGATATCTTTTCCTTTAAAACGAATTGATCCACTCGATGGACGATATAAGCCACTGATACAATTTAGCATACTTGTTTTTCCAGCACCATTAGGCCCAATAAGTGAAAAAATCTCTCCTTTTTCAATATGATAACTGACACTATCTAATGCTTTTACCCCGCCAAATTGGAGGGAAATATCATCCACCTCTAACAATTTCTCCATCTGCACCTTCACCCCCCTTACACATTTTGTAAACGGTTTCACTAACGTCATAAAAAAATGACTGGACCGACTTTTTAAAGCGCAAATCCAATCATTTTATAAATTGTACAAAGAATTTCCATTTTTGTCAACGTTAATTTTCTGAATCTTAAAATAATTAGTTACTTTAGTTATTTTGTAGATTTAGTTATTCTTATTTAACTATTATAACCAAAAAAGAGTAAAAAGATCATCCCGTATAATCCCGCTATTATAAGTACTAGACTTAAAGTCGTAATTGCCAGCGATAAAACCTTTGGTAAGTAAGCGCGCCTTTTCCATGTTACAAAAAGTAAGAGTAAACTCGCTAAAATAATCGCTATAAAAACAACTAATAAAGGAAAGCGTTCTTTAATTAATATAAATATATCCATTGATTCAGCTCCATTTTTTCCAATGTTCGTTACTTATTACATTCTTTTTCTAGAAAATATTAAATTAGAAAATGCACCCCAGTAAGCAATAATAATTGCAGGTGAAAATACCCGGTAATAATTAATGTCTGATTTATTAAAAATAACCTGGTAAATAAAGATAGTACTACTAATGATAAGAAAAATAATTAAAAATTCAAG
>JARIBO010000031.1 GCA_029257405.1 Caryophanales bacterium
ATGTATAATATGCTTTTTTATTTTTAATAGCATTAAATTCATCTGAAGAAATAGCAACAACTAAATAATCACCTAAGTCTTTAGCACGACGTAATATATTAATATGTCCAGTATGCAATAAATCGAATGTTCCATACGTAATTACTTTTTTCATGTTTTAACCCTCCGTTAAATAGTATATAGAATTCAATTATACTATATTATATATAAATAAGCGAAGTGAAACAAAGCTTGAAATAAGTTATAGATGTTTATTCTAAATTTGAAATGATATAATGAGTTTAGAAAATAGGAGTGAGTTTATAAATGGAAAAAGTATCAGTCATAATACCCGTTTACAATACAGAAAAATATTTAGAGAAAAGCTTTGCTTCAATTTTAAATCAAACTTATACTAATTTAGAATTAATTGTCATTAATGATGGAAGTAACGAAGCAACAACAAAAAAGTTACAACAATATGCTAAAGAGGATAACCGGATTAACCTATTTGAATTTCCAAACAGACAAGGAGTAGGCCATGCACGTAATTTTGGTTTAACGAAATCAACAGGTAAATACATTTATTACTTTGATAGCGATGATTATCTATCGGAGAACACGATTGATTTACTCGTTACTTACATAAACGATGATCCAGTAGTTAGTGGAGGTGTCAGAACAACTCATTTTTTAAATAGTTATGCGGTTATTTTTGATGGTTTATTTAAAACAAATAAAATGACAGGTAACCGGTTTAATTTAATTACGCGAAACGCTTCAGTTAATTTTATGTTTAGAAAAGATTATTTACTAGAAAATAAATTAATACATTCTGAAAATGTCGAAGTGTTTAGTGATTTAACTTTTATTGTGCCTGCAATAGGTGATCTACCAGTGATTACTCACGTGCGTGAAGCACTATACTTTAGAAGAAGAAGGAACGATCCAATAAAAAACCCATCTTTACAACAAGGTGATGCACTCGAAAAAGCAAAAGATTTTTTAAGTGTCTATTTAGAATTAAAGAAAATGAATTTAAATATAGAAACAACTGAGTTTATTAACCACCAATTAATGAATTATTACCGAAAAGATATTGTGAGGTTGTTTAAAGATGAAGAAAATATTGACGAACTATTCACTGATTTAACTAAAGCATTTAAGCGTGTAGATGAAGAGCAATTAAAAAGATATGATCTACTCTTGAAGCGGGAAATAACACCCATCTTAAAAGAAGATAAGAAGTTTTATAAAAGAAGAAACGCACGCTATCAAATTCTTCGAGAAATAAAAAATCTTATCACAGCTAAAAATAAAAAAAGAGCACTCATCCGTTTTGTTTATCGAAACCTCTTCTTAAAATTACCTGTTAAAAAAGGTTTAGTTTATTTTGAAAGTTTTGGTGGTAAAAGTTATTCAGACAGTCCGAAATATATCTATGAACATTTAATTAACAATAAAAATGAATATAAATATGTGTGGCATTTAAATGAAGCGGCTCATTTACCAGGTAAAGCTAAAATCGCTAAAACAGATAGCCTTAGATATTATTACACATTAGCAGTAGCAGAGTATATTGTAACAAATGTGCGGTTACCACTCTTCTTTGAAAAACGCGAAGAGGTAAGCTACTTACAAACATGGCATGGTACACCACTTAAACGTTTGGGTGGCGATATGGAAGAAGTCCATATGCCAGGAACAAACACAGAAAGATATAAGATTAACTTTTTTAATGAAGCACAGAAATGGGATTATTTAATTGCGCCAAATGCTTATTCTTCTGAAATTTTATCAAGAGCATTTTGGTTTGATAAAAAGGTCCTTGAAGTCGGTTATCCAAGAAATGATATTTTATACACAAAAAACAATTCAAAAAATATCGCTGACCTAAAAACAAAACTCAAGTTACCACAAGATAAAAAAGTGATTCTGTACGCACCAACATGGCGTGATGATGAATATTATTCAAAAGGTAATTATACATTTGAGTTAAAATTAAATTTAGAAAAAATGCAAAAAGAACTTGGTGAAGATTATGTAGTTATTTTAAGAATGCATTATTTAATCGCGTCAGAAATGGATATTTCGAAATATGGAGAGTTTGTTTATGATTATTCTTTATATAGTGATATTGGTGAATTGTATCTTGTAAGTGACATTTTAATTACAGATTACTCTTCAGTATTTTTTGACTATGCAAACTTAAAACGTCCCATTCTATTTTACACCTATGATATTGACAAATATCGTGATCAATTAAGAGGATTTTATTTAGACATGGAGACTGAATTACCTGGTCCACTCTTAGAAACAACAGATGAAATCATTTCTAATATCCAAAATATAAATACATTAAGAGAGCAATACAAAGAGCGTTATGATGTGTTTTATAATCGTTTTTGTAAATGGGAAGATGGCACAGCAACTCTAAAAACAATTGAAACTGTTTTTTAATTTAATCTTAAAATAAAATTGAAAGAGGCTTCTTATGAACCAAGTAAAGATTATGGATATTCCCTTTATTAACGAAACAAAAGAAGAATTTTTAACTGAAATAAAAAAAGCGGTTGATTCGAGTGAAAAGAAATTTATAGTTACAGCTAATCCTGAAATTGTGATGAAAACACGTGAAGATAAAGCCTATAAAACGATTGTAAAGTCAGCAGATTATGTCGTACCAGATGGTATCGGCATAATTCTAGCTGCTAAACGAAATAAGACGCCACTAAAAGAACGTATTCCAGGTGTTGAATTAATGGAAG
>JARIBO010000064.1 GCA_029257405.1 Caryophanales bacterium
TTTATCTCACACTCATTTATTTGATTATTCATTTTTATATCGCTATAATGATGATTGGAATCCTTAACGGGGCATTAGCTCAGCTGGGAGAGTGCCTGCGTGGCACGCAGGAGGTCGTCGGTTCAAGACCGACATGCTCCATAATAGAGGAACGCTTAACCGCAAAGGGTTGGGCGTTTTTTTATTTAATAATAATTAAACATTTTTTGTTGTCCTACTGTTGCCAAATTTTTATAATCCAAACTCTCTCTTTACTAAGATAATAGAATTATAAAAAGCACCTGCTTAATCAAGAGTAGATGCTTTAATATGGATAATGCCTCGTTTATATATTTAATTGTTTTTTAATTCTATTATTTCATCGAAATCAACAGTTTCAATGTCATAGTTATCTGAATATATTCTCCCAAGATTCAGTCTCACTTTATTTATATTTTCTACACTAAATTCTTTATCTCCAGCAAGGAATACTAGTATCCCTTCCTTTTTAATTCCACTGTGAATGTCTCCTGACACATCACCTTTGCTTGAAAACATATTAGCACCTATCTGTGTATCATCAATGATAATATCACCTTGGTCTGGGTAAAATGAAATTGTCTCTTCAGTTGTATTTTTTGTTAAGATAGTAACTAGTATTTTCCTTTTTGTTACTTCAATTTCTGGTATTTCTATTTCTAATCCATTTATATTTTCATTGTAATCTACTTTATAAACACCTTGGTCAATTTTTTCCTCTGGTTCTTTTTCCTTTTCTTCTTCTTTTCCTTCTTCTTGTTTCTCTTCATTTTCTATTTTACTATCATCTTTCACTACTCTTGAAGCATCATCATCTATGGATACACCTAAAATAAATACTATAAAAGATGCTCCTGCGAGCATAAAGCTTTTTTTTGCCTTTACGTTCTTTTTTAATAAAGAAAAAATAGCTATGATTAAAAAAGTAATGACTCCTAAAAATCCTATAAATGCTAAAAATATACCCATAATAGTTCCCCCTTACATTTTTATACTTTACTATACCATATAATACCATTATATATATTTAATAGTAGGTAAACTTTTAAATGTGATTTCTCTATTACCTTATAAAACTAGCTTTAACCTAGCTATGTACTAGCATTCTGCTGATTAAATAAATATGATGTATTCATACACGTTAAAACCTCTTAAACAATCTAATTAAAGCCTTTTAAGAGTATAAGCCTTTAGTCTAATAAATATTGGTGTTTTAGTCCGTTTATATATGATTTAGTAACTATTTCTCTATTTAACATGGGTCACACGATTTTCTATTAGAAAGTTTTTGTTTATGAAAAATAATATTATAATGTGTAAATAGCATTCTATGTACAAAACTAATCTTAGCGTTTCTATCTCATTCGTGTAGGATAGAGATAAGAGAAAATGATGAACGACTAACACATGAGGAGATAGAAAAATGGATATGGACAATAATGATATTTTAATTCGATTACGTTACGCATTAGATATAAGAGATGCAGAGATGGTAAAGATCTTTAAGCTTGGTGGTGTTGAAGTAACACGGGAAGAAATACAAAAGCTACTTATTAAAACAATTGACAGTGATGAAGATGATGATGAACCTATCGAGCAGGATAATATCCCATGCGATAATTTCATGCTGGAATCATTTTTAAACGGTCTGATTATTGATAGAAGAGGGCAACAGGAACAAAAGCCAGGACAAGTTGAGCGTCCACCAATGATGATGAAAAGTCATGATAGTGTAAATAACGTTCTGCTCAAAAAATTAAGAATTGCACTGAAATTAACAAGTGAAGATATGATTGATATTCTAAACGATGTAGGGGTCGACATTAGTAAGGGTGAGTTAAGCGCATTACTTAGGAAAGAAGGTCATACAAATTACCGAATCTGTGGCGATAGGTATGCGCGTAATTTCCTAAAAGGATTAGGATTGAGGTACCGGAAATAGATGAATGGTAACTATATGTATTGCTCTTATTTGTTCTTCAAAACAAATGAGAGCTTTTTTATTTTACAACCCACTGACATATTAGTTGGGCAATTTATCTCATTTAAACGATTGAAAATGTTGGATAATAATATAACTTGCATTATGCTTTATTGGATATTAAAGAAGCGTGGCACGGAAGAGAGCGTCGGTTCAAGCCCGACATGCTCCACCATATGAAACGCCCACACTTAATGTGTGAAGGCGTTTTTTCTTTATTAAAAACACTCTATTTTCAATTTATTTGTTATTTGACATCCAAGAGTTGATACAAAACCCCAATTTTTAATTAAAGAAATATTGATCTTATTTTTTCAAGTTTTTTTATTTTTAACTATTACAAAGACGAGTAATAGGAAGGTAAACCCAGTTAAGTAAACATAAGAAAATGCTGAAGACAAAATTTCATCATTCCATTGAAGTTGAATTCCTAACATAACTAAAGTCTCTTGGTAAACTTCTTTTGGCATGAATTTTGACATTGACGATAGAATGTCACTCATAAAGACATTTTTTAAAAGTACTGCTGATTGTGTTGTTGGAAAAATTGTAATTATTTTTTGTAAAAAAACAGGTAATACCCCAATAGGAATGTATATCCCTGCTAAAAAGCCAATTAACGTTCCAACAATACTAGAAAAACCACTAAATGCACTCAATGTTTTAAAACTCGACGTAATAAGATAAAATATCATCATATGCATTAACGTACTTAATAACACAATTACTACTAGTTCTAAAGATATAGTTAAAATCGTATCATACTTTATAAACATATAAATAAACCCGACTAGTAACAATATTACTGAAAAAACAAGTCCGATAATAAACGTGTACATCATATAAGAGTATGCTAGTGTTCGCGGTGTAATTTTTGTAATTAAAAAATCTTCACTTTTCTTACTTACTTTATCTTCCATGTATTTACCCAAAGCACCCAGTGTTGCAGTCGCTGTTGTAACGGCAACAATACCAGCAAACATCCATAGAAAGACAAATTGTGCTCGACCTTGAAATTTTGGTAAATTAGCTGCAATATTTTCTGATAAAAATAGTAAATAAAGAACAATAATAATAAAGACTGACAAAAGAGAAAAAAATACACTTGTTTTATCTTTTAGAAATAGAATTGTGTGACGTTTAATTAATGTCATCATCAAATCACCTCATTTTTTATCTGATCGGTTATTTGTAAAAAAACTCGCTCTAAATTTGCTTCTTTTATTGAAAAGTTAATAATATTTTTTTCAACTTTTCGCAAAATCGGTATAGCCTCTTTATTTGATTCAATGTTTATATATACTTTATTTTCATTAATTTCATATACTTGATCTTGTAAAACTTGTTTTACTTCTTCACTATTGTTGACATCAAGTATCAGGGTTGTTTTTGCATAGCGATTCCTTAATTCATCTGGAGTTCCTTCTACTTTAATTTCACCTTCATGCATCATCACTACATAATCAACATGTGCTGCTTCTTCAATATAATGTGTCGTTAAAAATATAGTGAGTCCTTGTTCTCTTTGTAATCGTTGTAATAATGTCCAGACTTCTTTACGTGATTCTGCATCTAATCCGGTAGTAGGTTCATCTAAAATAAGCATATCTGGTCGATGGATGAGCGCACGAATAATATCTGTTTTACGCTTTTCACCTCCAGAACAGTTTCCATAAAGACGATGACGTATACTAAATAAATTTGTTAATTCTAATAATTGTTTGATGTTTTTTTTTGCGTTTGTAGTACTCATACCATAAAGTTTTGCACGAATCATTAAATTAGTTTCAATTGAAAGCTCTTCATCTAAACGATGCGATTGAAATACGACACCTAATAGAACGTTATCTCTTATACTTATTACACCAGTGTCAGGTTTTAATAAATCTATCATCATATGAATAACTGTCGACTTACCGGATCCATTTGTTCCAAGAAAAGCAAATGTTGAACCTTTTCTAACATTAAAAGAAACATTTTTTACAGCTTGTACTTTTCCAAAACTTTTACTTAAGTGATTAACGGTCAACATGCTTATTCCTCCATTCACTAATTTTTTTATTCATATCTTCTGCTTCTTTTGTTAAGATAAATAAATAGATAAGTGTAATAATGATATAAATAATAATTACTAGCGATAGTGAAATTACAATGTTTATAAAATCTACTTGATGAAGGCCCATAATAATAGATGTAGTAAAGACGATTATAAAAATAACAATAATGTCTAGTAAAGCATTTAAAAACACATTTTCTATTATTATTTTATTATGCATATTCATAAATAAAGATAATAGTGCACTAATGATTGCCAGTAATAATACATATTGACTATTAAATGCTTCCATATTAAATAGAGAAGTTGCGATTGCTAGAATTAACGTTGTTATCGTAAATGTTGTAGTAAATAATATAAACCAATTACGCATCGTACAGACCTCCTTTTGTAAATAGCGCTTTAAATTCTTTTTGATAATGTCTTGTAACGATTAACTTTTCTTCACTTATCATTGATAATTCAAAACGACTATTAAACAAAGCTTTAACAGACTTAATGTATCTTGGATTGATTAATGTTTGTTTATTAATGCGAATAAAATCAAATGCTTTTAAATTTTTTTCTAAATCATAAAGTGGACGATTAATTTCATATATTTCTGTTTCAGTATAAACGAATGTTTTTCGTTCAATGTTTTCTATATAGATAATTTCAAGGAGGTTTAATTTAATTTCAGTATCATCTTTTTTTACCAATAAGCTACACGTGAGTTGATCAATAAAGGTAGTTAAATTGGATATTTCTTCTGTCATTTCAGGTGCTTCTATTATTACTATTGTTTGCTTATAATTTTGATTGATATCTAATTTCCAGCGCATAAAATTACTCCTTTCTATTATTTATAGTATACGATAAATTAAAAATCATTTGTTTAAAAAATTCATCACCTACATTAATAACTACATAAGATACAATAACTAACTGTATCTTTCATTATTAATTGAAAGAGGTTATGAAATTAAGGTTAGTTACCTAAAATATAATTAAATATCGATAAGGATAAAAGAGAAAATGATTATCAAATATTATTTTCAAAAGATGCTCATTAATACTACAATTCCTTCTTCTTTTATGATAAAATTAATTCGTAATTGATAATGAATGTCATTACCAATTACGAGTTTGAAAAGCTGTTTTACATAAATTAATTTTAAATAAAGGGGAATAGTCATGAAGAAATTTTTACTGTTAGGCGTACTGAGTATTTTTGTTTTTCTTACTGCTTGTAATGCTGGGGGAGAATCTAAAGATGCTGAGAACAAAAATGAAGAAGAAACTGTTACAATCAAACATGAGTTTGGAGAAGAAAAAATTCCAAAAAACCCACAAAACGTCGTCGTGTTTGATTTTGGTATTTTAGATACTTTAGAAAAACTAGATATTGATGTTGCTGGTGTTCCGCAAGGGTCTTTACCTGGTTATCTAGAAGCATACACTGATGAAAAATACATAAATACAGGCGCTTCACGCGAACCAGATTTTGAAGCAATTAGTGAAATGCAGCCTGATCTGATTATTATTTCTGACCGAGAAGCGGAAGTTTATGAAGAAGCCAAAAAGATAGCGCCGACTATCTATTTGCCGATTGATTTTACAAATTATACTGAATCGTTTACAAACAATATGGAAACAATCGGAAAAATATTTGATAAAGAAGATCAAATGGCAACAGAGTTAAAGGAATTAGATGATAAAATGAGTCTTGTTAAAGATAAGGTAGAAAATTCAGATGATAAAACTTTGATTCTTATGGCAAATGAAGGAAAAGTAAGTGCTTATGGACCTGGCTCGCGATATGGTGGGGTCATTCATGACGTAGCAGGCTATCAAGCAGTAGATGAAGACATTGAAGATGCAAGGTATGGTCAAAATATTAACTTTGAGTATATTATGGAAAAAAATCCAGATGTTATCTTTGTCGTTGATAGAAACGCAGCACTTAATGCTGATCATACTGGAACTAAAAAATCTCTAGAAAATGCGCTTTTCAAAAAAACGAATGCTTATAAAAACGATCAAGTCCATTATTTAAATATGGATGGATGGTTTTTCGGTGGTGGCTTACAATCTATGGAGATGATGATTGAAGATCTCGATACATTTTAACTATGTATTAGTAGCTAATAATTAAATTTTAAATATTTATAAAGTTTAAGGGATTAAAATCAGAGTGATTTTAATCCCTTTTTTACATCAATTAACATTTTGTTTGAGAATAAATGAATTAAACTATAACATATAAATAAATCTTATAACGATTTAAAGGAGTATCATAATCATGTCTTTAAATAAGAAAAAAACATATCCTTACAGCAATGTCGAGATACTACCGGGAGATATTTTATACTCTTCGATTGGAAAGTCTACTTATTATGTAGGGCATATCGTCATTATTGGACCTAATTACAATATAATAGAATCAATTCCTGGAAAACCTTCTGGCCACATGTTAACTACTCAACAATTTTGGCAGCGTCATAACCAAGGGGATCAAATTACCTTATTACGTTCGAAAAAAGGTGGAAATGAAGCTGCGAAATGGGCTCGGGACCACTTTAAGTTTGTGGAAAAATATACTATTTTAAATACCAATATTAAGTCTTTAAAAAATAACTATTGTTCAAAATGGATTTTGCAAGCCTATTATTACGGCGCAAATGTAAAGCTGACATCCTTCTTAAATCGATTTATTTTCCCTCAATCTTTTGAACGAATGAAAAAGATTGAAAAAATTGCGATATTTTCAAAAGCTTAACTAAATTATATCTCTTATTGCTTACTTTCAACTTTTTCTTCTAAGAGTGCCAATGTTTCTTTTAAAATAACAGGCCAAGCATCAGAATTTGGATCAATCAATTTAAAGTGTTCAGCAGAAGCTATCTCAACTAGTTTCACGTTTTCCTTCATGCTATCAGCGACTTTTTTATAACTTTGACTAATCCCAATTGGAATCGTCACGTCTAATGCACCATGAATTAGAACTTGAGGTACATTAAGCGGTAGCAATTGGATTGGCGATGCTTGCTCATAGCGATTTGGAACTTCAACTGGTGAACCACCTATAAAGCCTTGCACAGGATTAAATTTGTTTTGAAGCACATTCTCACTGATGCTAAGCACTTCGTCCATAAGGGATAGGTCGACGACACCTGCTAAACTGATTGCACCTTGTAGAGCAAATGGAGATGGACTTGTTTTAATCTCACTATTTTCAGGGATACGATGACGCCCTGCGAGCCATAGCGCTAAGTGTCCACCTGCTGAATGGCCAATTGTGACTACCCGATTTAAGTCTAAATTAGCATTCTTTGCTAATTCTGGTAAGTAGTCGATAGCTAAAGATGCATCTATAAATGTTCCTGGCCATCCCCCACCAGTTTGTCCGACTCTACGGTACTCAATATTCCATGTTGCTATTCCTTGTTTTGTTAAACTTTCAGCAAGACCAGCAATGGTTTCTAATTTAACATCTGACATCCAATAACCACCATGGATAACAACTGCTACAGGATGGGGTCCTTCACTGTTAGGAATTCGTAAATCACCGAATTGATCTTCTAGATCACCGTAATAATGTCTTGTTATTTTCATAAAATCACCTCTTATAATATTTTTTAATGCTAAGAAAATTGGCAATGATTATATCAGCGAACTATATTGTTTAACTATTTTTCTAAACATTTGTATCAAACTACTTTTATAGTTGGTTGGGTTCGTAGTATCTTGCATTCATTATAGTGAGTTAGCGCATTGTTCTTCACTATGTTTAGTATTTTCTTCTGTTAAATCAGTTACTCCGTCTGACGATTCTTTATCTTTTTCACAAAACTGTTTAACTTGTTTTCCTTCTTTGGTAACACCGTAATAATAAGTTACCTTTGGTTCATCTTTAAAGATAACCATGTAATGACCTTGATAAAACTTACTATCTATCATGTGTTTAGGCTCTATATAGTATGACTCTTCTATATGACTATCTGAATATCCTTGGCTTTCTAAATAACTAGGTACTTTTTTATCTACTATATATTTTGTATATGGATTTCCGTTAGTTAATACATTAAATAGAATTAAAGGAATTATAATAACAATAAGTAAAGCCATACTTATTACAGCTATCACAACTTTTTTATTCACATTTTTACCTTCTTTCATGTCTAATTAAATGAGTGTTGCTTAATTTTTTCAACCATTATTATTATGTATTTAAACTAGCATACATTTTTGCAGATGATGAAGGAGAAAATTTTACTTTATATTTTATACCTAGTTCTTTTTGAACTTTTTCTGTAAGTAACTTCCCACGCTTATTATGTTCATTCTCCATAGGAATCCCACCAGGTCGTAAAATATCTTTATGCCAATTAATCCAGTTTCCGTACATTTCTCCCCACTCTGTAAGATCTGCTTGTAAACTCTCTGAAATAGCTATGTCTTCTATATCAAGGTTATTAAAACATTCTGCACACCAAATTGGATCAGTATCAACATCTGCTTCGATGATTAAACTACACACTTCACTCGTTCCACATTCACAGAGCATAACTAAACATCCTTTCAAATAATTATCAGATTTTGTTTCGATTAAAGTCTTTATCTTAGATAAAAAATTCTCCCATGACGTTATTCGACTTATTTTTTAATCTTTTCTTTGATGAAGCTTTTGATGGAGTTTACGCACTTGTTCTGCGAGTTCAGGCACTGGTCCATCTACTTTTGCATCGTGAATGACGTCTTCAATTGAAAGATTTTTTACAGGAGATGGTGGTACGCCCATTTCGCTCATCCACTGCACTAACTGCTTTGATGAACTTGCATAGACAATACGGCCTAATCCAACCCATCCGTGGGCTGCTGCGCACATGGGACAATGTTCTCCTGAGGTATATACAGTTGCTTTTTTTCTTTCTTCAGGTGTCATATTATTCGCAGACCAGCGTGCCAAGGCAAACTCAGGGTGTTGGGTATGGTCACCACCTGCTACATGATTATGATCTTCTAAAAGGATTTCTCCATTTTGAGAAACGAGTATAGAACCAAAGGGCTCATCACCTTTTTCTAATGCTGTTTCAGCTAATTCTACACACCGCTTTAAATATTTATAATCCGTTTCACTTATCATGATTAAATCCTCCTCTTAAGTTTGATTACTTAACATCCATTTAACTTTTTACTAAACGATTAATTGTATTATAACATTTTTAAATAGCTAACAATGATGTTTATTTAGTTTAAAATAAGATATAGTAAATTATATCTATAGTGTACATAAGGATGGTGTTTATATGGTTGGTATCGGTCACCGGTCGATTAAAATGGCGATTGGCGCAGGTCTTGCGATTTGGATTGCAACTTTATTTAATTTAGAATTTGCAACGTTTGCAGCAATTATCGTGATTATTTGTATTGAAGATTCAAAGAAAAAAACGCTGTTAACAATGAGAGAGAAATTCTTAGCTTCATTACTCGCATTGTTTCTCGGAGCTTTTTTTCTAGAAATACTTGGCTATCATCCTATTATATTTGCTTTATTTTCGCTTTTATTCTTCCCTTTACTCACAAAGTTACGCATTCAGGGTGGTTTTCTTACAAGTATGGTCGTTTTATTACATGTTTATGCTTTAGAAAAGGCTAATGTGTCTATTTTTTTAAATGAACTTTATATTATTTTCATTGGAATGGGAATTGCTCTCCTTATCAATAGTATCATGCCGAATTTACAGCCTGAAATAAACGCCTATAAAAAGGATATTGAAAGTAAATTTAAAATTATTCTATATGAATTTGGTGCTTTTTTAAGAGATAGTGAGAGAAACTGGGATGGAAAAGAAATCATTGAAGTAGAAACTCTAATAGAAAAAGCTAAAAGCATTGCGATTCTCGATGTAGAAAACCATTTATTACGAAAGAAAAATAAAGATTATTATTATTTAGAAATGCGAGAGGATCAATTAGAACTCCTTCAACAGATGATGCAAGTTGTTGCCATTGCCGCTTCATCAGAAATTCCTTTCAAACAAAAAATAATCCTCGCTGACTTTTTTAACTATTTAAGCGTAAATGTCGATGCTACAGATACAACAGTTGATTCATTTCAAAAACTAGAGGGATGTATGATTGTGATTAGAAATTCACCTCTCCCAAAAACAAGAGAAGAATTCGAAGTAAGAGCTAACCTCTTTTATCTTATTTTTGAAATAGAAAACTACTTAAAAATTAAGCAGAGGTTATTTGCAAAGCTTAAAGACTAGGATTCATAAGTGATGAACATATAACTAAAGTGAACATGTTTTATATTAACTTTTAAAGAGAATAATTAGTTTAAGTAAAGGTGAATTAATTTATGATTGAAATAACAAGCATTGAAAATAAGGCAATTACTAAATTGATGGTTGTTAGATATATCTGCATGTTTACAAGTCTAAATTAAGGGTATTACAAAAAGAAATAACTAATAAAAGGGGTAATGTTATATGAAAAAATCGTTATTTTTATTTTTGATTATGATGTTTGTCTTAATAGTGAGTGCTTGTAGTGGAAATAATACAGAAGATTCCAAGGAAACAAGTCCTAATACGGACGAAGAGAAATCCGAAGAAAAAACAGCTGACACAAGTAAAGATGAATTAATTGTCGTTTTAAATGACGCAGAAGGTAATGAGGTAGCTGAAGCTTCGTTAACTGAAGCAGATGAGGGTGTGAAAATAAAATTAACAGGGGATGGTTTACCAAAAGAACAAGGAAAACATGGTTTTCATATCCATGAAAAAGGTATTTGTGAACCTGGTGACTTTGAATCTGCTGGTGGTCATTATAATCCGACTGATAAAAATCACGGTAAAGAACATGAAGACGGCCATCATGCCGGTGACTTTGAAAATATTGAAGTTACTAAAGATGGCGAAATTATTGAAAATGAATTTACAACAGATCAAATTAGTTTAGATGAAAATGCAGTTAACACTGTTTTCAGTAAAGATGGTACCGCACTTGTTATTCATGCTGGACCAGATGATTATAAATCACAACCTTCGGGGGACGCTGGAGACCGAATTGCTTGTGGTGTAATTGCTGAACCTAAATAAATTAAAATAAGCTTCTATTCCACTTGGGAGTAGAAGCTTATTTTTTAATGAAGTATCTATTAAAGTATTATATTAATTTTTAACTGGCTCTTCTTGATAAGTTAAATCAAATCCTTCATAGCCATTTTTAGCGATGTTATTTATAATTTCACCATATTTAGGCATGCCACCTAAATAGATTGGGAAGCGAGTAGATTCTCCATCAATATTTCCACCTGTGTACCATGATTTCGTTTTGACGAAGAGTGTTTTATTAGCTCGGTCGCTAACTGCTGTACTCCAAGCATCTTCTGCTTCAACTGTCGCTTCAATTGCAGCGATCTTATTTGTTTCAAGATAATTAATGCAATCAATAATCCAGTCAACGTGTTGTTCAATTGCCATTGGCATATTTGTTGTTACTGACGGGCTTTCTGGCCCTGTAATGATAAACATGTTGGGAAATCCTGCAGTTGTCAGTCCGAGATTTGTTCGCGTTTTTTCCCCGTCAGCCCACTTTTCTTTGAGTGACGTACCGTCTTTTCCACGAATATCTATTTTAAAAAGACTACCTGTAATTGCGTCAAAACCAGTTGCATAAATAATAATATCTAAATCATGTTCAGACTCTGATGTTTTAATACCCTTTGGTGTAATCTCTTCAATTGGCGTTTCAGTTACATTAAGAAATGATACATTATCTTGTTCTAATGCATCATAAAAACCGATATGTGTAATAGGACGTTTTGTACCAAAATAGTCAACTGGTTGTAAATCATCTGCTAATTCTTGATCTTTAACTAAGTCATAAATTTTACTACTTACAAACTTTGCCATCGATGCGTTAGACTTTTCGTTTGTTTTTAAGTCACTATAGGTTGCAAGTAAATAAGGTACACCACCCTTATCCCATGCTTCTTGGAATACTTTATTTCGTTCTTTAGGCGTGTGGTCTAGTACTGAACGATTTGGCCTGTCGATGGGGATACCATCGTATGTACGTTCCATTTTTCTACGCATCGCTTTAAAGTTTGCCTTAATTTCTTTTACATCTTCTTCATCATAAGCATAATTATTCGCCGGAGCAGTAAATTGTCCTGAACGTTGAAAAATAGTTAAATGCTCTGCTTCTTTAGCGATTTCAGGAATAGACTGCACACCGCTCGACCCTGTTCCAATCACTCCGACTTTTTTTCCTTTAAGGTCTAACTTTTCTGGCCAATCAGCTGTATGGAATGCTTCACCTTTAAATGAATCTTTTCCTTTAAATTCAGGAATATTCATTGTTGATAAAACACCTACCCCTGTAATGAAGTATTTTGCAGTCACAACTGATCCATCATCTAAATTAACATCCCACTGATTTGTTGAATTATCAAAATGAGCGTCAGAAACACGGGTTTCAAACTGAATATCTTCACGCAATTCAAATTTATCAGCTACGTAATTTAAATATCTTAGAATTTCTGGTTGGCTTGAGTATCTTTCTGACCAAGTCCATTCGTTATAGAGTTCTTCAGAAAATGTGTAATTATAATAAATTGAGTCAGTGTCACAACGAGCGCCCGGATACGTATTCCAGTACCACACTCCACCTACTCCTTTAGCCGCTTCATAAACACGAACTGAAAGACCTGCTTCTCTTAAACGATGAAGCATATATAACCCTGAAAATCCTGCACCAACAACTACTGCGTCATAATGTTTTGTTTGTTCTGTTAATTTGTTTTTTAAGTTCATATTCTGTCTTCTATCTCCTTTGATATTTAAAGTAAAAATCCGTTTTATTATATTATTAATGTCTTGCAATCCCTCTATTTAGGCAATTACACTATGAAATAGAGGTTAATTATTTTACTCCCTTTCTTCACTGTAACATAACACGCTTACTTTATTAAGCTAAAATCGAATACAACTTAATGCTTTAGCACTAAATAAATGTTGAAATAAGAGGATTATCGGAGTTATAGAACAGACTAATAGGGTGTTATTATTATAAAATATGAATTCAAAATGAACGAAAAAAAGCTGCTAAACAAAATTTGTTTAACAGCTTTTTATATTTTTTAGTCGACAGACATAACAATTCGTCCATCAATTGTTCCTTTTTCCATCCGATCAAAAATATCATTGATGTTTTCCAGTGGTTCAACTGATATTCTTGCTTTTACTTTTCCTTGGCCTGCAAAATCAATTGCTTCTTGTAAATCTTGTCTCGTTCCAACAATTGATCCGGTGACCGTTTTTGCATCTAAGACAGTATCAAAAATAGGTAATGCCATATCTTCGTTTGGTAGAGCAACTGCAACAAGTGTACCGCCACGCTTTAATGAATAATACGCTTGTTCAAATGGTTTTTTAGCTACAGCTACACTAATCGAAGCTTGAACACCACCAACTTCATCTTGCATAAATTTAACAGGATCAACATTAGCAGAATTGACTGTTTTATCAGCACCTAATTCTTTAGCTAGTTTAAGTTTATCATCATGGATATCAACAGCAATTACATTGAATGCCATCGCTTTTGCGTACTGGACAGCAAGGTGGCCTAATCCGCCTATACCAAATACCGCTACCCAATCACCAGGTTTTGCTCCTGAAACTTTGAGTGCTTTATAGGTTGTGACACCTGCACAAAGGATTGGTGCAATTTCTTCAGAACTAACACTATCAGGAATCTTTCCAACAAATGCAGCTGGAACTTTAAAATATTCTGCGTAACCTCCATCAACCGAGTAGCCTGAATTTTGTTGATCGTGACAAAGTGTTTCTCTTCCTGATAAACAATACTCACATTCACCACATGCAGAATGTAACCACGCATTACCAACACGGTCACCAACTTTAATTGTTTTAACACCGTCAGCTACTTTTTCGACAATACCAACAGATTCATGTCCAGGAATTAAGGGAAGGTTTGGCTTGACTGGCCAATCACCAATTTTAGCGTGTAAATCTGTATGACACACCCCGGCTGCTTCTGTTTTAACTAAAATTTCTCCATAATCTAACTCTGGAATCGGGACTTCTTTTATTTCAAGATCCTTTGAATGTTCATTAATAACAGCTGCCTTCATCATTTTTTTCATACATAAATTCCTCCTTGTTTTATAGTTCCCTTGAACATGTTCCTTGTTTGGATAGCCTCCTCAAAATTAATTATAGTTTTATTATATAAATAGTATATCAATGCTTTTCTTTCATTGCAATTGTTTATTTAATTAATGATTGTTTAAAATTTAGTGTTTAATTTTATTAACTTCTGGATATATAAACGTAAGGAGGTGGTTGTTTTGAAAAAGAAAAAACAAAGAAGAGATAACAGAGATGAATTGGAGAAATCGCCACTCGATAAGTTCGATAATCAAAAATTTGCTGATCAAATACCACTTGAAGATTTAAATATTGAAGCGGAGCAAGAAAAACATAAGCGGAAATCACAAGATGCTTCTCAAAGTGAACGTGTCTATAAAAAAGATGAAGAATAAA
>JARIBO010000042.1 GCA_029257405.1 Caryophanales bacterium
TTAAAACCGATATAATTGACAATATAGATATATTTAGGTATATTAATATGTAGTGATTCATTATATCGGTTTCGTAGCTCAGCTGGGAGAGCGCCACCTCGACAAGGTGGAAGTCGGGGGTTCGAGCCCCTCCGAGACCATTGCTTGAAGGCCTGCAACCACATATGTTGTAGGTTTTTTTGTTGCAAAAAATAAATAGAGGTGACAATCTATGTATAATTGGTATTATAATCCTGAAATAAAGTTTTTCATGTGGGAAACATCTCATATTATAACAATTATCCTTATCCTCTGTTTAATTACTAGTTTATTTGTATTTAAGCATCAGCTTAAACGTTATCGTAATATAATACGCATTACTGTTGGTTCACTATTAATTTTAAGTCGCATCAGTTTAGATATATGGTACATTCAAACAAATTCATGGAATCTATTATATTCACTTCCTCTTGAACTTTGTAGTATAGCTTCATTAATTTCTGGTGTCATGCTACTTACGAAAAGTTACCGACTTTTTGAAGTTTTTTATTTTATTGCAATCGGTGGAGCAATTCAAGCTATTCTAACACCAAATTTGAATTATGGATTTCCGCAATTTAGATTCTTTCAATTTTTTGTAGATCATTTTTTACTTATTTTAGCACCACTTATAATGATTGTTCTCTTCAATTACCGAATAACTATTAAATCTGTCTGGAAAGCTTTTATTACAATAAACGTTATTACGTTAGTCGTTTTTATAATTAATTTATTACTATCCTCAAATTATATGTTTTTACTACATAAACCAACTACTGTGAGTATCCTAGATTATTTAGGCTCCTATCCATGGTATCTCTTATCTCTAGAAGGAATAACATTAAGCATATTTTTTATATTATATTTACCATTTATGAAAGATTCATTAAAATAAATTTAACAAAAAGCTTGTAACTGCAAAGGTTACAAGCTTTTTTGTTTTTAAGTTTTAATGATATAATTATTTTAAAGAGAAGAAATCTATAGAATAAAACTTTATAATTTTACAAAATTTGAAAAACTTTACTTTAATATACTTTTTAAAGCATGAAACAGCTAAAGTAAGCGTTGTCACTAGAATAAAAGCGTTGTACAAGGTAAATAGGAGGTAGAGTGAATTTTTCAAAGTATATAACTTAAAATAAAGCTATATGAATGAAAATGATCAAAAATAAGGTTTGAGAATAGATATTTATAGTTATATGATTGAGACACAAATTTCATAAAAGGGGGACGAAGTAATTATGAAAAGATTAACGATTTCAGTATTTGTACTTATTTCAATATTATTACTAGCAGCATGTGGCAGTTCTGGCGATAAATCTTCAGATAAAGAAGGTTCAGAAGAAGGTAACGGTGGCGTATTAGCTGATTTACAAGAACAAGGTAAAATTAAAATTGGTTTTGCTAATGAAAAACCTTATGGTTATGAAAATAATAAAGGTGAATTAACAGGAGCATCAGTAGATACTGCTAAAGCAGTTTTTGCAGAATTAGGAATTGAAGAAGTAGAAGGTCATTTAGCAGATTATGATCAACTTGTTCCAGGATTAGGTGCTGGAAAGTACCATGCAATCACTTCTGGTATGGCAATTACACCCGATCGTTGTGAAAACGCTGCATTTGGTGAACCAGACATGAAATATGGTGAAGGATTAATTGTTCAAAAAGGAAATCCATTAGGTTTGAAGAGTTATAAAGATATTGCTGACAATAAAGAAGCAACAATTTCAATCATGTCAGGAGCTACAGAAAATGAATTTGTCGTTTCAGAAGGTGTAGATGAATCGCAAATTCAAGGAGCACCAGATATTCCTGCAACAATTGCAGCCGTAGAGTCAGGTCGTGCAGATGCAACGACAGGAACAGAAATGACTTTAATCATGGCGCTTGAATCAGCAGACTCAGATAATATAGAATTTGTTGAAGATTTCGAACAACCGGATATTGATGGTGTACCAAGTTATGGTGCAGTAGCATTTCATCCTGATGAAACAGAATTATTAGAAGCGTATAACGAAAAACTTGCTGAATTAAAAGAAAGTGGAAAAATTGCAGAAATATTAGAAGATAATGGATTTGATGCAGAACGTAATTATCCTGAAGACGATGTTACTACTGCGATGGTTTGTAAAGGTGAAGAAAAATAAGTTTCTTAAAAAAGACCTTAAGCTCCAGTGGTTTACTAATAACCTAACTGGAGCTTTTCCATTATAATTAAAGGAAAGGAGTGGGGACTATTTCAGCTATTAGAGATATTTTTCCAGTACTTGCTCAAGGTATAGAAGTAACGCTATTAATCCTTCTAGCTTCAGCTGTCTTTGGTTACTTTATGGCTTTTGTTGGAGGATTCGGGAAATTATCACGTTTTTTTGTGATTAGAAAATTATCAGGTCTTTATATTGAAATATTCAGAGGCACATCATTGATTGTGCAACTTTTTTGGTTATACTATGCATTACCTATTCTTTTCGATATCCATTTAGGAAATGATTTTTGGGTAGGTGCATTAGCAATTGGCTTAAATTATGGTGCTTATATGTCTGAAGTAGTAAGAACATCTATTAATTCAGTTGCCGATGGTCAACGAGAAGCGGCAACAGCACTTAATATGAGTAGTTTTCAACAAATGCGGTTTATTATTTTCCCTCAAGCACTTAGAATGATGTTACCGGAATTTGGTAACTATCTAATTCAAATGCTTAAAGCAACATCTCTTGTATCTTTGATCGCATTAAAAGATGTTTTATACTATGGAGAGATTATGAGAAGCTCTAATATTTCAATGGCACCTACGATTTATTTATTGCTCTTATTATTTTACTTTATATTAGCTTTACCACTCATATTCTTAACACGTAGATTAGAAAAAATGTCTAAGAAAGGAGTGGCATCTCAATGAGTAATTGGAAATGGGATGTATTTTTCGATGCTTTTCCTATAATTATTAAAGGATTATATATAACAGCTGGTTTAACTGTAGCAAGCTTTGCATTTGCAATTATCTTTGGTTTTGTTTGGACATTTTTAAGACGTGTTCCTTTTAAACCATTTCAATGGCTTGTTATTTGGGTAATGGAATTTATTCGTTCCACACCTCCACTTGTTCAGTTATTTTTTATTTATTACGCATTTCCCCAATTACCAGTTATCGGTATGACATTAAGTCCTTTTGTAAGTGGTATGATTGGACTCGGTATCCACTTTAGTACGTATATTAGTGAAGTGTATCGTTCTGGTATTGAAGATGTTCAAAAAGGACAATGGGAAGCGTCAACAGCACTTAATTTTTCAACTTATAAAAAATGGACAAAAATAATATTACCACAAGCAATCCCGCCGACAATACCAATGCTTGGTAATTATTTAATTATTATGTTTAAAGAAGTGCCACTTGCATCAACAATAGGAGTAATTGGTATTTTACAATTGGCGAATAACTATGGGGCAAAAACGTGGGATTATGTTGAACCATTAACTATCGTAGCATTGCTGTTCTTATTATTAAGCTATCCGTCAGCTGTGTTAGTTAAAAAATTAGAAAAGAAAATGAATCGTAATTTTAGTAAAAATAATATGTTTGAAAAATCAAGTTAATTTAAAGGAGTGATCCAAATAGTTAAACCAATTGTATCTTATAAAAATGTATATAAAAGTTTTGGTGATTTTGAAGTTCTCAAAGGAATAGATTTAAATATTGCACCAGGTGAAAAAGTAGCAGTGATTGGACCAAGTGGTTCAGGAAAAACGACGATTATTAGATTATTAATGACACTAGAAGAACCAACTTCAGGCGATATTTATGTAGAAGGAAACAATTTATGGAAAATGGAACGACGTGGAGAAATGGTTCCAGCTAATGAAAAGCATTTAAGGGAAATTCGCGGGGACATTGGTATGGTATTTCAACATTTTAATTTATTTCCACATATGACAGTTTTAGATAACTGCACGATATCGCCTATTCAAGTTCAAGGAATTGATAAAGAAAAAGCTAAAGCATACGCAATTGAAATGTTAGAAAAAGTAGGTCTTGGGGATAAATTAGATAACTATCCAGACCAGTTATCAGGTGGTCAAAAACAAAGAGTTGCTATGGCACGTGCATTAGTAATGAAGCCTAAAGTTATGTTATTTGACGAAGTTACATCTGCTCTAGATCCTGAATTAGTAGGTGAGGTACTTGAAGTTATAAGAGGGCTAGCAGAAGAAGGGGAGATGGCAATGATTTTAGTCACTCATGAGATGGATTTTGCGCTTGATGTGGCAGATCGTGTATTATTTTTAGATAAAGGAGTTATTGCTAAACGCGGTACTGCAAAAGAAGTACTCCAAGATTCTGATGATGAACGTTTACAAGGATTCTTAAAGAGATATCGAAGTTAATAAAAAATGTGAATCGTTCTAAATAGAACGATTCACATTTTTTTAATTTAAATTATATTTTTCATAATAAAATTCACGTTCGTCTTCCCAGTCATCTATAGAAGTCTCAAAAACTTTACTTCCATCAGGGTTAAATACAGTAACAACTTCTTCATCTGCAGTAATTGCATATTTTTCATTATCCGAACCCTTAATTCGTTCAGCTCGTTGATCAATTGTTTGGTCTGATGAACTTAACGATTTAAATTCATATGCTTCAGCATCAGATAGAGTGTCTTCGTGTTTAAAAATAGTCATAAACGTTATTGCCATTAATAAGAATATCACAGGTAAAAACTTAGAAATTCTATTTTTCATTATTTTTCCTCCATAACATTAATCTTCTGAAACTTGCCAAGTACCAGGGCGTCTGTGGTCTGCAGCACCAAATAATTCTTTAGTTTTCTTATCGTAAACAAGTGCCTGGATACCACCATAAAAATCAGTCTCTCTAATATTATATATTTCATATCCTTTTGCTCGGAGCTTACCTTGAACACTTTTATCTAATTCTTTTTCAGTAAAGATATCTGTACCTTCTAGATAGAACCGACTATCTTCAATTGTACTATCCCAGTCTTCATTTAACAAAAGATATCTAGTTAAAACATCACTCATAACTACTGGAATACGTTTTCCACCAGGCGAGCCAATTCCAATTGTTTGCTCATCGTTTGTTATTATACTAGGGCTTGTAAAGCTTCGTGATACTTTTTCAGGTTCTAAATAATTAGGTGAATCATCTGAAAGGCTATAATTATCAATTTGGTTATTTAAAAAGAAACCAGATACATATTCACCAGACCCAAAGAAGTTACCAAGCGTATGTGTTGCAGAAACCATCATGTTATTTTTATCAACAACAACAAAATGAGTTGTATTATCATGGTCTTCTTCATCAGAAATAGAGTCATTAACCTCATAACTGTCAGAGATTCTATCTGGATTAAAATTAGCAATTAATTTTTCTGCATAACTTAGAGAAGTCGTTTCGTTTATATCAACATCTTTTTGGAACTTTGGATCACCAATATTATCTAATCGATTATGATAAGCACGTTTAATAATTTCACCATACAAGTGAAGATAATCTACTTGATTGTCAACTTTGTCTATATTAGAAGTTTCAGCCATTTGTAGCATCTGGATTAAAGTTACCCCAGCAAGTGGTGGGGGAGCTGAATAAACATCATATCCGGCAAATTCACCATGAACAGGTTCTGTTATAACTGTTTCAAAGTTAGTTAAATCACTTGGTTTTAATTCTTCAACAGATGCTAAAATATCTTCTGCAATTTTACCTTCATAGAAAGCTTTAGAACCATCTTCTTGAATTAATTTTAAAGTTTCAGCAAGTTCGGGTTGAATTAAATCTTCATTTGCTTCTAAGAGCCTGTTATTTGGGAAATAGTCAGGCATTTTGGGAACATTCATTCTGCTAGCTCCTTTTTCAAAACGCCCTGCTAAATATTGATTGATAGGAAAACCATCCTGTGCAACTTGGACTGCTGGTTCTATTAATTCGCTCATAGGTCTTGTACCTAAATCCTGATTTATTTTTTCCATTCCATCTACAAAACCAGGAATAGCAAAAGTTTCAGGGATAGCTCCTGATTGTGGAGCTTCTTCTCTATATTGATAAACAGTAGGTGCATTACCATTATCTTCATCAATTAGAGCAACACCACCACCACCAATACCAGAACCATATGGCTCAACAACACTTAGCATATAAGAAACAGCAATCGCAGCATCAGCGGCATTACCACCATCTTCTAAAACTTTCATACCAACATCCACAGCAAGTGGGTGAGACGCACTGACACCATATCCTTTATCAGTATTAATGGCTTCGGATTTTTTTATGCCATAATCAGGACCATCTGAAGAAGTGAAAACTCCATTTTGAGCATAAATAAATAGTACACCAACGACAACAAATACTGATAGATACGTAATTAATTTTTTATTACTCATTCGTGTAACTCCTTACTTAGATTTAATTTAGATCAATATATAATCGTCCAGATTTCTTTGTATAATCATCTTTTGATAATTTACCCGTTAGTTGTTTAAATATTTTATTTCGGTAATAAGGATTTCTTGTAATATAAGGTTGTGCTTCTTTGATTCTGAGCGGAATGATTTCAATACTTTTCTTACCATCTTGGTCAACATGGTATTGAGCAATGGCACTGTCTTTTGTACGTGTCCATCCTTGATCAAAAATAAAGTTCCCTAAGCTATAGAAAATAACTGTATCATTATACAATTCAATATCTGATAAAACGTGTGGATGATGACCAACAATTATATCCGCGCCAACATCAGAAATAGCACGTGCCATTTCTACTTGTCTTTCACTTGGCTTCTTATTATACTCAATGCCCCAATGTACGTTAACAATAACTAAGTCAGCATTTTTTTTAGCAAGTTGAACTGTAGGAACAATATTTTCAGGTGTAGCTCTAGCAACACCAGCTGTATATTTATGAGCAGAAAAACCTTTCACTAACACGTCAGTAAACCCAACTGTTGCCACGCGTTGCCCGTCATAATTAGAGTATTCTATATCAACCGCTTCTTCGACATTTCTGCCAGCTCCAACGTGAGGGATATTAGCTTTGTTTAAAGTGCTAATTGTTTCATCTAATGCCTCAGGCCCATAGTCCATCATATGGTTGTTAGCTAAGTTAAGTACAGAAAAACCAGCATTTTTAATTGCATCAACACTTTCAGGACGCGTAAATAAATGGATACTTTTCTCTAGTTTATCGTATTTATCTTCTTTCCTTAATAAGATCGGATTTTCAAAATTACCAGAGACATAATCAGATTCATTGAAAACCGGTTGAATTTTTTTGAATAAAAAGTCAGCACCATGTTTTTGAACAACATCATTAACGTGACGACCAAACATCATATCACCTACAAAAGAAGCAGTAAACTCAGTATCACTTTCTTTAACCTTAGCCACACTAGACCCGGCAAAGATAATGTATGTAATAATCAAAAACCCAGTAACAAATAAACCAAGTAAAGCTTGCCGACCCGTTTTCTTTTTTTGTTTCTTCATAAAAAGTTGAATTTTTTCTTGTGAATTTAAATTATTATACATTATTATTTCTCCTTATACTAAATAATATAAACTTAGTATGATGAACGTTAATCCACTTAATAATAAAGTGCTTCCGATTGTAATAACAGTACCTTGTTTTTCCATTGTATTAGCTATTAATCCAGGTACGATAACACCAATTCCTCTAAACTCTAATATTTCAAAGGGCATCACTGGATAGAAGTAATCTAAAATCATTTTCAGAGTAATTCCAACAAGTAACATGGCAGCAAATTTTCTTCTACCATATAAAATAGTGACACGACTAATTCCGTACGTAACAATTATATATGTTAAAAAACTAACAAATAATATTACGATAATAAAAATAGGTTGATCAAAAATCAATGCCATATATCCTGGGACAACGAGTCCAGCAGGAATAATACCAGTTCTTTCAGTAAATAATAAACTCAAGACAACACCAAGTACAAGGGCTATATATAAATCAGTTCCAAACATGCTTAATTCTCCTCATCAACTAGTAGGTTTATTAAGGGCTCTGCAGCACCGTGAATATTTCCTACACCAAAAATAATATTATTATTAAGTTTTTTATCTAAGATTTGTGACACTTCGATTGTTGTATTATTTTCTAAATTAATCAATTCGTCTACTTTAATTAAATTTTCATTTACAGCATTAAGAACGGGTTCAACTGTTGTTCCAATAACGATTAAAGTAGAAATATTTAAGTGAGGCAAAACATCTTCAACAAATTGAATTGTACGATCAACACGATCATTTCTACAGTTCATAACTACAATTGAATTAGAACTTGAGTAACCTTGTTTTAAAATTCTCTTCCAAATGTTAATTGTAGATGAAGGGTCATTTGCCGCAAAAGCATTAATAAAGTAGCCTTTTCCATGACTTGACATTACAGGATGTATTTTCATCGCTCCAGGGTCAGCTGGTGCATTTAACATACCCTGCATTGCTATTTTAGGATTAATGTTTAACGCTTGAGCAACTGCAAAAGCAAGAGCAGCGTTTTCTGGAAAAACCATATATTTAAATTGACTCAAAAACTTTTCAGAAACAGCAGCATTATTAGCAACAATAACTTTCGTGTTACGTTTATGAGCTTCAGTAGTAAAGAAGTCTACATACGGGCTTTCTGATAGAATCAATGTGCCATTGTAAGGGATAGTTGCAAGAAAAGCATCAGCAATTTGATCTAAAGTAGGTCCCATAACATCTAGGTGATCTTCTAAAACGTTGACAATAACGCCTATATTAGCTTGTAGCATTTTTTCCTGGAAAATAATTTGATAATCAGGATTTACCGCCATACATTCACTAACTAACGCATCTGCTCCAAGTTCAGCAGCTTCTTGTACAACAACTTTTTGTTCACGGATATTAGGTCCTTCAGGACGTCTTAAAATAGGTTCTTCTGGTTTGTCCCAGTAAATCATGCGAGCTGATGTTCCTGTTGTTTTACCAATTGTTTTATAACCAGCTTCTTTTAATATACCGTTTGTTAATCTGGTAACAGTAGACTTACCACGAATTCCATTAACATTTACTCTAATCGGAATTGCTTTAATGTGTTTTTTATGTACAAACCATTCGTACATGCCAAAAAATAGGAACAAACCTAAGAAAATAGGTATTAATACCATCAGTCTCATCCTTTATATATCTTTTAAATATCTGTATTGTAATGATAAAAAATATTTTATTACTACTAAACCATATTAGCATTTTAAAACAAATAAATCTTCTAATTAGCGTATTTAAATGAATAAAGAAGTGTCTAAATTATGTTATACCTGTGAATAATATAATAACTTGATAACTAAAGATAAAAGGGGTAATCTTACACATTAGAGCATACATATTTAAAAAACGTAGACTAAATATTCAGAAAAGTCTATATAAATAATTAATAGAAAGTTGGGGTTTTTTAGTGGACGCAAAGATTTCAAGATCTAATTATGTATTTTTAGGTTTTACTTTATTCGCCTTATTTTTTGGAGCAGGTAACTTAATTTTTCCGGCAGAATTAGGGCAATATTCAGGTGAGAATTTATTTATTGCTGCTGTAGGATTTGCAATAACAGGAGTAGGGCTACCTCTTTTAGGAATTATGGCAATTGGTTTTTCAAATAGTAATAACCTACAAGCATTAGCTGGTCGTGTGCATCCGATTTATGGTTTATTATTTACTGTGATGCTTTATTTAACGATTGGGCCATTTTTCGCAGCGCCTCGTACAGGTGCTGTAGCTTATGAAATAGGATTTGCGCCTTTTATTAGTGAGGCTAATCTCGATTTAGGTTTATTTATTTTTACAGTGGTCTTCTTTGGGATAACATTATGGCTTTCTTTAAATCCAGCTAAACTAGTCGATCGAATTGGTAAGATACTAGCACCTGCTTTAGTATTATTACTCGCTGTTTTATTAATTACAGCATTTTTTAATCCCATGAGCGAAATTGGCGACGCGCAAAATGATTACGTGTCAGCACCATTTTTTACAGGTTTCGTTGAAGGGTATAATACAATGGACGCACTTGCATCCTTAGTTTTTGGAATTATAGTTATAAATGCAGTGAGTAATATGGGAATAAAGTCGCGTAAAGGTATTTTAAGTGCAACGGGTAAAGCAGGTCTTGTAGCTGTCTTCTTATTAGGAATTATTTATTTAGGAATTGCTTATCTTGGTGCAACAAGTACAGGTGAGTTAGGCTTATTTGATACAGGAGGACCTGTGTTAAGTGGGGCAGCATCACATTATTTTGGAACCGTAGGAATGATTCTTCTCGCAATATTAATTACCTTAGCTTGTTTAACAACAAGTATAGGATTAATGACAGCTTGTGGTGAATATTTTAATACAATTATGCCAGGAATCAGTTATAAATTATTTGTTACGTTATTTACAACATTAACATTTGTTATAGCTAACTTTGGATTAGCGCAAATTATTAATTATTCATTACCTGTTCTAATGTTTTTATACCCACTTGCAATGGCCATTATTATTTTAGCATTTGCGTCACCTTTATTTAAACATAAACAATTCGTTTATGTATTAACGATTATAGTGACATTTGCGGTCAGTATTATTGATGGAATTAAAACGTTGTGTGATACTTTAGAAATTAATCAATTTAGTTGGTTAAAGCCTATTATAAGTTTTTATGAGAAGTATTTACCACTCTATGCAGAAGGTCTTGGATGGGTTGTTCCGTTTATGATTATCTTGATTATTTCAATTATTAGTGTGCAAATCTTCACAAAAAATAACGTTCATGTTAATTAAACGTTTAAAAGATTTCCAGTTAGGTTATATAAATATATAACATAAACAAGGAGGTCATTTAATTGGCTAAAATAGCTACAATTATAACGAATCATTTTGAAGATTCAGAGTTTTTAGATCCATTAGAAGCATTTGAACATGAAGATCATGAAGTTAAAACAATAGAATATGAAGCAGGTAATAATATAAAAGGTAAAAATGGCTCAAAAGTAACAATCGATTTAGGAATTGATGATGTGTCACCAGATGATTTTGATGCTTTATTTATTCCAGGTGGATTTTCACCTGATATATTAAGAGCTGATGAACGCTTTGTTAAATTTGCTAAGGCATTTATGGATGAAAAAAAGCCAGTATTTGTAATTTGTCATGGACCACAAGTTTTAATTACAGCTGAAACATTAAAAGATCGAGATATAACAGGTTATAAATCTATTAAAGTGGATTTAAAAAATGCTGGAGCAAATTATCATGATAAAAAAGTTGTTGTTTGTGATAATCAACTCGTTTCAAGTAGAACACCAGATGATATACCAGCGTTTATTGAAAGTTCACTCGAGTTAATAAAATAAAGTTTAATCGACCCCTTTAACAATATGTTAAAGGGGTCGATTTATAATGGACAATAACACTTTAAAAAGGTTATAATGAATAAGATATAAACTATATTAGGACTTGTAAGTGTTTATAATTCATTTAGTGTAGATGATTTATTTATAAACTTTAATATATTTGATCTACTTTAAATTGGAGGTGGGTTTATGGGATTAGGGAGTATTGGTGTACCGAGCTTAATATTGATTCTTGTTGTTGCTCTACTTATTTTTGGACCTAATAAATTGCCTGAATTAGGTAAAGCTTTAGGCGAAACGTTAAAAGGATTTAAAGATGCTACAAATTCACTCATGTCAGATGATGATGAAAAAGACAATAAGAAACCAAAAAATGAAGACTAGCCTTACGAGATAATCCTCGTGAGGTTTTTTTATGGAAGTAAAGTTAGAAAAACAGTTTTTTTACTTGTTTGACAATGAGTTGGTAATGGGGGAAATTATTTTATGTGGTTAATATTTTCAGTAATAACTGCCCTTGCTTGGGGTGGGGCTAACCTTTTTTATAAAAAAGGAAGTCATGTAGAAGATAAGACAAGTCATCTTAAAATTGTTATCATGGTTGGTTTTGCAATGGGGATTCATGCAACAATTTACGGTCTCGTTAAAAACGTGGATTTTGTATTATTCGATATGATTATCTATTTACCTGTATCAGCGATGTATATTATTTCAATGACAATTGGTTATATTGGCCTTCGTTATATTGAATTATCGATTGCAGCGCCGGTACAAAATTCATCTGGTGCGATTAGTGCTATTTTATTATTTATATTTTTCCCAAGAGAATTAAGTCTGATAACAGTAGTAGGGGTACTTGTTGTTTCATATGGCGTTATTCGTTTAGCTATTCTTGAAAAACAAGCAGAATTAATTCTTTTGAAATCATCAGATGGAAAAATAGAAAAAAAGTATCAAATTGGTGTATTAGCAATTACATTTCCAATATTATATGCAATTATCGATGGAATTGGAACTTTCTTAGATGGGGTTTACTTAGATGAGTTAAAAATAATTCCAGAAGATACAGCCTTGCTAGCTTATGAATATACATTTTTAATTATTGCAATACTTGCATACGTTTATATTAAATTTATAAAAAAAGAGAATTTCTCCATATTCAAAGAACGCGATAAGGGTGCAGCAGCTATCCTTGAAACGACAGGCCAGTTTTTCTATGTATTTGCTATGGCAGGAAATGCGATGATTGCTGCTCCGATTATTGCAGCACATGGAATTTTTTCTGTTTTGCTTTCCCGGATATTTTTAAAGGAAATACTAATTAAAAAACAATATATCATGATTATATTAGTTATGTTAGGGATTATACTCTTAGGTATATCAGATGAAATGTAAAATAGGATGACTTTTAAAAGTCATCCTATTTAAATATTAGTTTATTCTGCTGAAAACTTTCTTTTACCAAGCTCTTGTTCATAGATAAAGAGTGCATTTTCGTCATGTTTAATACGTGCAATGTATTCGATATGCGTGTCAAAAACAGCTTCTTCTTCAACTTGTTCATCGATAAACCAATTTAAAAATGAAATTGTTGCATGATCTTTAACTTCATATGCTATATCAGCTAGATTATGAATGCTTTTTGTAACAACTTTTTCATGGGCTAAAGCTTTTTTAAATACATCAAGTACAGAATCAAAATCATTTGGTGGTGTCGGTAAAGCAGAATAAACAGCTTTAACTCCTCGGTCATTTAAATAGTTATAAATTCTCATACCATGAGAAAATTCTTCTTTTGCTTGTTCCATAAAAAAGTTAGCAAAGCCTTCATAACTTCTATATTCTAAATAAGCAGCCATTGATAAGTAATTATGCCCTGCTTCTAATTCCATGTTAAGTTGTTCGTTTAAACTTTTAACTAATTTTTCATTTAACATATATATATCCCCTCTCGAAATATCTCATCTTAATTCTACAAGAAAGAACGTAAATAAGCAATGATGATTCTCAATTAAAAAAACGTAAGTGAGAAAGGACAAGTACTATTTTAAATATTTTGAGATAATATAAAATTAAACACTTTTTTAATATAAACTCCTCAGTTATAATGAAAATAGTATGTGCATGTTCTAAGAGGTGAAAAAAATTAAATTACTTGAAGCAATAATGAATAGACGATCTATTCATACATTTAAAAGTGAACCAGTAGAAACAAAAATTTTAGAAGATGTATTTTCAAAAGCTTCGTGGGCGCCGACTCATTATATGAAAGAACCATGGGAGATTAAGCTATATCAAGCAAAAGGAAAAGAAACATTAATTAATAATATAATTAAAAGTTATCAACGTATTGGTATGTTAGGCTCTGATTCTCATCCTAAAACGATTAAATCAATCTCATTTATGAAAAGTTTCTTACTTCAAATTCCGCATCACGCTGTTATTTATTTTAAAAAAGAAGAAGATTTAATAAAATATGAAGAAGATTATGCAGCAGTTAGTGCATTTATTCAAAATGCACAACTTATCGCTTGGAATAAAGGGATTGGGATGTTATGGACAATTACACCTTTTATGCACGATAAAGAGTTTGCACGTGAAATTAATATTGATCCAGATACATTTAAAATAGCTGCTGTGATGCAAATTGGTTATCCGGAAAAAATACCTAAAGCTAAGCCACGTATATCTATGGATCATAAATTAGAAATCATAGATGAATAAAAAATTTTTAATTAAAAAAGAGGAGCTAGTGAAAATAGCATGATGAAATCTATTCCTATTATTGTAATCGTTTCTGGAATTGTCTTTTTTGGTATTACAATTCAGAACTTAATAAAGTTTGCAGCAACTGAAGTACCTGAAGAAAAGTTAGAATGGAAAAAAGCAAGTTTATTATTTCTTGTGTTAGCAATTATCTCAATTGTTATAGGTGTAATATTAATTAAAATATTATAAAAAGGAATGATATTTAATGAAACAGATTATACGTATTTTATTAATTAGTATAAGTATGTTATTTATTGTTGCTTGCTCACCTGAAAATAAAGCAGAAGAGGTTGAAAAGGAGCCTGTCGTAAAAGAAGAAGTTGAAAAAGTAGAAGAAGTGACTGAAAAGGAGATTACTGTTTCAGCTATTGGTGATATGCTCATCCATTCTACCGTTTATGAAGATGCCAAAATAGATGAAGGGTATGATTTTTATCCCATGCTCGAAAATGTTGCCCCGTATTTAAGTGAAAGTACACTTACGTTTGCTAATCAAGAAACAATGATTGGTGGCGTTGAACATGGATTGTCTAGTTATCCTTCATTTAATAGTCCTAAAGAAGTTGGGGATGCATTAAAGGAAGTGGGTGTAGACGTCGTTTCAATTGCGAATAATCACACATTGGACCGCGGAGAAGCGGTCATTCAAAGTTCAATTGATCATTGGAATGACATCGGCATGACTTATGTAGGTGCGTATAAAGATCATGAAGATAAAGAAGACATTAGAGTAATCGATACAGAAGAAGGTATATCGGTTGCTTTTTTAGCATATACTTATGGGACTAATGGCATTCCAGTACCTGAAGGAAAAGATTATCTCGTTAATTTAATAGATAAAGAAAATATAAAAAATGAAATAGAGCGTGCAAAAGAAGTAGCTGATGTTATTTTATTAAGTCTTCATTTTGGTTTAGAATATGAAGATTATCCAAGTGATGAACAAAAAGACTTAGCTCAATTTGCAGCAGATCAAGGTGTTCATGCATTAATTGGTCACCATCCACATGTTTTACAACCCATTGAATGGGTTGAAGGCAAAGATGGTCATGAAACATTAGTTATTTATTCGTTAGGTAATTTTTTATCAGGTCAAGATGAATTGCCAAGGCAAATTGGTGGAATGGTTAATTTTACAATTAAACAAAAAGTTGCTGATAACTCAATCGAGATAACATCGCCTAAGTTTTTACCTACATTTGTATCATATGAAAAAGGCGCAGATTACCATGTTTGGCCTATGCACGAGGTGACAGATGAGTATTTACCAGATGCTAAAGATCATTATAAAAAAACGGTTGATCATATAAGTGAGTGGCTACCTGAACTTGAAATAATTAAAGGAGAGGATGATTTAAAAAATGAAGAAAACTGAGGTCGTTCAAAGTGTAATTGCTACTATTTTTGCTGGAATGAGTATTTATGCCTTAAAAAAACGCGAAGAAAAAATATTCAAAAAAGAATATAAGGCTTTACAAGAGCAATATAAAAATAAACTCGGCGAAGTAAGTAAAGCTTACGAAGCGGAATAAGATTAAAAAAATGAAAACCCGACTTGTTGATAAAATCAACAAGTCGGGTTTTTTACTTTATGCTTGTGGTGACTCTACTAAGATGTCTTGTGCGGGCCCGAATAATTCATATCGAATATTTGAATCATCTAAACCAATTTCTTTAAGTAACTGGGCTATATGTTTCATAAATGGAACAGGTCCAACAACATAGCAGAGTGTATCTTCTGTTACAGTTTTTTCGAGCACTTCTTTTGTAATATATCCCTTAAAATCACCATGATTTAAAGAATCTAAATCGCTATACCCGTAAGTATAGGACGCGTTAGGTAATGCTGCGACTAATTCGTTTATGTGATCATGGAAAGCATGGATCGACTCATTACGTGCACCGTGTACGAAGTTTATTTTACGATTCGATTGAGTTGAAGAAAGTCTTTCTAACATACTAATCATCGGTGTAATACCAACACCACCGCTAATGAATGTTACTGGGCGTTCGTTTTCTTCTAAAATAAATGTACCAGCAGGAGCACTTGCTTCAATTGTATCTCCTACATTTACTAAGTCATGTAAGTAGGTCGATACTTTACCATGAGGTGTACAATCTGTTTCTTTTTTCACTGAAATGCGGTAAGTGTCTGCTCCAGGAGCAGCGGAAATCGTATAATGACGAATTTGCATATATTCTTCATTAGGAATAGTTGCTCTAATCGTTAGATATTGGCCAGCCTCATAGTTAGCGATAGCTTTTTCATCTTTAGCTTTTAAATAAAATGAAGTGATAATGTTACTTTCTTTAACTTTATCAGTTATGATAAAGTCTTTAAAACCATCCCATCCTCCAACTTGTGCTTCAGCTTCTTTATACATTTCTTCTTCCATATCAATAAATACTTGAGCAATAACGCCGTAAGTTTCTTCCCATGCATTCATAATGTCATCAGTTGCTGCGTCACCTAAAACTTCTTTAATTGCTAAAAGTAAGTATTTACCGACAATCGGATAATGTTCTGGTTTTACACCTAAACCACGGTGTTTATTAGCTACTAATGTAACTTCTTCTAAAACATTCTCAAGTTGATCAATATTTTTTGCAGCAGCGTAAACTAAATTAGCTAGTGCTTGTTGTTGTTTACCTTGTTTTTGATTAACTTCATTGAACATATTTAGTAATTCAGGATGATTGATAAACATATTTTTATAAAAAACAGTCGTGATTGTTGCTCCGTGAACTTCTAGAACAGGTGCAGTAGATTTTATAATTTTAATTGTTTCATTTGAAAGTGCCATGTAAATGTCCCCTTTAAAGATTCATTTTAAATACACCTTCAATATACAGTGTTTAAATTAAAGATACAAGGTTAAAAACGACTTATTTCTGTAGTTCACTAAATCGTCTTTAAATCGACACAAACATATTTTAATAATACATGTTTGTTTCATGGTATAATTAAGAAAGGTGATAAAAATGAGATTAACAAATTATACAGATTATTCATTAAGAGTGTTAATTTATTTAGCTAGTAAACCAGGAGAAGACAAATCAACTATTACAGAAATTACAGATGCTTATCAAATTTCGCGGAATCATTTAACAAAAGTCATTCATCAATTAGGACAAATAGGCTTAATTGAAACGACACGCGGAAGAGGTGGCGGAATTATCTTAGCTAAAGAGCCGAGTGAAATAAAAATTGGAGATGTCGTTAGAGAAACAGAGGAAGATTTTAAACTTGTTGAATGTTTTGGACCAAATAATAATTGTGTCATAACATCAGCATGTGGATTAAGGCATATCCTTCACGAAGCGCTAGCTGCGTATTTAGATGTTTTAGACAAATATACTTTAGCAGATATTGTAAAAGAGCCTCAAATGTATCGCGCGCTACTGAAAATATAAAACATTACAATAATATTGTGTGTATAAAGTTTATTTGGTATTATATAAGAATGTGGAAGTATAATTAGAAGAGGTGAGTATTTGGGTAAACGTATATTTTATTTTTTACTAACAAACATATTAGTTTTATTAACAATTTCAATTGTATTTCTAATCACAGGTGCGGGTAATTACTTAGGACCAAATGGGATAGATTTTGGATCACTACTCGTATTTAGTGCGATTATAGGTTTTACAGGTTCGTTTATATCGCTTGCAATTTCACGGATAATCGCTAAACGAATGATGGGTGTTGAAGTGATTGATCCAGAAAATCCAAGCAATGCGCACGAAGCGCGTGTAGTTGAAAAAGTTTATCGTTTATCACGTGCAGCAGGACTTACACATATGCCTGAGGTTGGGATTTATTATTCAGATGAAGTAAATGCTTTTGCAACAGGGCCAACAAAAAAACGTTCATTAGTTGCCGTTTCAGCTGGTCTTTTAAATGAAATGGACGATGATGCGATTGAAGGTATCATTGCGCATGAGGTAGCTCACGTAGCAAATGGTGATATGGTAACTATGACGTTACTACAAGGTGTTGTGAACACATTTGTTGTCTTCTTAGCTCGGATTGTAGCATTTGGTGTCTCTCAATTTGTTCGTTCAGAAATTGCTCCAATTGTTCATTTTATAGCAATCGTTGTTTTCCAAATATTATTCTCAATACTAGGAAGTTTAGTAGTCTTTGGTTATTCAAGACATAGAGAATTCCATGCAGACCGTGGTGGAGCTGATTTAGCCGGAAAAGATAAAATGAAACACGCTTTACAAAGTTTAAAAAGATATACTGACCGAGCAACATCAGATAACCAAGATACCGCTATCGCTTCAATGAAAATTAGCAGTAAACCTAAATTTTCTGTTTTATTTTCAACTCACCCTGATCTAGATGAAAGAATAAATAGATTATCATAAATAATAAATGCTAATTCATTTGCGAATTAGCATTTATTTTCATAAGGAGGCTTATTGATGAATTCTTCATTACTAATAAATTTTATAGTTATAATAGTTTTCATAGTTATTTTTTACTATATTTATCAAAAACAACAAAAGTCATATAATAAAGAAATCAAAAACATTAAGCTACAAAATATTAAGTCATTAGAAACGGCAAATGCTATCCATATAAAACATTTAAATGAGTCAATTGAACAGTTAGAAGCTAGTACAGAAGAAAGATTGGAAGTCCAAAAACAAAAATTTCAAGAGAATTTAAATGAAAAAGATAATTATATTAATAGTTTATATGAAATATCGATGACTCAAAGTGAAATACTTACTTATCAATTATTAACCGAAATTAAGCAACAATTTATTACAGAAAATCTTATTTATGAACCAGAAATGATTATAATGAATAATATATTTATACCCTACGTTGAAAATCAACAAACTTTAATCAAACAAATTGATCATTTAATACTCCATCCAGTAGGTCTGTTCATTATTGAAACGAAAAAGCTTAAAAATACAATTGTCCACGGGTTAACAAAAGAAGAATTAGGCGAGCAAGAAATTCTTTTTGATGCTATATTCCCTGATGTAAACGCTCAGGTTGAACAAACCTTTATGATTGAACCACAAGAAAATACGTCATATGCAAATCGTGAAATTAAAATAATAAAAGAAGTTAGTCCGGTACTAGAAGTAAATAAAACGACAGAAATATTGACCCGTTACTTGAATGTCAAAACAACATTTAATCAAGCGATTAAACCAATCGTTTATTATAGTAATAGTGAGACTGAGACAAATAAACTGATTAATTACAGCGAATTAAAAGAAGTACCTTTATTTACTAATCCGAGTGAGATGACTCATTATTTTAGAGATCAAATTACAAATAGAGAACATGTATTAGAAATAGAAGAGATGTATGAAATAAAGTCTAGTATCGAAGAGTTTAGTAATAAAAAAGAACTGAATATAACATAGATAAGTTTGAGGTGAAAGAATGTATTGTGATAAATGTGGGACTAAGAAAATTGCTGACGAAACATATTGTCACAACTGTGGAAATGTATTTGGTTCAAGACGTGAAAAAGAAAAGAAAAAAAGCAATAAATATTTAAAATGGTTACTTGGAATTATAAGTTTAATAATTGTTATTTATGTAAGTTTATTGATAGGAAAAACGATAGAAGGAAACGAAAGTGAATCTGAAAGAATGAGTCAGTTAGAGATTGAAAATAAAGAAATCAAAGTAGAATTAGCTGAACAAAAAGATGAATTTGAAGAAACAATCTCTAAAATATTAGAAAGTATTAACGCTGGTAAAGATGATTTTATCCACGAACTTGAAGGTATTTCTGAAAAGTTAAAAGAAGAAATTATTAATTTGATTAATAGTTTAAAAGAAGATTCAAAAGAAAAAGAGGATAAAGAATAGAAATGGATTTTATTGAAATAGATGGTATCAAGATTCAAACAGAAAAAAAACGAATTAAAAACTTTAACTTAAAAGTTAGTGGTCCTTATGGTGAGGTTAAATTAACTTACCCATATCGCATTAAAAAAGAAGAGTGTTATGACTTTATTCAGAGTAAATTAACTTGGATTAAAAAACAACAAAATAAATATAAAAATGTTAAAATACCTAAACCTCTAGCATATGAAACAGGTGAAAAACTATCTTTTTTAGGCGAAAAAATGAATTTAAATGTGGAATTATCATCTAAGCGTTTTATCGAAATTTATAATAATCAAATTAATTTAGGTGTTTTAAAATCAGATACAAAAAAAGAAAGGGAAGAGCTTCTCTATTCGTTTTACCGAATAAAATTATACGATATATTATTTCCTTTAGTAAATAAATGGGAACCAATTATGCAAGTTAAGGTCAACGAAACACGTATTAAAAACATGAAGACATTATGGGGTTCTTGTAATATTCAAGCACACCGAATTTGGCTGAATTTACAATTAGTTAAATATGATTTTAAATGTATTGAATACGTTGTTGTCCATGAAATGGTCCATTTACTTGAGAGATTACATAGCCCAAGATTTTACCGATTGATGGATGAATTTTTACCTGACTGGCGGACGCGTCAAAAGTTACTTAATCAAAAAAAGATATAAAAATAGCATATCATTGTGATATGCTATTTTTTATTAACGGTGTTTGTTTATAACATGTAATAAAGATTTCGTGTATTTCAAACCATCTTGAACAACTGGATCTTTTAACATTTTCATTAATCCAAATACAGATATATCTGATTGATTATTGTTAGCTTTAAAATGACTATTGGTTTCTTCTAATATTTCTGTACCCTCTTTTATTGGTACAATATCATTGACTCCATCAATTAACATCGCAATTGTTTTTTCATCGCTTGCAACATCTTCTACAAAGGCAGCTATATTATCCATTTGTTCCATCATTGGGACAAGGCGAGGTAACATATGCGTCATTTTTAAAATAGCGTCAAAATGTGTTTCGTCAATTTGTAGGTCTTTGATTTTATTTTCTGTTTCTTCGGCAAGTACACTTAGTGATTGCTGATCTGTTAATGAACTAACTAAAAAATCGGCTTTATCTTCAACAATTTTCATTTTATCAACAAGATCAGGTAATTTTTCTACAAGATAAGCTAAAGATTCAACTTGTTCTTTTTGTTCTAAACTTTTTAAAATATTATTAATTTCAGGGCTTGTATCAGTCATTTAATCTCCCTCGCTTTCATTGTATATTTTAATTACATCGTTCCTTTTAACATACCGTTCCAATACATCATTGGTAATATATTTTTCTTCATAAAGAACATACTCTTTCTTGCAACACGTTGGTCAATTGGGAACGTTTCTTTTGGTTCAAATCCATAAACAAATTCAGCTAAGATAACTTTATCGTAACCAACAACAAGCGGACAAGATGCATAACCATCGTAAGATCCTGTTAAAGGTTTATTTTTCATTGTAGCGAGTAAATTTTCTACTAAAACTGGGACTTGTTTTCTAATTCCTGCACCCGTTTTAGCTGTTGGTAAATTCGAGCAATCTCCAGCACTAAATATATTATTGTATTTAGTATGTCTTAAAGTATGCATATCAACAGATACCCAACCAGCTTCATCTACAAGTGTACTTTCTTTAATAAACGTAGGTGGGCTCATTGGCGGTGTAATATGCAACATTGAAAATTCACGGACGACTGTTTCACCAGATTCAGAGTTTTTAAATGTTGCTTCTTGTTTATCACCATCAACTTTTATTAAGTCCATATTATATGACTCTTCGATGTTTTTTTCTTTAATTAAATCTTTTAATACAGGGTAGTAACGTTTAACCGGAAATAAAGCAGGCATGCCTGAAGTAAACTCAATCGTTACATTATTACGTATACCAGAATTTCTAAAGTTTTCATCTGCTAAATACATAATTTTTTGCGGTGCTCCTGCACATTTAATAGGCGTACTTGGTTGTGTGAAAATCGCACGTCCATCTCTCACATTTTGCATGGCTTCCCATGTACTTTCTACTGTATTCGCACTATAATTACTACATACACCATTTTTACCCATTGTTTCTTCTAAGCCTTCAATTTTGTCAAAGTCTAATTGAATGCCAGCAGCTACAACTAAGTAATCGTAAGCCATTACAGTTCCACTTTTGGTTTCGACAGTGTTTTCTTCAGGATTAAATACCGTAACGGCGTCTTTAATAAATTTAACACCTTCAGGCATGAGTGATTCTTGCGATCGAACATTGTCTTCTAATTTTGAATCGCCAGCTCCTACAAGAGTAAAGAAAGGTTGATAATAATGCTTCTCTGAAGGATCTACTATCATAATATTGTCTTTTAAAGATGAGTCTTTTCTGATTAAGCTTGCTGCAACGCTAACTCCTGCAGTTCCTGAACCAACGATAAGTACTTTAGCATGTGATGAATGTGACATAAAAAAAACTCCTTCCTATTTTTAAATAATGATCTAATTATATGATAAGATAGTTTTAGAAGAGAACCAACTTATCGGATTGGTAAATGCAAGAAAATAAAAAATAGTTTGAAAAATGTACTTAATTAGACTTAATTTTGCAACAATTACGTAACATATTAAAAGCGAGATTTTAATATGTTATAATAAAACAAAGAGGTGAAGAAGTATGGGTGTATTTTCAATTGTAATACTTAGTATTATAGTAATAGCAGTGTTTTTTTTAGGAGCTACAATCATTGGTATCTGGCGTTTTAGAAAGAAAATGAATAAAGCAGATCCAATTAACTTAGCTCATTTAATTAGAGAGAAAATTGACCAGGGACAAGCAGCTTTTAGTTGCCATATTAATCGAAAACCGTGGTTAGATATTAATGAAAATGTAAATTTTCCACTTGCAAGTTTAACTCAAATCATTATTGCACTCGATTACGCTAAACAAGCATCTGCTAATATAATTAATCCTGACAAAATGATTCTTGTTGAAGAATTAGAAAGATTTTATATACCTAAAACAGATGGTAATGCACATGTAAATTGGTTAACTTCTTTAAACAATCCAAAAGAAGTGACACTTAAACAGATTGCAGAAGGAATGGTAGTCCATAGTTCGAATGCAAATACTGATTATTTAATTTATCAACTTGGAATTGACTCGATTAATGAAACATTAAACGAATTAGAATTAAAATCTCATGATGATATCGTTCCAATTACACCACAACTTTATTTACCTGTTAAGTTAATGAATGAAGGAATGAGTAAAGACGAAGCGTTTAAATATATTGAAGCCTTACCTAGAAATGAGTATGAACAAGCAGTATTAACAGCATTTAATGATTGGTGCGAAACACCACCAACAAAAGAGACAAAAAATAAAATTTATTCGATTATGTCTATGTCATTTCAAAAGATGTGGACTAATAAATTAGCAAAATCTAATACAAAAGATTATGTTAAACTTATGGGTAAATTAAATAGAGAAACATATTTCCCTAAAGAAGTGTATAGCCATTTTACGCCACTTTTACGCTATAAAATAAGAATTGATCCAGAAATAAAACATTACGCACAAAAAGCTGGTGCAACAGCTTATGCAATTTCTTTAGTCTCTTATGCTGAAACTATATCTAATCATATTGAATTAACATATATGTTAAATGATTTAAATACAGTGGAACAAACATTAATAAGAGGGACTGTAGAAAAATTCCAAACAGATTTTATGGTGGAACCAGACTTTAGAAAAAAAGTGAAAGAAGTATTAACTGAACCACACGAAGAAAAAAAGAAAAAGAAAAAATAAACAAAAAATTCCCTCTCTCAAATTAGTATTTGGAGGGGGAATTTATTATCGAACTATTTTTTTCTTACGTTTTAAAAAAGTCACATAACTAATTGGAAGTAAACTAACGATTAAAACAAAAATAAACCAGTCTACATTTTCATAAAGCGGTCCTAAAGCAGAACTACCTATTGCTACCCCAAAGTAATAGGCGATAAAGTATAAACTTGAAGCTGTACCTTTATGGTGTGTAGCTGATTCGCTAACAGAAGTTGCTGTTAATGAATGTGCCGTAAAGAATCCAAAGCACGCCATGCACAGTCCAATAACGATAAAAATAAGTGGATTTGTCAGTGTAAGTAATAATCCAATCGTTAAAACAATAATTCCAGCTAAACGTACTTTATTTAATCCGAATTTATTTGCTAAAGAACTGGAAAGTGGCGCTCCAATTACACCAAAAATGTAAGCAAAAAACAAATAACCAATTGCTTGAGTGGATAAAAGGTAAGGCGCTTTTTCTAAGTGAAAAGGTATATAAGTCCATAAACCAGTAAAAGATAATTGAAGAATGACACCGAGTCCAAAAAGAATAATCAAAACAGGATTACGTAAGTGAAACTTAAAAGCACTTAAATCATTTTTTATACTTAAAGAACTAGGAGTAAAAAACTGTGATTTTGGTAAAACAAAAAATACGATTAGAGCAATCGCAAATCCCATAATACCAAGTGAATAAAAGGCAATATGCCAAGAGTAATTATCAGTTAAGTAACTGCTGATAACACGGCCAAGCATACCGCCTATAGCATTACTTGAAATATAAAAACCAACTGCAATTTTTGCGCTACTAAAATCTATTTCTTCGCTAATATAAGCAAGTGCAGCCGCTGGTAAACCTGCTATAGCAAATCCTTGAAATAACCTAAGTAACAAAATAAAATAAAAAGAATCAACTAAGGGCATAAAAAAGATTGGGATTACCGAACCAAATAAAGAAAAATACAAAACAGGCATTCGTCCATAACGATCAGATAAAAATCCTAAAACAAACAAGCCAATAATTAACCCAAAAATAGCAAAAGAAATTAAGAAGCTTGATTGAGTAGAGTTAATGGAAAAAATGTTTTTAAAAAAAGGTAATAAAGATTGAAATACATATAAATAAGCAAAAATAATAAAAGATGCTAAACCTAATCCAATTGCAACTCGCCAAAATTTTAAATCACGCATTGTATATTTATAGTTAGACATAAATAACACCTTTCGAAAATAAAGTATCTCATTATATTATAACTGATTTAACAAAAGAAACATCATAAAATATAACTGATCATAATAAGTTAGTAAATTATGGTGTAATCGATTATAATCAATATACTTATGTTAGGAGAATAAAAATGAACAGTTAATTTTTGAAATTAAATAAAAACGTTTATTTGCGTTGATGTCTTAGATGAATTATTATATTGGTAAAATTAGAATTATTCTTGGGAGGATTTTTAGTGAAGAAATTAGTAAATATTAAAAATATAGGATTATTTATAGTCGTTTTAAGTCTTAGCATACTAGTAGCATGTAATGGTGCTGAGCCTAAAGAAGAAAAAGAAACAAAAGAAGTAAAAGATACCGAAGAAAAACAAACGTTTAAAGGCGAAAATGAGGAATCACCAATTGTGACGATGACAATGGAAAATGGGGGAGAAGTTATTATTGAGTTATATCCCCAATTAGCTCCAAATACAGTTAATAATTTTATTTCGCTTATCCAAGATGATTTCTATAATGGGTTAACCTTTCATCGTGTGATTCCTGGTTTTATGATTCAGGGTGGTGATCCTGAAGGTACTGGAGCAGGAGGACCAGGTTATAGCATTAAAGGTGAATTTGAATCAAATGGCTTTAGTAATGAGCTTGAACATAAACGCGGCGTGTTATCAATGGCGAGAAGCCAAGATCCTGATTCAGCAGGCTCTCAGTTCTTTATTATCCATGAAGATTCAGCCCATTTAGATGGTGATTATGCAGCATTTGGTCAAGTAATCGAAGGGATGGATGTTGTTGATGAAATCGTCTCAGTCCCTACAGGAGGTCAAGATCAACCTAAAGAAGATCAAACGATCAAATCAATGACAGTTGATTTAGAAAGTTACGAATTTAATGAACCAGAAAAAATTGAATAAAAACAGGCTTGATTCTATTTATAGAATCGAGCCTGTTTTTAATTATTTGTTTAACATATTATTAACATAATCAATAATAGCTTCACGATCACTGCCAACTTTTGCTTCACGTTTATCGTCAGCAATTATTTTTTCTTGTGCTTTTGTTAATACTTCTTCTGCTTTATCTTTTGGTATAACCACAACCCCGTCGACGTCTCCTACAATTATATCACCAGGATTTACAGGAGCACCACCAACAGAAATAGGTATATTAGTATCACCAGGACCATTTTTTGTACCTGAAGAAACAGTAGTGCCTTTTGAGAAAACCGGGAAATTTAATCCTTTAATATCAATTAAATCGCGAATCACACCATCTACTACAAGACCACCTAACTCAAGTGACTTCATCATGCCAACTACAAAATCGCCAGCAATTGCTCTATATGTATCACCTTTTACATCAACAACTAGGATATCACCTTTTTTTGCTTCTTTAAGTGAACGTAAAAGCATTAAGTTATCTCCAACAGGAAGTTGAACAGTGTAAGCTCTACCCGCTATTTTGTAACTTTCTTTTAAAGGCTTTATTTGTGGGTCAACATTTTGCATTCCTTTTAAGACGTCAGAAATTGCTGTTGTCGGAACATTTTGTAAATCATTAATAATTTTATCCAATTAAAAACACTCCTTTTATTTGTTATATAACAGTATAGCAAAATGATTGCTGTTTTAATAGGCAAAAAAATAAAAACCTAAAACTAATTTGTTTTAGGTTTTTACTATTTATTTCTTTAACATATCAAATACTTGACTGACGTCTTTGTCACCACGACCAGATAAATTAACAATAATACTATCTTCTGGTGATAGTTCTTTAGCGAGTTTCATCGCGTAGAATACAGCATGTGCACTTTCAAGTGCAGGAATAATGCCTTCAATTTTAGAAAGAAGTTGAAAAGCTTCTAATGCATCTGCGCCAGATGCTTGAACATATTCAGCACGTCCTGTTTCACTTAAGTAGCTGTGTTCTGGTCCAACGCCAGGATAATCGAGCCCTGCTGCGATTGAATTTGTCTCAGAAGGGTTACCCGCTTCATCAAGTAGTGTGAGACATTTAAAGCCGTGTAAAATAGCAGGAACACCTTTAGAAATCGAAGCTGCTTCAATTGGTTCAACACCAATTAGACGAACATCTGCATCATCAATAAAGTTTGCAAAAGCTCCGATTGCATTACTTCCTCCTCCAACACAAGCAACGACTGCTTTAGGTAATTTACCTTCTTTATCTAAAATTTGGCGTCTTGCCTCTTCACTAATAATCGATTGAAAATGACGTACCATCGAAGGAAATGGATGGGGTCCAACGGCTGAACCAAGTAAATAAAATGTTGTTTCATAATTTTCAACAAGTTCATTTAAAGCAGCATCAACAGCTTCTTTTAGTCTACCTTGTCCTTCATTTACTGGTACAACTTTAGCACCAAGTAATTCCATTCTAAATACATTTAAAGCTTGGCGCTTAATATCTTCTGTTCCCATATAAATCGTACAAGGAATTTTAAACATCGCACAAGCAGTAGCAGTTGCAACTCCATGTTGCCCCGCTCCAGTTTCAGCAATAATACGCGTTGCACCCATTCTTTTAGCAAGTAAAATTTGTCCGATTGTATTATTTATCTTATGTGCACCTGTGTGATTTAAATCTTCACGTTTTAAATAAATTTTAGCTCCACCTACGTATTCCGTTAAGTTTTCAGCATATGTAAGTGGGTTTTCGCGTCCAACATATTCTTTTAAATAATATTTAAAATCAGCATTAAAATCTGGATCATCTTTGTATTTATTAAATTGATTTGCCAGGTCATCTAAAACAGTTTGTAAGCCTTCAGGTACGTAGCTACCACCAAATTCACCAAAATTTCCTTCGTTCATTTAGCTCATCTCCCTAAGAATTAAATTACTCATAGTTTAGCACGTTAAATCGATAAAAACATCTTATTCATTAGATAATTTAAGTAAATCTAACATTTTAAAGAATAAACTTAAAACAATAGCAACGACTGTAGCAAGCCCCATGCCAGAAAGAACAACTTCTTTTATAACAACTTCTAAACCACTAATTCCAACAACCAAAACTGTACATGTTAAAATTAAATTTTGTGAATTACTATAATCAACTTTAGCTTCAACTAACATCCGAATTCCACTCGCTGCAATAATTCCAAATAAGAGTAATGAGATACCGCCCATAACTGGTACAGGAATAGAAGAAATGAGCGTTGTTAATTTACCATTAAACGATAATAACATTGCTAATACAGCAGCTCCACCAATAACCCAAGTAGAATAAACGCGTGTTATTGCTAGAACACCAATGTTCTCACCATAAGTCGTGTTAGGAGTAGAACCAAAGAAACTCGAAATAATAGTTGAAATTCCATTACCAGCAAGTGAAAGGTCGAGTCCAGGTTCTTTAGCTAAATCCTTACCAACAATATTACTTGTAACAAATAAATGACCAATATGTTCAGGAATTAATACGAGTGCAGCTGGTAAAATGACAATGATTGATGGCCAGTGTATTTTCATTGTATAAAATTCAGGTGCTGTAATCCAGCTTGCCGCAGAAACATTATCTAATGAAACAAGTCCAAAGAAATAAGCAATCACATAACCAGTAATAATTCCAAGTAAGATCGGTATAATTTTTAAGAATCCACGTAAAGTTACCCAATAAATAATTGTCATTCCTAAAGTAAGTGAAGAAACTAAAATAATATCCATGTTAACAGGTGATCCGTCTGTCGATATCCATCCAGCCATATCGGCTGCAACTGGAACAAGTTCAAGACCGATTACTGCGACGATTGCTCCCATAGCAGCTGGTGGAAATAACACATTAATCCAAATGGTACCAACCAATTTAACGAGAAGAGCAACAAGTGTTAATACAATCCCTACTGCTAAGAATCCTCCTAATACGTAACTATATCCATTCGGACCATTGTTTTCTAATACATATGTAACAGGTGCAATAAAAGCAAAACTTGATCCAAGATAAGCAGGAATTTGTCCTTTGGTAATAAATATATAAAATAAAGTGCCAAATCCATTCATTAAAAGAACTGTAGAAGGATTAATTCCAAATAAAATAGGTACTAAAACGGTTGAGCCAAACATAGCAAATAAATGTTGTAAACTAAGTGGTATCGTTTTGAGTAATGGTGGTCTTTCGTCAACTGCAATAAAGTTTTTATTTTCCATAAAATCTCTCTCCTTATTAAAAAAATATATAAAAAAAAGCCTTCTAAGGCTAAATTAAGGATGCATGAAGAGATTTATCTCTCACATCGATTAACCTTGTCAGTCTCTCAGGACTGGTTTAAAGGAACTATAATGTATCTGTTTAATTGTGCCATAAAACAACGATAAGTCAACAAATAATAAATGTATGTTATGCTATTTATATTAAATATAAGGACGTGTAAAATGAAAAAAGTTATATTTTATACAAAAGAAAATTGTTTGTTGTGCGATGAAGCGCTAGATTTACTTAAAGTAATCCAAAATGTTGAACCATTTAACATTCAAATTGAGGATATATATAAAGAAGATGCTTTATTAGAAGAATATCAATTAATTATTCCAGTAATAAAAATTGATGATGAAATTATATATGGAAAATCTATAAATTTTGCAGAAATATTAGAAAAAGTAAAAGAAGAAAATTTGTAATCGATTTAGCAGTTTGTTATAATATACATATATTAAATCGTTTGTTTCTTTTTTTTGGTTTAGCTGGGACAATAATAATTCAGTGGGGCGAAATAGTCCTGTGAAGATAAGTAAGGGTTGGGATATAAGTGATGAAAAAATTAGTTGAGCTACAAAAAATGATCTATCCTGATTTACTTGAATCAATGGAAGCAAGATTTAAAATACTTTATGCAATATTTCTTTTTGAGCCAATTGGTAGAAGAGGAATAGTTGAACAGACTGGTTTTACAGAGCGAAATATAAGAAATGAAATAGAACTCCTACAAACTCAAGGGTTAATTAAAGTAACGACTCAAGGAATGTATGTGACTGAAGATGGCAAAGTAATTATCAATAATTTAGATGATTTTATTCGCGAGTTTTCAGGTGTAACAACGATAGAAGAGAAGTTAAAAGAAATTTATAAAGTTGAGCATATTAGAGTAGTAACAGGAAACAGTGATTCAGATACTTTTGTAAAAGACGAATTAGGTCGAGCAACTGTTTATTACTTGAAACAAATTATTACAAAAAATGAAATAATCGCTGTAACAGGTGGAACGACGATGGCGTCAGTTGCTGAAGCTATGGTGCCATTAAATAAACATCGTTGTACATTTGTACCTGCACGTGGTGGTGTTGGTAGTTTTGTTGAGGATCAAGCGAACACGATTGTAGCAGAAATGGCAAAAAAAGAAAAAGGTGAATATGCCTTACTACACGTACCTGACCCAATGAGTGAAGCGTTATATGAAACAATGATAAAAGAGCCTTCAATTACAGAAACGTTAAATAAAATAAAACAAGCAAATATTGTTTTACACGGTGTAGGAAATGCACTTGAAATGGCCAAACGTCGTCAAACAGAAGTAGAGATTTATAATAAATTAAAAGATAATCAAGCAATCGCCGAAGCATTTGGTTATTACTTTAATAAATCTGGAGAAGTTGTGCATAAAGTAAGAACCTTAGGTTTACAATTAGAAGATTTGAATTCAGCAGAATACGTTATTACGGTCGCAGGCGGAAAGTCAAAAGCAGAAGCAATCTCTGCTTTTTTAGAACAAGAAAAAACTGACGTCTTAATTATAGACGAAGCAGCTGCACAGCTCATGTTAAAGCGTAAAAATAAATAGGGGGAATTTATATGTCAGTAAAAGTAGGTATTAATGGATTTGGAAGAATAGGTCGTAATATTTTAAGACTAGCTTTAAATAATAAAGAAATTGAAATTGTCGCAATTAATGATCTAACGGACGCAGAAATGTTAGCTCACTTATTAAAGTATGATTCAGTTCACGGACAGTTAGAAGCGGATATTGAAGTATCGAATAATAATATTCTCGTTAATGATAGAGAAATTCACGTATCGTCAGAAAAAGATCCTGCAAATATTCCGTGGGAAAAATCAGGTGTTGAAGTCGTGATTGAAGCAACAGGCTTGTTTACAAAAAAAGCAGACAGCCAAAAGCATATAGACGCAGGCGCAAAAAAGGTTATTATTTCTGCTCCAGCAGATGACGCCGATTTAACAATGGTTTTAGGAGTGAATGAACAAGACTACAATCCAGAAGAGCACCATATTATTTCAAATGCATCTTGTACAACAAATTGTTTAGCACCATTTGCTAAAGTTTTACATGATAATTTTGGATTAAAACGAGGATTTATGAGTACAGTTCATGCTTATACAAATGATCAAAACATCTTAGATTTACCGCATAGAGATTACCGCCGTGCACGTGCCGCAGCTGAAAATATAATTCCGACAACAACAGGAGCAGCTAAAGTAGTAGGTAAAGTGATTCCAGAATTAGCAGGGCGATTAAATGGAATGGCAATCCGCGTTCCAGTATCAGATGGATCTCTAGTCGATTTAGTTGCTGAGCTTGAAACAGATGTAACGAAAGAAGATGTGAATAAAGTATTAAAAGAAGCAGCGGAAGGACCGTTAAAAAACATACTAAGTTATAGTGAGGAACCGCTTGTTTCAACTGATATTGTAGGTAATACACATTCAAGCATTATTGATGGATTATCTACATTAGTTATCGAGGATTCAATGATTAAAGTCATTGCTTGGTACGATAATGAAATGGGTTATTCAGCACGTTGTCTTGATTTAATAGAATATATAAATAAGCGCTAAAAGCAAAATAGATATTTAACTATACACTCTAAGGTGATTTTTTAATCAAAAATAGAGCTGAAGTTAAATATCTTTTTTTATTTAAACGATAAAAACTATAAATAATCATTTGATTACAGTATAATGAAGAAGGTATGTACAAATATATATTAAATTAAAGATAGGAAGTTGTAATGATGGATAAACAGACTATTCGAGATATTGATTTAATGGGTAAAAAAGTACTATGTCGTGTTGATTTTAATGTTCCATTACATGATGGTAAAATAACAGATGAAACAAGGATAAATGCAGCTTTACCAACAATAAACTACTTACGTGAGGCTGGTGCTAAAGTTATTTTAATTACACATCTTGGACGCCCTAAAGGTGAAGTGGTAGAAGCATTGCGTTTGACTCCAGTAGCTAAACGTTTATCAGAAATTTTAAATGAAACAGTTAAAAAAACAGATACAGTTTGTGGCCCAGAAGTACAAGAAGCAGTGGCTAATTTAGCAAACGGTGATCTTTTATTATTAGAAAATGTACGTTTTGAACCGGGAGAAGAAACAAATGATCCTCGCCTTGTCGAAAAGTTAGCAGAAATGGCAGATGTTTATGTGAATGATGCATTTGGTACAGCACACCGCGCACATGCGTCTACTGCAGGGGTTGCGAGTAAGTTACCAGCTGTAGCAGGCTTTTTAATGGAAAAAGAGATTTTAGTTTTAGGTAAGGCACTCGATGAACCTAGCCGTCCATTTACAGCAATTATTGGTGGATCTAAAGTAAAAGATAAGATCAATGTGATCGATAATCTACTTGAAAAAGTTGATAATATTTTAATTGGTGGCGGTCTTGCTTACACGTTTTTAAAAGCTCAAGGTTATGAAATTGGTAACTCTTTAGTTGAGGAAGATAAAATAGATTTAGCAAAAGGTTTTATTGAAAAAGCAAAAGAAAAAAATGTTAATTTTATTTTACAAACAGATGTCGTTGTTGCAGATGATTTTTCAAAAGACGCTAACTATAAAACAGTAAACGTAGACGAGATTGAGCCTGGATGGATGGGTCTTGATATTGGTCCCGATTCATGTGAAGTTTATAAAAAAGTGATTTTAGAATCTAAATTAATTGTTTGGAACGGTCCAATGGGTGTTTTTGAAATGGAGCAATTTGCTTGTGGCACAAAATCAGTAGCAGAAGCACTTGCAAAAACAGAAGGTTATTCAGTTATCGGCGGCGGGGATTCGGCCTCAGCAGTTGATCAATTTGGTTTGTCTGAACAAATGGATCATGTTTCAACAGGTGGTGGGGCTTCTTTAGAGTTTATGGAGGGTAAAGAACTACCAGGGATTAAAGAGTTAAACGATAAATAGGAGGAGTAAAAAGATGCGTAAACAAGTTATTGCAGGAAATTGGAAAATGAATAAAACATTAGCTGAAGTAGAAGCTTTTATGAAAGAATTAATTCAAGATTATCCAAATGAATCAGGAATAGAAGCAATTGTTTGTGCGCCATTTGTTTATTTAACAGAGTTAGTTAAATTAGCAGAAGGTACACAAATTAAAATTGCAGCTCAAACAATGAATGATCAGACTTCAGGCGCATATACGGGTGAAGTAAGTCCCCTTATGTTAAATGATATTGGCGTGACGCACGTTGTTATCGGACATTCAGAACGTAGAGCCTATTATAATGAAACAGACGAAACAGTAAATAAAAAAGCACACGCCGCTTTTAATCATCAGCTAACACCAATTATTTGTGTAGGTGAATCACTCAAGCAACGTGAAGCAGGAGACACGCTAACGCATATTGAGTCGCAAATTAAATTAGCATTAAAAGATTTAACAGAAGAACAAATTACTCAAACAATTATTGCTTATGAACCAATCTGGGCGATAGGTACGGGTAAAACAGCGACACACGAACAAGCAAATGAAGTGTGTGGGCACATTAGATCAGTGATTGGTGACCTAACCAATGATTCAGTTAAAGAAGCGGTTACGATTCAATATGGGGGAAGCGTTAATCCTGACAATATCAAAGCACTGCTTCAAACAGAGCATATCGACGGGGCACTTGTTGGAGGTGCTAGTTTAGAAGCAGAATCATTTAATAAACTTATAAAAGTAGGTGTTAATCTGTGAAAAAACTTGCAGCATTAATTATTATTGATGGTTTTGCACTGAGAGATGAGATAAAAGGTAATGCTGTATCACAGGCAAATAAACCAAATTTCGATCGCTACTGGAATAACTACCCGCATAATCAACTTATAGCAAGCGGTGAATCGGTTGGTCTTCCAAGTGGTCAAATGGGTAACTCAGAAGTAGGACATATGAATATTGGTGCAGGACGGATTGTTTATCAAAATTTAACACGTATTAATTTAGCAATTAAGTCTGGTGAATTTTTTAAAAATGCTGCCTTAAAATTAGGGATTGCTCATGCGAAAAATAATAATAAAGCACTTCATTTATATGGACTTGTTTCTGATGGTGGTGTTCACAGTCATCTGAATCATCTCATAGCGTTATTACAGCTAGCTAAAAATGAAGGGTTAAAAGAAGTGTACATTCACGCATTTTTAGATGGGCGTGATGTTGGACCACAAACTGCACTGACGCACATAACGTCATTACACAAAGCAATGGAAGAAATCGGGATTGGCCAAATTGCGACAGTAAGCGGTCGTTATTATGCAATGGACCGAGATAAACGTTGGGATCGTATTGGTAAAGCTTACCGAGCGATGTGTAACGGTGAAGGTGAAAAATTTGCCTCAGCAGCTGACGTTATTCAAACTTCATATGATATAGAAATTAATGATGAATTTATTTTTCCAGCGGTCATAACAGATGACCAAGGTAATCCAATCGGACAAGTAAAAACAGGGGACACTTTAATTAGTTTTAACTTTAGACCCGACCGTGCGATTCAAATGACTCAATGTTTTGCAAATGACGATTTCAATGCATTTGATTTAGGTAAAAACCATCCAACAGATTTAACAGTTGTAAAAATGACTGACTATAGTGACACAGTGGAAGGTTCTGTTGCTTTTGAAAAAACGAATCTAAAAAATACAGTAGGTGAAGTTTTAGAAAAAGAAAACATGAAACAAATTCGGATTGCTGAAACTGAAAAATTTCCACATGTGACTTATTTCATGAGTGGGGGACAAGAAGCAGAGTTTAAAGGTGAAAAACGGATTTTAATACCATCACCAAAAGTTGCGACATATGATTTAAAACCTGAAATGAGTGCTTATGAATTAACAGATGAGTTACTTAAAGAACTTGATAAACAAGAACATGAAGCAATTATATTAAATTTTGCTAATCCAGATATGGTAGGACATTCAGGCATGCTTAATCCAACGGTTAAAGCAATTGAAGCAGTTGATGAATGTTTAGGGAAGATAGTTGATAAGATACATTCATTAGGCGGTCATGCTATAATAACAGCAGATCATGGAAATTCTGATGAAGTAACGACTTTAGAAGGAAGACCAATGACTGCACATACAACAAATCCTGTACCATTAATTGTTACAAAAGAAGCAGTTGAATTAAGAGATGGTGGTATTTTAGCAGATTTAGCTCCAACATTACTTGATTTATTAGGAGTAGAAAAACCTAAAGAAATGACAGGAAGTTCATTAATTAAAAAATAGTGAGGAGAGATTTTATGCCATTTATATCAGAAATTTATGCACGTGAAGTATTAGATTCTCGTGGTAACCCAACAATAGAGGTAGAAGTTACAACAGATTCAGGAGCTTTTGGTGCAGCACTTGTTCCAAGCGGAGCGTCAACAGGTGCATATGAAGCAGTTGAATTACGTGATGAGGATCCAGATCGTTATTTAGGAAAAGGTGTCTTAAAAGCAGTTGAAAACGTTAATGAAAAAATCGCACCAGAATTAATTGGTCTCGATGTAACAAGACAAAATATCATTGATGCAATTATGATTGAACTTGATAATACAGAAAATAAATCAAATTTAGGGGCTAATGCAATTTTAGGTGTATCAATGGCAGTAGCTCACGCAGCAGCGACACATTTACATATCCCATTGTATAATTATTTAGGTGGATTTAATGCAAATGTACTACCTGTTCCAATGATGAACATTTTAAATGGTGGAGATCATGCAGATAACAACGTTGATATCCAAGAATTTATGATTATGCCAGTAGAAGCTGATTCGTTTAGCGAAGCACTTCAAATGGGTACAGAAATCTTTCATGCCTTAAAAACTGTTTTACAGGAAAAAGGATTGAATACAGCTGTGGGAGACGAAGGTGGCTTTGCACCTGATTTAAAATCAAATGAAGAAGCATTAGAAACAATCGTTGAAGCAATCGAAAAAGCAGGTTATAAAGCTGGAGAAGATATTTTACTTGCAATGGACGTTGCATCATCAGAATTTTATGAAGATGGAAAGTATAATTTAGCAGGTGAAGGTGTTGTTCGTACATCTGAAGAAATGGTTGACTGGTATGAAGAAATGGTAAATAAATATCCAATTATTTCAATTGAAGATGGCTTAGATGAAAACGACTGGGAAGGCCACAAATTATTAACTGATCGCTTAGGTAGTCGCGTTCAATTAGTTGGAGATGACTTATTTGTAACGAATACAGAAAAGTTAGCTCGTGGGATTGAAGAAGGAATTAGTAATTCAATTTTAATTAAAGTGAATCAAATCGGTACATTAACAGAAACATTTGAAGCAATTGAAATGGCTAAGTTAGCTGGATTTACAGTAGTTATTTCTCACCGTTCAGGTGAAACAGAAGATGCAACAATTGCAGATATTGCAGTTGCTACAAATGCTGGTCAAATCAAAACAGGTGCCCCGTCACGTTCAGATCGCGTGGCTAAATATAACCAATTACTTCGTATTGAAGATGAATTAATGGGTATTGGCGCTTACGCAAGCTGGGATGCATTTTATAATTTAAGCGAATAAAAAAATAAGCTAGACCTTACACGAGCCCTTAAAGTTAAATCTTTAAGGGCTCGTATTTTAATTAGGTTTAGCTTTTTTTGGTTTAAATTTTAATTCTATTATCGGCTCAAATAATGCGACAGTTATTCTTTGTGATAGAACATAAAGTAAAGCAAAAGATAATAACACTAGACCTATTAAATGAAAGGTATGGGTGATATTTAATAAATCTGTCTCTCTAATAAATTGAATGAAAAATCCATGAAGTAAATAAATATATAAGGTTCGTTCACCTATATAAGTAAATGAGAATTTTCGAGAAGGTACTAAACTGAAAAAACTCATGACCATGAGACTTGATGTAAAATAAACTAAAGATCTTGCAAATGCACCTGTTGTAGGTAGTCCAAGATGACTATATGATTTTGAAGCAAGGAGCCATCCTGAATTAAAGTCAGGTACGATGTAAATAAATACTGCTATTGTCACCATAATAATAATTGAAAAAGTTCTAAAAATTGGTTTTTTAAGTACTGCTAACTGTTCTTTAGTTAAAAAGTATCCTACTAAAAAGAACGGGAAAAAAGCAAATGTTCGCGATAAACTATAAGCACTTCCAATATCATTGATATAACCAACTAATAAACCAATCGCAACCGCAATAGTTATACTCAGATAAGTAGGCATTTTTTTAAATAAAATGAGCAATAAGTGCCAGCTAAATAAACTAAGTAAAAACCAAAGAGACCACTGAGGATCAAACAAGTCGTTTTGGTAATTCGGTTTACCGATTAAAAAGTAATAACCTGTGTATATAATTTGAAAAATAATATAAGGTAATAATAATTTTTTAATTAAGTTTTTAATATAATTAGGTTCGCTACTTCCCCTGGCAAAAAATCCTGATACTAATATAAAAGCAGGCATATGGAAAGTATAGATCCATGTGTATAAAGTTTGTGTCCCAGTCGATAAGTTAGTGTATGGCTGAAGTAAATGGCCAAATACAACGAGGAAAATTAAACCAACTCTTGCATTATCGTAAAAAGAATCTCTCTGCATTAAATCCACCTCTACTATAAGCATACACTAATTTATCCTAATACTTAATAGAATCAAATTAAAATAGCTGTATTTAAACGAATTGTAAGTGTTCCGTAACTCAGTTGAGACAAATTATTCATAAGAATAATCTGAATAAACTTTCAATTGTTTATTAGTTGCAACTAATAATTATACAGTGTAATGTATAATTAACACATATATGCGGAGGTAACAACTATGCAAAAGAAACATTCATTAAAAACACACTTAAAATTCTTAATTCCATCCTTATTAGGTATATTTTTCTTTATGACGCCAGTTAAAGTAAATGGTGATTTTACAATACCAATTGCAGTATTAGCAGGATTTGTAGAAGACGGGTTAGGTGACTATCTGTCATTAATCATGATGTTTATTATTGTTTTAACAGCATTTTTAACAATTGTTATTAAATTTGTACCAAAACATATATTAAAATTTATGCCTTTTGTTCGTAATTTATTTAATGTTAATTTATTTTGGACAGTGACACGTATTGTTGCAGCTGTATTTGCTGTCATGGTTTATTTCGAGTTAGGTTCAGAAGCAATTTATAGTGAGGATACAGGTGGTTTACTACTAGATGGTTTATTACATACATTATTTGCAGTATTCCTTTTTGCAGGACTATTCCTTCCATTACTGATGGACTTTGGTTTACTTGATTTATTTGGAACATTTATGACACGTGTTATGCGTCCCCTATTTAGATTACCTGGGAGAGCGTCAGTAGATAGTTTAGCTTCTTGGGTAGGTGACGGAACAATTGGTGTTTTATTAACGAGTAAGCAATACGAAGAAGGACACTATACTAAAAGAGAATCGGTTATAATTGGAACAACATTCTCAGTTGTTTCAATTACTTTTACACTTGTTATAATTGAAACAGTCGGGCTTGAATCAATGTTTATTCCCTTTTACTTAACAGTCATTTTAGCAGGTGTTGTTGCAGCTTTGATTATGCCAAGAATACCACCATTATCACGTATGGCAAATACATATGCAGAAGACGTTGAGCCACAAGCAGATGAAAAGATTCCAGAAGGATATAACCTAATTACGTATGGTTATAAAAAAGCACTTGACCGAGCAGAAAAAGAAGAAAGCTTTGTTAAATTCTTTAAACGTGGCGGACAAAATATTTTAGACATGTGGATGGGTGTTGCGCCAATTGTGATGGCATTTGGACTAATTGCTTTAATGCTTGCTGAATTTACACCTTTATTCCAGTGGCTTGGGATGCCTTTTATTCCCTTGCTTGAATTAATGCAAGTTCCATATGCAAAAGAAGCGTCAGAAACAATCTTGATAGGTTTTGCAGATATGTTTTTACCTTCAATTATTGGGTCATCAATCGAATCAGAAATGACACGTTTTATTATTGCAGCACTCTCAGTAACCCAACTTATCTATATGTCTGAAGTGGGTGGCGTGTTACTTGGATCTAAAATCCCGGTTAAATTTATTGATTTAGTCATTATCTTTTTACTGAGAACACTTATTACGTTACCAATTATTGTTGGTGTCGCACACTTACTGTTTTAAAAGCGAGTATACCTTGCAATATAAAACTAATATATGGTAAAATATAAAGTAGGTTATTGTTTCTTTAATTAGGAGGCGTGGGTCGTGAGTGTTTTAATAAATACATTACTACTTATTAGTGCAATTCTTATGATTGCATTTATAGTATTACAACCAGGAAAAAGTGAAGGCTTATCAGGAGCTATCTCAGGTGGTGCAGAGCAGTTATTTGGTAAGAAAAAAGCACGTGGACTTGATTTAGTACTTCATCGTGGAACTGTAATTACAGCGACAATATTTTTTGTCTTAGCGTTTTTGAGTGCGTATGTTTTATAATGATAAATTACCTCCCTTATCACTAACTGGTGATAAGGGTTTTTATTTTAATTATCGTAAGGAGAATATAATTAATGAAAATTAAATTACCTGAGCCATTTACATTTCATTCAGGAAAACGAGCAGTTTTACTATTACATGGATTCACGGGGCATTCAGCAGATGTGAGAATGCTCGGTCGTTATCTTGAAAAAAAAGGATACACAACTCATGCACCAATATACCGGGGACATGGTGTTGAACCTGAAAAACTAATCGAATCTTCACCAGAAGAATGGTGGGAAGATGTTGTAACTGCTTATAATTATTTAAAAGATCAAGGCTATGATGAAATAGCTGTCGCTGGTTTATCAATGGGGGGAGCCCTTGCATTAAAACTTGCAACAGAGTATGACTTAAAAGCAGTTATTCCAATGTGTACGCCTGTTTATTTTGACAATAAAAAAGAATTAGCTGAAGCGTATTTATATTTCGCTAAACAGTTTAAAATGTTTGAGAAAAAAGATGAAGAAATAATTAAAAAAGAAGTAGATTCACTTTATAATAATTCATCTAAGTTGTTTAATGAAATAGAGATGTTTGTTAATGAGGTAAATGGTATAATAAAGAGAGTTGATACACCAACGTTTGTTGTACAAGCACGTCTTGATGAAATTATTAATCCAGAAAGTGCAACGTTTATTTATGACCATGTAGCAACCGAAGATAAAGAAATTAAATGGTATGAAAATTCTACTCATCTCATCACATTTGGTGAGGAAAAAGATATGTTACATGAAGATATTTATAACTTTTTAGAAACATTAAATTGGGAAAATTAAATTGAAAGAAGGTGCAAGAATGGAAGAATTAAAAGACCGCGTTTTATCATATTTTAAAGAATCAGGTACGAGACCTTTATCAGTACAAGAATTAGAAGATGCGCTAGGTATGACGGAGGCATCTGACTTTAAAATGTTAGTCAAAGTGTTAAACGAATTAGAAGAGCACGGTAACTTAGTCAAAACAAGAAAAAACCGTTTTGGTTTACCAGAAAAGATGAATTTAATTCGTGGGAAAGTAGAAATGAATAAAAAAGGATTTGCCTTTATTATTCCTGATGATGCTGAACAACAAGATATTTATGTTCATGCAAATGAGCTAAATTCAGCAATGAATAATGATTTAGTTCTTGTTAGGTTAGATAAAGAAGGCGTGTTAAAACATCGTCCTGAAGGAACAATTATTCGTGTATTAGAACGTGCTAACCATGTAGTTGTTGGAACGTATGAAGACAATAAAACATTTGGTTTCGTTGTCCCAGATGATAAAAGAATGCCAACAGACTTGTTTGTTACAAAAGCTAACTCAAAAGGTGCCATCCATGGTCATAAAGTAATAGCTCATATTACGAAATATCCTGAAGGTAGAAAGAATTCTGAAGGTGAAATTATTCAAATCCTTGGTCATAAAAATGATCCAGGTATTGATATTATTTCAATTATCCATAAACATGGAATTAAAGTAGACTTTCCAAAAGAAGTGCTCGAAGAAGCAGAAGAGACACCTGATACAATCAGTGAATCAGATATAGCAGGGCGCCGGGATTTACGCGATGAGCAAATTGTAACAATCGATGGTGCAGATGCAAAAGACTTAGATGACGCGATTCGAGTAGAAGACTTACCTAATGGTAATCAGTTACTTGGTATCTACATTGCAGACGTAAGTTACTATCTAGATGAAAAGTCAGAAATGAATAAAGAAGCAAGTGAACGTGGAACAAGTGTTTACTTAGTCGATCGTGTAATTCCGATGATTCCGCATCGTTTATCTAACGGGATTTGTTCGCTTAACCGCGGGGAAGACCGACTGACATTAGGCTGTGAAATGGAAATTAATGCTAAAGGCGAAATTGTTAGTCATGAAATTTTTGAAAGTGTGATTCGCACAACAGAACGTATGACTTATGATGACGTCAATGAAATATTAGTAAATAAAAATGAAGAAATTCGCGAAAAATTTGAAAACTTAGTCCCGATGTTTGAAGGAATGGAAAAGCTAGCAGCTAACTTACGCGCAAAACGTAATCGCCGTGGTGCGATTGATTTTGATTTTAAAGAGTCACAAGTTGTTGTAGATGAAAAAGGGCATCCAATTGACGTTGTAATTCGTGACCGCCAAGTAGGCGAGCGATTAATTGAAGAGTTTATGTTAGCAGCTAACGAAACAATTGCTGAACATTTTCATTGGTTAGAAGTGCCATTTATTCACCGTATTCATGAGAATCCAGATGAAGGAAAATTAGAACATTTCTATGAATTTTTAGCAGGACTTGGCTACCAAATAAAAGGAACGAAAGATACTGCCCATCCTCTTGAACTACAAAAAGCGTTAAATAAAGTAAAAGGTGAACGTGAAGAAATGGTTATTTCAAAACTATTACTTAGATCAATGAAACAAGCTAAGTATGACCCAGAAAGTGTTGGTCATTTTGGTCTTGCAACAGATTACTATACACACTTCACATCACCAATTAGACGTTATCCTGACTTAATTGTTCATCGCTTAATTCGTACCTATTTATTAAAAGGCGATTTAAGTAGTAAAACGATTAAAAAATGGAAAAAAGAATTACCTGAAATTGCGCAACATACTTCATCAATGGAACGTGCAGCAATTGATACTGAACGTGAAGTAGATGATTTAAAGAAAGCGGAATATATGAAAGATAAAATTGGTGAAACGTATCCAGGCATTATTAGTTCTGTAACGAACTTTGGATTGTTCATCGAATTAGAAAACACAATTGAAGGATTAATACATGTGAGTTATATGACAGATGACTATTATAATTTTGACGAGCGTCATCAAACGTTAATCGGTGAACGTACAGGTAATGTGTACCGCATTGGTGATGAGGTTGAAGTGCGTGTTGTTAAAGTTAACTTAGATGAACATGATATTGACTTTGAATTTGTTAAGTAATAAATAAAGGAGGTAAGCAATGTCAAAGAAGCAATTTGAGCGTCCTTTAGCACAAAATAGAAAAGCATCACACGATTATTTTATTGAAGAGACTTATGAAGCGGGGATTGTTTTACAAGGAACAGAAATTAAATCAATCCGCTCAAGAAAAGTAAGTTTGAATGATGCTCACGTAAGAATTTTAAACGGGGAAGCACAACTTATTAATATGCATATAGCGCCTTATGAACAAGGTAATCGCTATAATCATGATCCGACACGTACACGTAAACTGTTACTTCATCGGAGCCAGATTGATAATTTAGTTGGTTTAACACAACGTCAAGGATATACAATCGTCCCATTAAAATTATATATAAAAAATGGTTTTGCCAAACTATTGATAGGTCTTGGTCGTGGTAAAAAACAATATGATAAACGCCATGATTTAAAGCAAAAACAAATGAAGCGTGATATTGATCGTGCAATGAAAGATAATTACAGATAAATAAAAATCATCAGACAATAATGTCTGATGATTTTTATTATGTTACTTATGAATTTTTAGCATATACCGTAGCGGAATGATTGAAAATAAAATAATAAATAACGCATGTGGCGCTGCTAAATGATATAAAGCTTCACTTGCTTCAACCCAAATACGAATCGCCATCGTATCATAGCCTGGTGGACGTAATAAGAGTGTTGCAGGTAGTTCTTTAATTGAACTTACAAAAACTAATGCACCACCTGCCATAATGCCTGGTAAAATAGAAGGCAAAATGACAGTAAACATGATTTTCCATGGTGGTTGTCCTAAGCTCTGGGCTGCTTCATCGATTCGTGGTGACACTAAACTAAGAGAAGCTTCTTGTGCTTGCATTGCTTGAGGTAAGAACCGGATAATAAAAGCAATAACAATTAAAAAGAATGTATTATATAAAGGTGTATTATTAAAGACAAATATTATTCCAAGTGCGACAATTACTCCTGGCAGTGCGTAGCCAGAGTAAGAGAGTTTATCAATGATTTTAGAGAGCACAGACGGATAGCGTGATTTTAAATAAACAATAGGTAAAGCAAGAATCATACTTATGAGTGCCGCAAGTCCAGACACTTTTAGACTATTGAATGCATAAATCCAGAACTTACTATCAAGTGCACCTTCTTGAAAACCGATAACCGACCAGTAAATAAGAACAATGACAGGTAAGGCAACAGCGATAAAGAAAATGAACGATAAAAATGAGATTGTTGCTATTTTCCATTTACCAAGTGGGATTTCTTTTGGTTTACTCGCTGCTCCTGAAGCTGACTGTGTATAGTCACCTTTTCTTTGGACGCGACTTTCTCCCCATAAAATCAGCAATGTAATAGCAATTAAGACAACACTTAAAACAGTAGCAGATAAATTGTCGTAACTTCCCATTTGATAATAAATGGCAGAAGTAAACGTCATATACCGTAACATCGCAATTGCACCAAAATCTGAAATAACATAAAGCGCAATTAAAATAGCTCCAGCACCAATGGCGGGTCTAAGTAGGGGGACATTTACTTTCCAAAAAACTTGCCACATATTCATCCCTTGAGATCTCGCAACTTCTTCAAAGTTTCGGTTTAATCTTCTCATGGCAGCACTAACAATTAAATAAACGTAAGGGTAGGTAAATAATGTAAGGACAAGGTATACACCCCAAAACGTATAAATATCAAATGAAAATTCCCCTGGTAAAAATGCGTACTTATCCCAGATATCACGTACCCAGCCAGTTGGTCCAAGAACGATTAAATAAGCAACTGCTCCAACATAAGGCGGAATCACAAGAGGGAGTGCTAACACCCAAGACCAAATATGACGGCCGGGAAGATCAGTTCGTTGCACAATCCAGGCAAGCGTGACCCCAAGTAAAACAGAAGTAAAGGTAACAGCTGCAGTTAAACTGAGTGTATTCCAAAGTAACTCAGGAATTCTTCCATCAAGTAACTTCAGCCATCTATCTTTACCTGCAAAAAATGAACGGACTACAACATAAATAAGAGGAACTGACATAAATAATGAAGTAATCAGTCCAATAAGAAGTAAGATACCTCCATATCGCTTTTGTTTAAGTGAATTTTTAAAACGCGAAAAAGCTGAGGAAACTGTTCCCTCAACTTTTTTTCGGTTATTTGTATGTTTCGATTTTTTATGATTACTCATTTGTAAAACCACCAACAATTATATTTACACATAGACAAGTTCGTTATCGTCTCCTTCTTATTATGAACGAAAAACGAATTAATTTCTAGTGTAACCAATTATTAGCTTCCAATTTCTAAATCAAGGCCTGATTCTTCGATTAATTCACGCGTATCTTCCCAAACATCTCCTAAATCACGTAAAGGCATATCCGAAACTTTATAATCTGTAATTTTAGCTGCTTCTTCAACAGGATCTATATCTGGATTAATTGGAACTTCCATTGAAGCATAAGAAAATTCACGTTGGTTTTCTGGTTTCATAACCCAATCAAGAAATGCTTTTGCATTTTCTTCGTTAGGTGCATGATTAATAAAGCCAACTCCAGCAGCATTTACAAACGCACCCATTTCGTCTTCACCTTGATCTGGATAAACAACGCCAACATTATTGTCAGTAGGTTCATCTAATTGCTGGTGATAGTAGTAGTTATTTACTAAAGCCATTTTTACTTCACCTGCACCAACAGCGCGGCGAAGGTCTCCATGACCATCTGTAATAATTGCTGCATTATTTTTTATATCTTTTAACCATTCAAGTGTTTTTTCATCGCCCCATTCGTTTCTAAGAGCTGAAACGTGAGCTACCATACTACCATTTCCACCACGTGTAATACCGAACTGATCTTTCCATTTATCATCTGCTAATTCAGCAATCGTTTTTGGCATTTCTTCTTCAGTGATTTCATCTTTGTTATACATTAATACTCTTGTTCTTGCTGAAAGGCCGTACCAAGAATTATCTTCTGCACGGTATTTTTCATCGATTGATTCAATACCTTCTGCTTCATAACCTTGTAAGAAATCATTTTGACGTAGATGTTCGAGAGCACCAATGTCATTTGAAATTAAAATATCGCCATGAGCATTTTTGCCTTCTTCTTTAACTTTATTTATGATTTCATCTTTTCCGCTAAGTAAATTAACTGTAATACCAGATTCTTCTTCAAATTTATCGAGTAATGGCTCCATAAACTTTTCATTACGCGAAGAATAAACGACTAATTCGCCAGAACCTTCACTTACTTTCTCATTTGTACCTTCTGTATCTTTCTCAGTGCCCTCATCTGAATTACCACCACATGCTGCGAGCGCGAATATTGCTAAGAGACCTATAATAGATATTAAATATTTAATCGATTTATTCATATATATCCTCCTGATTAGTTATTCTAGTACATAGCTCAATGATAATGAATCTCATTGTCATTGTCAATTTATATTTAACCGTTTACTTTAAAAAAGTGGAAGGGTAAACAGTAAAAAATACTCGTAGAAAATATAACAAGTCTACGAGTATAAAATAATTTATTTAATTAATTAACGAGTGCAACAAGTTCAGGTGTAATATCAAATGAAATATGCGATCCGATAGTGATATTTTTTTCAACAGGTGCATTAATCAGCATTAACTGATCTGTTGGTTGATTGCCATCTAATTGGATGAATAGTTCTTGATATTCTCCGCTATAGACAACACGAACGACTTTACCTTTATAGCGACCACTTCCATTTTCACCTAACTTACAGCCTTCAGGACGAATAGAAATAGTAACGTTATCTGCATCAGCTTGGTCTGTTTTTTCAGATAAACAGACACGCCCCATATTTGTATCGATATGCTTTAAATCTTCAGCTACAGTTCCTTTGATTAAATTTGTTTTCCCAACAAATTGGGCAACAAAACAATTTGACGGACAACGGTAAATATCTCGCGGATGTGCTACTTGCTGAATTACGCCTTCGTTCATAACAACGACCCGGTCAGATACTGCGAATGCGTCTTTTTGATCATGCGTAACGATAATAGCTGTAGTGTTAGCTTTTTTTAGTATATCAACAATATCATGACGCATTTTTTCTCGTAAACCTGCATCTAAGTTACTAAATGGTTCATCCATTAATACCACATTTGGTTTCGGTGCAAGGGCTCTGGCTAAAGAAACACGTTGTTGCTGTCCACCTGATAATTCATTTGGATAGCGTTTACCGTATTTGCCTAGTCCAACGAGTTCAAGAATTTCAGCAACTCGGGCTTTCTTTTCACTTCTGCGCCATTTATTTAAACCAAAAGCTATATTTTTTTCAATATTTAAATGAGGGAAGAGTGCATAGTCTTGAAAAACCATTCCTACACCACGTTTTTCAGGTGGAACGAATCTTTTATCACTATAAACAATATCTTCTCTGATACGTATTTTTCCGTGAGTTGGTTGTTCAAATCCAGCAATCATTCTTAAAATGGTCGTTTTACCACAACCACTTGGGCCAAGTAAGGTAATAATTTCACCTTGATCAATCGATAAATTTAATTGATTTACTGCTGGTTTATCTACTCTATTAAATAATTTTTGGATGTTTTCTAATTCGATAAAGCTCATTTAAAAGCCTCCTTGGATGTTTTAACACATCGATCAACGAAATGAGAACGGTTTTCATTTAAAGAAAGTATACCAAATATAGCGATTAAGGTCAATCAAATAAGCCCTTACAATACTTTGTCTGACGGGATTTATATGAACTATTACATTAAAATGTATTTGAGTTAAAATACACCAATTAAATAGTATTAATACTTATCAAAAGCTTGATACATTGCACTTTTATCTAAATATGCTATAATAGTTGTACACACAGAGAAAAAATGAGTGTTTAATAACGGTATCCGGGGGCGTTCCGGATTCGACAAGGGTAGGTTGAGTTTAAGTCGCATGTCGAGGTTACGGCTCGTAAAACGTTACACGCCTATAATTGGCAAACAAGATAATTACGCTTTAGCAGCTGCATAAGCTGATCTAAAGGACTCCGTTTGTTATCGCCCGTGTAATAAATTGGAGTCTCACTAATAGCGGGATAAACATTCATCCTCCGTCTGCGGATAGAGTGTTGAAACCAACCAGACTAGCGTCTACAAAGCCTGTCAATGGGCCAAGTAGTCTGCGAAATATAATTTATTGACTACACATGTAGAAGCTTAAATGGCAATACCTTTGGACGTGGGTTCAAATCCCACCGCCTCCATAATGAATTTAACGGAAATTAAAAAGCATCCCAACCTTTTATTAAAAGGTTGGGATGCTTTTTATGTTATATAAAGTTTCCAATGAACATAGTCAAATAAATTAAATTATTCTTTGTGTAATCTTCGCTCTATGTTTATAATTATTATTACATATATTTTATAGAATTGGAGGGTGTTCACTTTGAATATAACAAAAGTATTTTGGTATGCAATTATTATTTGTATTGCAATTGTATTATGGGGTGCATTTTTCCCGGATAATCTTAATGATATAACAGCATCATTAACTGGTGTCATTGCAGACAACTTCGCTTGGTTTTATGTACTTGTAATCCTTTTGCTGATTGGTTTTGGTATCTATTTAATGTTCTCTCGTTTTGGAGATGTAAAATTAGGGAAAGATGGTGACGGACCTGATTTTACTTTACCAGCATGGTTTGCAATGTTATTTAGTGCTGGAATGGGGATTGGTCTTATGTTTTTCTCAACAGCAGAAACTATATCTCACGCTTTTATTTCTACACCAAATGCTCCTCCGGGATCTGAACAAGCGATTATGGAATCTCTACAGTATACTTCATTACACTGGGGATTACATGGATGGGGACTATATAGTGTTGTAGGTCTTGTTCTAGCGTATTTTAAGTTTCGTATTGGTGCGCCTGGGTTAATTAGTGCAACACTTATTCCGTTGTTTGGAGAAAAGCATATGCGAGGAATTGCTGGAACTTTAATTGATACACTTGCAGTATTTGCAACAATTGTTGGTGTTGCTTCAACACTTGGTTTAGGATCTGCACAAATTAATAGTGGATTAACATTTTTATTTGATGCACCTAAAGCATTTTGGTTCCAAATGATTATTCTGGCAATAGCAACAGCTTTATTTATTATCTCAGCATGGTCAGGGCTTGGACGAGGAATCAAATACTTGAGTACGATTAATATGTCACTTGCAACAGTACTTATTATCTTACTTTTTATTGTTGGACCTTCAATTTATATGATTGAAATGTTTTTAACAACGATTGGAAATTATTTAACAAATATTATACATATGAGTTTTGATTTAAAACCTACAGACTTAGATCACAAAGACTGGCTTAATGACTGGACAATCTTTTACTGGGCTTGGTGGATTTCATGGGCGCCATTCGTAGGAATGTTTATTGCTCGTGTATCTAAAGGACGAACCATTAAACAATTCGTTGCCGGAGTTTTACTTGCACCAACAGTTGTGACAATGATATTCTTTGCAGTGTTTGGTTCGGCAGCTTTACGAATAGAAAACCTAGGCATAGCTAAACTTTCTGAATTAGCTACAGATACAGTTACATTTGGAATGTTTGAGCATTATCCGCTCGGTACATTATTATCAATTTTAACTATCATAGTAATAGCAATATTTTTTATTACTTCAGCAGATTCAGCAACATTTGTGCTCGGAATGTTTACTACTGGAGGAAAATTAAATCCTTCTAATAAAGTAAAAATTACCTGGGGTGTTATCCTTTCAGCAATGGCTGCAATCGTAATGTATTCAGGTGGTATAGAAGGATTCCAGAACATGCTTATTATAGCTGCACTACCATTATCTTTCATTGTAGTATTAATGGTGTTATCCTTTTATAAAACTATTAACAAACAGATGTAATCAAATATAAGGAGTGAGTTAACTGTGAATATATTTAACGTACGAAAAGGGCAATTTGTTTATTATAATAACCAATTGCATCAAGTTTATAGTGTCAAACCATTTTTTAAACAGTCGGTACATTTAATCCGATTAAGAGATTTTAAACAAGAATTAACAACAGCGAAATCTATCACGCTTCATAAACCACAGCATCTTGATAGTTACACATTCAACCGCAAAGTATACACGCTTGATAGAGATAAAAGAGCAGAGACAGGTGATCATGTTTTAGTTGTTTATCCTAGTCCAGACTATATAGATCATCACTATCTGAACGCGATTGAGATAGCTGCTTCCATTGAATCAAATGGAATTATTAGTACAGAAGAGAATGGAATTAAACATCGTGAATACTGGGTGATGGTTCCAGAGGTTTTAGACGGTGCAAGAAATATCGATTTATATGATGAGGATATCATTCCAGAAGAAGATACTGATGCTGATGAGTATGTATGGTCAGAAACCGAAAAGCCTAAAATCGGTGATATTTTCGAACATATAAAAAGTGAACCACCATTTACAGTAATGGTCATCGCTATTCAAGGTGAAACAATTCATTTAAGCGGCGGATATAAAGTAAAGAAAGAAGAACTAGCAGA
>JARIBO010000024.1 GCA_029257405.1 Caryophanales bacterium
TCGAACCAATAATCATTAAGACAATAACTAATCCCCAGAAATAAAGCCCAAGTTGCCAGTGCGTAACGATATACCATTCTCCACCAAGCAGTGACGCACGATACCCTTCAATTAAATAGAATAACGGGTTAAGTTGCATTAATTTCATCAATGTCGGGAAATCAGCTAATATTGTAATTGGCCATAAAACGCCTGATAAATACAGCAGCATTCTTAGAGTTGAATTTAAAAACATATGAAAATCTCGGATGATTGTCGAAATTGTCGATGTAATTAAAGATATAGCAAACAATAAAGCAATTGCAGAAAATAAAAAATAGATTAATTGAATATAATGAATCGATATATAAAAACCACTAAATTGTAAAATAATAATTGTTACACCTAACATAAATAAGTGAATATAAAGCTTTGAAAATATAACAAAGTTTGGAATTACACTAAATGGAAAACTCATCTTAGATAACATTCTGAGCCTTGAATAAATAGATTTTGATCCTTCAATGATGGATTGGAAAGAAAATATCCATAAAAAGAATCCTGCTAATAACCATAAAAAGAATGGTACTTCTATTCCATTAACTTCTACAGGTGCTCTACTTCTTAAAGTTCCAAAGACAAACCAATAGATTAATATTTGAATTGATGGGTTAATAATTTCCCATGCCATACCTAAATAGTTACTTTTATTTTTATTTTTTAATTCATAGAGTGATAATCGTCTAATTAAATAAAAATTAGTTATTTGTTCTCTTAAAACCATAATAACAGAATTCATTTGATTTCCCTTTCACTTACAGATTTATCTCTTTAACATATCAATTATACAAGGACATCTATTGAAATACAATTTAAACATAACTAATACATAATTTAAATAAACTTGTAAGTATTTATAATATATAATTTTTATTAGGTTGGAATAATTAATTAGAAACTATGGGTAATTTTATTAAATTGTTAATACTATAGAATAATTTCTTTTATTTCTTGCAGACCACTATAATAATCAGAGTAACTCTCAAAATTGATAACCTCGTTAAACTTACTATCACCAAATAGTCTTCTGATTTCCCGTGAATATGCTTGATAGTATAACTTTTCCATCTTTTTATTAATAAAAACTTTGTTAGATTTATAGTGATTTATTACAAACATTTCTTCTAATGTAATTGGCATATTCATATCATGCACAATAAAATTAATATTTGAGTTTAATTCTGATACCATAAGCCGTTTATTTTTATTTTTCGCAATATTATTGCTAAATAATAAAGAATGAACATCATCAGTTTCGCGAATACTTTTTAATTCTTCAGTAAGACTAGCAAATCTTTTTTCATCATACATTTCTCCTATCAAATATAGTGATTTATAAGATTCTAAAGGCTTTAAAACCTCTATATCAGTGGGATTATCATAAAAAAACCACTGGACTACTCTTTCTGTAGACCTCCCATCATCATAAGGGCAAAATCGTTCCTTTGCTGCTAGATAATGTGCACTTGGTTGATTGTTTTTTAGTTTGCTGACAACTGCTGTTCTTAATTCTTCACTTGTTTTCGCAATAGTTCCTGGTAATTCATCTTCACTGAGATTTAACCCTCGTTCTTGAGTATAAGTCTCCAAGTCATAGAGATAATGGATGATTGGACGTTTTGTAACTAAAAAATCAAAAAATACACTTGAATAATCACTTATAACTAAATCAGCCAAACCTAACAACTCATTTGTAAGAATATCTGAAGGTGGCATAATAACATTTGGTGGAAATTTAGTATTTTTTAATATGCGATTTGATATTGTATGCCCTCTAAATAAAACATTTACATCAAGTTCTGCTAACATTTTTAAATCATTAATTAATTTAGTTGAATCAAACCGATTATCAGATTGAGTTTCTCCACGCCATGTTGGTACATATAAAACTATTTTTTTTGATTTTTCAATTCTTAATCTAGACATTATTTGTTGCTTATCTTCATTTGTTATATTATGTGTTACATCTATACGAGGATAACCAATTTTGGCTATTTCACCTGATTGTATTCCTCTTATTGAATAACTTCTTGGTTGTTTTTCAGCCATGTATTCATTAGGTACAATAATATGAGTTGCTTGCAACAAATTACGCGTACTTCCTGCAACTCCTGTTGGAGTACCTGCACTATCACGTCCAACTGTTTTGTAAAAGATACCATGACTGGTTTGTAAATATAGTTGATTGGGCTTGCGTACAACATAAGGATCAAAGGTGGAATTACATATTAAATATTTAGAACTAGATATGTATTTAAAATAAGCATCAGATTGCCTTTTTACAAATATAATATTATTCAAAGACCTAAATTGATCAGGTATAACAGTATATGAATTAACTACCCAAATATGAGTATATTCTTTAAAATCATCATCGTTAAAAATGTGTTCAAAAATTGCAAAAGGACTATCCATCATCCTAGCCCCACTCAGACTTTCATAAAAAATCATTTTATTATCTATTGAGTAATATTCATAACTTATTGCATAGCGAACAGTGTTTTTATTAATGTGTTTTTTATAAAACTCTTCTTCTAAATAATTAGGTCTGCTAAAAATTTCTGCTTCTTTGAATGCGTCTAATGCATCATTTGTTCTTCCAACTTTATTAAGAGCAAACCCTAATCGCCTATAATTTCCAGGTCGATGTTTTTCTTGTCTTGCTATTGCACTTTTAAACCATTTAATCGCATTTTCATAATCATTTAATTGTTCATAACAATTAGCTAGTGCAAAATTCCATGGGGATAATACTTTATCTAGCTCTAATGCTTTTTCATAATACATAAGAGCTTGTTCTGGTAAGTGTAGTTTTTTATCTAAAATTGTTCCTAACTTAAAATATAATTGAGCATCTTTTTTATTTTTTAATAATTGTTCTTTATATGCTTTTACTGCATATAACCAATTTTTATGATATTCATGGAAAACACCTATCCCTAATTTTTCGCTGTTTTTCTCTTTATCTAATTTAATAACTTTTTCAAATGATTTATTAGCATTTATAGAATTATTTTTTAATTGTACAATACCTAGCCAATAGTAAGCTAAAATGAGCGATTTCCTATTTGAATCTTGATCAATACTATTTATATAACTCTTATAATTAATTTCTGCATTTTCATAATCGTTTAATTTCCTATAACTTTCTGCTAATAAAAAAAATGTTTTTGGTTCTTTTGGATTTAGCTCAATAGAGACTTTTAAACTTTCAATAGCCTCTTTCCAGTTGTTACATTTTTTATATTCATTTGCAAGCTTTTGCCAAGCTTTTGCATCTTTTGGCTTAACTGAAATATACTTATTTATACAAGCTATTGCTTTAACCGATTGACCTAAATGAATTAATATGTCAGCTTTAATTAAATAATAATCTACAATAGGAGATTCTTTTGTTAATTTAATAGCAGTGTTAATATGTTCTAATGATTGCTTCCATCTTTTTTGTTCATACGCTAAATTAGAGAGACGATAATAATATTTTGAATCGTTTTTATACAATGGCTTTAGTTTTTCAAGATTTCTATACATTCCTTCGATATTTTCATATCTAGAATATATCTTTAATGCTACGTAACCAAATAATAAATTTGATATTTTTGATAATTTTCTTTTGCTGTTTTCTTTCCTATTACTTCTCATGAAAAGTCAACTCTCCTTTTTTACTGTTTACCATACTGTATTCTATCATATATTAAAATATTGTCATGATGCTACAAATTGGTTATTATTTCATTTAGTACAATTATATAATAAGTCTGTTTTTAAATTTTTATAATATTCATTTTTGCAATTAAAGTTATTAACTATTTAAGAAAAGGGCTTTATTTAAAATCTTAAGGTATTATTAAAATTACAGTGAAGAGATAAAATGAATAATGTTTAGTTAATAACTTTGCTTGTAATTTTACTTTACTACTAGTAAAGTAAATTGAAATATGATTGTTCATATTACTAATGTAAAGGATGTTTATATGTACAAAGTTACAATTGGAGTCCCAATCTATAATTCAAGTAAACTCATTCGAAATGCTTTAGATTCCTTTGTTCAACAAACAATGCCAAAAAACGATTTTGAAGTTATCTGTGTGGATGATTGCTCTAGTGACGACTCTCTAGACGTGATTTCGGAATATAAAAATAAATTGAATTTACGTGTTTTAAAATTAGACGAGAATTCCGGCGGTCCTGGAAAACCTCGTAATAAAGTTATTGAAGAAGCTAAGAGTGAATTTATTTTCTTCGTTGATTCTGATGATTACATAAGCGAAAATACTTTATTAAATTCTTATGATTTTGCAAAGAAAAACAATTCTGATATTGTTTTAGTAAAAATGAAAGGAGTTAATGGACGAAAAGTTCCTAAGTCGATGTTTAAAAAAAATAATTCTAATGTCGATTTATATACTTCACGATTAATGTCTGCACTTAATCCTTTAAAATTGTTTAAAACAAAATTATTAGTTGATAATAATATTTTCTTTCCTACAAACGTTAGATCTGCTGAAGATCAATTTTTTTCAGTTAAAGCATATGTATTAGCTGAAAAAATCTCTATTTTAGCTGATGATAATTATTATTATGCTACTAAACATGATGGTGAACATATGACATTTACTAAGGTAGAACCTGAAGGTTATTATCAAGTCATGTGTGACACAATGGATGCTATTTACAAATATTCAAAAGAACCAAACAAAAGAAAAGACATGTTAGCTGCTCGTTTTATTAATAGACACTTTAAAGGAAGAATTTATAATACGACTATTAAAAGAACCCAAAGTCAGGAAAGAAAAAAATGGTTGGATTTACTACATAACTTTATTTATAATCATGTGCCTGTTTCTGTGGACAAATTAGTTAATCAAGAAACACAGATTAGACTAAAACTAGCTAGAAAAAATGACCAAGCAAATTACACTATATATGAATATGAAAAATATACTGACGCATTAACAAAAAACATTGAAAAATTGAAGTTAGATAAGAAAAAAATATCCTCTATCAATAAAAATTTAACAACTAAGAATAATTATTTAACAAACACATTAAATAGAAAATCAATTAAAGCGACAAGAAAAATCGCTGATTTTATTAGTTCGATTAAAAAATAGTAGAAAAACAAGCATCGATTCCTTTATATAGGACTCTATGCTTGTTTTTATGACTCTTCATCTTCATCAACTATTGAGCGTTCGAATAATTCAATTCTTGATTTAGGTGGATCTAACTTTATTACCTTGTCATTGTCTTCTTCTGTATCTATTAAAGCGGGTTTAATTACATCATTGACAACGTTTTGTGATGCTTGACCTAATGTATCACCAAAGAAATAGTTTATGAAGGGTTCGATTTTTTCTAATTCAAAGTCTTCATTCTTTATCTTTTCAATTATTTCATCTGTTGTTTTTACGAGTGGACCGGGTATAAAGTCAAAATAATCATAGTAAAAATCCCGTTCTTTTATATATTGTTCTACATCAAAGCCAAAAAACAACATTGGTTTATTCAATATACCAAATTCAAAACAGACAGACGAGTAATCTGTAATTAAAATATCTGTTACAAGTAATAAATCATTTATTTCTCTAAATTCACTTAAATCAAAATAAAAGTCAGACATATCATAAGGTATCGAAAATTCATTTTTTACAAATGGATGGATTTTAAAAATAAATACGTACTCATCTTTTAAATTTTCATATAACTTCCTTAGTTCTAATGATTCAAAGGGATAATGTGCAGAGCCTTGTCCATTACCTCTAAAGGTAGGGGCAAATAAAATAACTTTTTTTTCTTTTAACATCGGATATTTCTCATAGAGTGTTTTTATAACATACTTTTTATAAGCTTCATCAAAAAAAACATCTGATCTTGGTACGCCTGTTGGAATTACCTTGTCTACTGTAATACCAAAACCTTCTGCATAGTGACTTCTTACTCCTTCACTACTTACTAGCGCTTGAGTATAATTTCTGTGGTTTCTTGAGTGGAGCGACGGACCTCCTGGTCGCCCTAAGCGACTAAAACCAAATGTTTTAAATGCCCCTGCCGCATGCCATGCTTGAATTAATTCTGTTTTCTTTCGAATGTTTAGTGGATAAATTAATGGATAAAAATCATCAATTAATATTATTTTTGATGTTGCAAAATGATAAGCTGTCTTTACTAATTGAAAAACTGATTTTTTATTATCAATTCTTTCACTTAAAAGTAGCTTAATATTTACATCTAATTTTTGTTTATATATTTCCTCATATATAAAATATAAATTTCCAGTTAAATCATTACGTGAGTCAGAACCAATTGAAATCTTTATATTATTTACTGGTAATAGTGAAAATATAATATAACTTAATTTAAATAAACGCCTCTTTATAGCTGCTACATATTTATTTTCATGAGTATTACCTTCTTCGTCAAAATCTTTTGGATTAAATGATTGTAATAATTTATTTTCAATCCGAATTGTTTTTTTATATGTATTAAAATCTACAATTATTTTATATTTCATATTTCGCGACGACGAATAATAGTTTAATTCAGAAGTGATTATCCCATGTTCTAAAAAATCTTTTGCATTTGATAATGCGATGTTTTTTAAATATTTAAAATTATCATCTTCATTGCTTAATTGCTCATGAATAATATATAGATTAAAGTTTCCTGCTTTTAATGGCTTATTATTCGTAATTGTTGCAAGATCGATTTCTGCTTTAAATCCTGATAGCGACTCAGGATCAATTCCTTTTTCTTCATGATGAATATTAATCTCACTCAGTTTACAGTTTTCTAAAGGAATTTTATAAGAATATAATTCTATTATCTCTTCATCTGTCATATTTATAAAATCTTCGGTGAATTCGTCTTTTTCTCTTATTTCGATTACATCAACTTCTTGTCTGAGTAATAATACTTTACGAACTCTATCTTCAGTATATGCAAAGATATTTTTGATAGTAGAATAGCCTTCAATTACTAATTTCGAACCTTTTACTTTAAATTTAGACAATGCAAAATCCACACGCGCACTTGAATTTACAACCGTTTTCTCACTATTTATTGATGACTGGATCACATTATTCACCTCGCTTCTTTATTCATAAAGTCATTAACTATTTTTTTTGTTGGACTCTTTAAGTTACTAAAGTTATATTCTATCATATCTTTAGTTTCAAAGTACTCATTTTTTTCTCTTTGATTGATCCACTTTATTAACTTTTCTATATCATCTACGATAACACCTGCTGAAACAGTTTGTAATGGTTCATAAAATCCTCGATTTTCAGTGTATTCTTCTATATCTGGAACATAATGAACAAACGGTCGTTTTAATAATGAATAGTCAAAGATAACTGAAGAATAATCTGTAATTAAAGCATCTGTATATAACATTAAATCATTAATGTTATGATTTGCAGCCACAATGATATTCGAATAATTTTCGAATTCATTCGTGTTTATTTCAGTATAAGGATGTGGTTTATATAAAATAATAATTTCTTTATTTATATTTTTTAAAACTTCTATAATCTCAGATACGAGGTTTATATTAGATTCTGATGATACATTTTTTGCTCGATATGTTGGTGCCCATAAAACAATAACTTTACTTTTTACTTCTATTTGATTATAAAAGCCTGGAAGTTTTTTAACTTTATTTAATGAAAACATTTCAGAGCGCGGTATGCCAAATGCATGAATTTTTTCTTCAGCCATGTTAAATGCTTCTGCATAATATTGTTTGACATGTTCTGAAGAAACATAAACATGTGTATAATTTGAATGTATTGGAACAATATCTAAGTATTCTTTACTAGGACCAAACTTTGTATTAATCGTACTAAATCCAAACTTCTTAAGTGCACCTGCTGCATGCCAGACTTGAATTACTTTTACTTCTTTATTTATATCTAATAAATAAATAGGCAAATAGTAATCATCTAATATTATATGTTTAGCATCCTTAATTTTGAACAGCTCTTTAAAAAGTTTAATATTCATTTTATTTTCTGCATAAATAGTATGTATTTTAAGTTCTGGATACGTTCTTTCAAGTTCTTTATAAATATATTTTAAATTCCCTTCTAGTTTAGCACCTCGTGAAATAACAATAATAGCTTTATTCTCGTCTATTTTTCCTCGAGTTATTAAATAGATTTGATTATAAAGGGTTTTATATATCAGTTGAAAGATTCGTTTCATATTTTTCATACACTTATATCTTCCATTCTATGACAGTTTTACCCCACGAACTTGCAAGATCACTTTCAAATGCATCTACAACTTCTGATAAATTAGTTACCTTTTGAACTTTACCAACTAAAGTAGAGAGATATTCTACTATTTCTGGATGTTTATTATAAAGATCAATCGTCTTTTGAAAGTCTTTAGCCCCACTACGGCTACTACCTTGAAGTTGTAAACCTTTTTCTAATACCATTCTCGTATTAACTTCAATTGGATATTCACTAACACCGAGCAAACTAATAAAGCCTTCTGGATTTATGCATTCAATGATTTGATCAATCGCATATTGACTGCCTTTACCACCTGCACACTCGATTGCATGATCTATTCTTAAATCTTCCGGTATTTCGCTTATCTTTATTGCTTTATCTACAAACGAAAAATGATTCATTTTATAATCTGTTTTACCAAATATGATGACTTCGCTTTGTGGGTAGAGCTTTTTAAGGAAAAGACACGTAATAAAGCCTAAATTTCCATCTCCCCAAACACCAAATGTGTCACGTCTGGAATGAGCAAGTGGTTCAAATCGGCTTAATGCATGAACCGTAATCGTTACTAATTCAGTAAAAGCGGCTACATCCATATTCATATCTTTTGGTAATTCAATTAAACGATCAGGAGTTAAAAAAACATAGTCTTGCATAAAACCATCGTAACCACTCGATTTAAATTGGCTCGAACGTAAATAGTTTTCTGCTATAATATCATCTTCTTCTGTTGGCGTGTTAGGCACCATAACAACTTTCGTACCAATTTCATATGTATTAGTTGGATCAAAAACTACATTTCCTACACCTTCGTGAATTAACGACATAGGAAGCTTTTCTTTCATTGCTTGTTCGCCTCTAGTACCTGTGTAGTAACGTTGGTCTGCAGCACAAATTGATAAATGACTTGGGCGTACAACAACTTTATCTGACATAATAACTTTATCTTTGTAAGTCACTTCGAATTGTCTTGGGGAAACTAATTGATATACTTGATTAATCATTTGCTATACTTCCTTGAATAATCGAATTTGCTACTTTTAAATCATAAGGAATCGTAACTTTAATATTAAAGACTTCACCTTTTACGAGTTTTACTTTTTTATTTTTAATAGAAAATATTTTACATGCGTCTGTTAAAATACTCTTCTCTTCCTCGGACAACTCTGCATATAAATCTTTTAACTGTTTTGCATTAAATGTTTGTGGTGTTTGACCCTGGTACATCGTTTCTCTTTTAGGAATATCATTGATATAATTCCCATCTTCTGAAACAACAATTGTATCAACAGCTTCTATTGCAGTATCTACAGCACCATACTTAAGACCCATCTCAATATTTTCTTCAATTATACGATGTGTTAAAAAAGGGCGAACCGCATCATGCGTTACTATGATATCGTCATCTTGTAAACCATCGTTTTTTTCAATCCATGAAATAATATTCATAATCGTATCATTTCTTTCACTACCACCTTCTATAACAACAACACGAGGTATATCAATCTGATATTTTTTTAAAATATCATTTGTATAATTAATCCATTCTTTTGGCGTTGCAATAATAATTTTGGCAAAAGATTCATTTAAAATAAATTTTTCAATTGTATGTACAAGAATTGGTTTTTTATTTAATAATAAAAATTGTTTTGGCATCGGAACGTTTCCCATTCTTGTTCCTTGACCACCTGCTAATATTCCAGCATAAATCAATATAAACACCCTTTCATTAATATGGATATAATTTACATTATATAGTCATACGGTAGCATCATAACACTTTTGTAAATACATTTCAAAGAAGACTTGACTCCTTATATTTATACTTTAAAATAGATATAATGAAATGCTTTATAGTTGAAAGGATAAAGTCCATATAATTATGTAAAAAGAATAGGTCATATGATTGCCTTTGAGATACAATGTTTTAACGACAAAAACGAATTTGGAGACAAATCATATGACCTACCTAAATTTTATCCTTAAAACTGAAGAAATACAAAATCAATTGATAAATCTGTTAAAGATGATTTATCTAAAACGTTTTTAACAACTGTTTTTTGAACAACTTATGAAAGAACAACGTACTCGATACATTTAATCGTTTCATTGGTGCAGTTCTTATTGATCTTTATGAAGAATGGACAAGCTCTAACCTTAAGTATATTCAATTTAACCTTCTTAAATTTTTATTTGATTAAAGCTATTTTATTCGAAAATAAATTGTTAAAATATTGTATTTAATTTTACACAGAACTATGGACTTGACTATTGAAAGAGGGATAATATGTTAAATAAACTTAACTTTATATTGAGAAAAGAAGAGAAGTTTCTTAAAAAAATAAGATACAAGAATGGGTACTATATACATCAAAAGAACAAATTGAAAAAGCCTAAAGTTTCAGTAATAGTACCAACATATAATGCTGAAAAAACGCTTCATAAAACAATTGATTCTGTAATTAATCAATCTATTGGATTTTCTGAAATAGAATTATTAGTTGTCGATGATTATTCTACCGATAACACTCGCTCTATTATTCTTCAATATGCAAAAGAACATTCTAATATTATTCCTATATTTTTAGAAAAAAACACAGGAGCACCATCTATACCAAGAAATACAGGTATCTCTTTAGCTTCAGGTAAATACCTTACTTTTATTGACTCAGATGATTGGTTTCACGAGGATGGAATTCTTTCTTTATATAATTTACTAGAAAAAACTAATGATAATTATGCCGTGGGTAAAACAATAAAAGTTACTGATAAAGCAAAATCTACGATTGCCCATTACAATAATTGGGCCACACGAGAATCCATTTCTCCCTTTTCAATAAAACATCTTTTTCAACATTTATCACCTACAGGAAGAATGATGAGACGTGACTTTATATTGGAGCATAACATCTCATTTCCTAATATGAAATTTGCTGAAGATAAAATGTTTTTTATAGACGTATTAGTTAATTGTGACACAATTTCTACATCTGAAAATGTTATTTACTATGCTAATCGTTATAGTGATAATAAAAGTTTAACTACAACTACTACTATTTTTGAAAAAACGGATACTAATATCTCGCTTATTAAATATGTTATCGATAAAAACTTACCACAACATATAGAATCTATGGCTTTAAATAGATTGTATGGCTTTGATTGTATTAATCGTTTATTTAATCGTAACCATTTTTTGAAATCTGAGAATAAAGAACTTTATTATGAAAAATTCGCTGAAGTTTTAGATACGACAAAACATTTAAGTTATGACTTTACTAAACACCTTAATTTTGACTGGCAAAGAATACTTGTTAGGCTATTTAATGAAAATAGATTTGACGATATTGTTACTTTAATTAAATGGAATAGGGCCAATGATAAAAAAGAAATCTTTTTAAAAGATAATTTACCTTATCATAAACTTCCCTTTGATGATTATTCTAAAGCACGTATTGAAATGATTGCATCTTACGTTAGTACTTTAAAAATGGATACTGGCGTATTAATTACTTTTAATGTTTATGGTGATTTTGTTAATGATTTAGATGCAATCGTAATTAAAAATCGAGCTGATGATATAGATTACGTTCAATTCTCTATTAATGAGATCGATGAAAATACTTTTACTTCATTAATCTCATTTGATAAACTAGACGAATTATCAAAAGCGAGTCATGCTATATCTCTTAAGTATAATCGCTATCAAGAAACAGCTATAAAAATGAATGCAAGAACTCAAATAAAAAGAGAGAAAAGAAAACTAGATTTTTATATTACTGTAGCCGATAATTTCGGATTGAATATTAAGTAAGTTTTTCTTAATGCTTGCTTAATTACACATAAAAAACTCACCCTTTTAGTTACTCTTTCAACTAAAAGGGTGAGTTTTTACTTATCTATAATAATTATCAAAGCCATTAGCTATACCAATCGCAATTTGATTTCTATAAGCTGGACGCTTTAACTGTTGAGCTTCTGTCATACTATCCACGAAACCAATTTCAAGTAGCGCACTTGTCATATTTGATTCACGGTTA